>SMWD01000168.1 GCA_004357495.1 Gammaproteobacteria bacterium
GATATCACGATGGTGCCGTTCCAGCTCATGGTGTACGTCGAGGATCGTGCTGAGTACATGCCGATCGATGAGACGACGGATGACCAGACCGTGCTGAATATTTCCGGTACGGAGTTTCGCCGCCGGCTGCAGGAAGGTCTGGAGATTCCTGCGTGGTTTTCCTATCCGAAGGTCGTCGAGGAACTGCGCAAGTCGTATCCGCCGCGCCACAAGCAGGGCATCACGATTTTCTTCACGGGCCTGTCCGGCTCGGGCAAGTCGACGATTGCGAACGCGCTGCTCGTCAAGCTGCTCGAGGCGGGTGATCGTCCGGTCACGCTGCTCGACGGCGATCATGTGCGCAAGAGCCTGTCCAGCGAATTGGGGTTCTCCAAGGAGCACCGCGATCTGAACATCCAGCGTATCGGTTATGTTGCTTCGGAGGTCAACAAGAACGGCGGCATCGCGATCTGCGCGCCGATCGCGCCGTATGCGGCGACCCGAGGCATCGTGCGCAAGCAGAACGAGCAGTTCGGCGGCTTCGTCGAGGTGCACGTCGCGACCTCGGTAGAGGTCTGCGAGCAGCGCGATCGCAAGGGTCTGTACGCGAAGGCGCGCGCCGGCATCATCAAGGAATTCACCGGTATTTCCGATCCCTACGAGGCGCCGGAGAACCCGGAAGTTCGCATCGATACCGCCGACCTGAGCCCGGCTCAGGCCGCCCAGCGTATCCTGGTCAAACTGGAAAGTATGGGCTTCATGCGCTAGTGTTTCCGGGGTGCCGCGCTGTTTTTCGGAGGGTGCAGGAGGGGGATTCGAGCTTCCCTTGAGTCGATAAAGATATGCCAGGCAAGCTGTACATAAAAACGTTTGGTTGTCAGATGAATGAGTACGATTCCGGCAAGATGCTGGACGTACTCCATGCCAGCCACGGCCTGGAACTGACGGACGACCCCGAAGAAGCCGATGTCCTGTTGCTCAATACCTGCTCGATCCGCGAGAAGGCCCAGGAAAAGGTCTTCTCGCTGCTGGGTCGTTGGCGGGCGCTCAAGCATGCGCGCCCCGACCTGATCATCGGCGTCGGCGGCTGTGTTGCCAGTCAGGAGGGCGAGAGGCTGGCGAAGCGGGCGCCGATTGTCGACCTTGTGTTCGGTCCGCAGACCTTGCATCGCTTGCCCGCAATGCTTGATGCGACCCGCGCCGAGCGGCGCACCATCGTCGATATCAGCTTTCACGCGATCGAGAAATTCGACAACTTGCCTGCGCCACGTGCCAACGGGCCGACCGCCTTTGTTTCCGCCATGGAAGGTTGCAGCAAGTATTGCAGCTTTTGCGTCGTGCCCTACACGCGCGGCGAGGAGATCAGCCGCCCGCTCGATGATGTCGTCGGTGAGGTGGTTCGCCTGGCCGCGCAGGGTGTCAGGGAAATCAACCTCCTCGGGCAGAACGTCAATGCTTATCGTGGCCCGACTCACGACGGCAAGCAGGCCGACCTTGCCACGCTGATCAATTATGTCGCCCTGGTGGAGCAGATCGAGCGTATCCGGTTCACGACGTCTCATCCGATCGAGTTCGGCGCGCGGCTCGTGCAGGCGTACGCTGACGTGCCGAAACTTGCAAACTATCTGCACCTGCCGGTGCAGAGTGGGTCGGACCGCATCCTGTCTGCGATGAAGCGCGGGTACACCGTGCTCGAGTACAAGCAGAAAATTCGCAAGTTACGCGAAGTTCGGCCGGACATCAGCCTGTCGACCGACATCATCGTCGGTTTCCCCGGTGAGACCGACGCGGATTTCGCGGCGACCATGAAACTGGTCGATGATGTCGGCTTCGATCAGTCGTTCAGCTTCGTGTACAGCGCGCGCCCGGGCACGCCGGCCGCATCCCTGCCGGATCCCGTGCCGCAGCAGGACAAGCTCGATCGCCTGGCTGAGTTGCAGGCGCGCATCAGGGAAAACGCGCTGCGCATCAGCCAGTCCATGGTCGGTACGACGCAACGCATACTCGTCGAGCGGCCTGCGCGCAAAAATCCGGAGCAACTGGCCGGGCGCACGGAAAACAATCGCTGGGTTAATTTCGATGGTCCGGAGTACTTGATCGGCCGGTTCATCGATGTGCATATTTCCGAGGCATTACCGAATTCGTTGCGGGGTCGCCTGCCGCCACCCGCACAAGTCGCTTGACTACCGCAACACAAACCCGGGAAGTTCTACTCGAGCCGGTTGACAACCAGGTCCTCGCAAATCTCTGTGGTCAGTTTGACGAGCACCTGAGGCAAATCGAAAAGCGTCTCGGCGTACACATCAGCACCCGCGGCAATCGCTTTCGCATCATGGGCCCGGGTGACACCGCGCAGCTGGGCGCGCGCGTCCTGCGGGAGCTGTATGAGCTGGCCGGCAGCGAACGGCTCGATCCTCAGCGCGTACACATGTGTTTGCAGGAATCATCCCTGAGTGAAGACCAACCGGCAGCTACGCCGGGTGCCGGCGACGATGGTGCCATCAGCACACGCCGCCTGTTGATTCGCCCGCGTGGCCTGCACCAGCGCAGCTATATTGCCGGCATTCGTGAACACGACCTGAGCTTCGGCATCGGGCCGGCCGGCACCGGCAAAACCTATCTCGCGGTCGCCAGTGCCGTCGAAGCGCTCGAACAGGAGCGGGTTCGGCGTATCGTGCTGGTGCGGCCGGCCGTCGAGGCCGGCGAGCGGCTCGGTTTTCTGCCCGGCGATCTGGCACAGAAGGTTGACCCGTACCTGCGGCCCATGTACGACGCTTTGTATGAGATGCTCGGCTTCGACCGGGTGGCGAAGCTGGTCGATCGCAATATCATCGAAGTGGCCCCGCTCGCGTTTATGCGCGGGCGCACGCTGAACGAGAGTTTCATCATTCTCGATGAGGCGCAGAATACATCCGTTGAGCAGATGAAGATGTTCCTGACGCGCATGGGTTTTGGTTCTCGTGCGGTCGTGACCGGCGACATCACGCAGATTGACCTGCCGCGTAATCAGACCTCGGGTTTGCGCCACGTGATGCACGTACTGGACGGTATCCCCGGCGTGCAGTTCACGTGCTTTGATTCCCGCGACGTCGTGCGTCACACGCTGGTCCAGCGCATCGTCGAGGCCTACGACCGGTCCGACGCGGAGCACGCGCCAGGCGACCCGCGAGCCGGCGTTGATGATTCTGCTGAAGAATAGTGAGCGTCGCGCCCGCCCAAGTCGCCCTGCAGATTGCGACCAGCGATCAGGTCGTACCCGCAGGCGTGGACTGGGTGGCCTGGGTCGACGCGGCCCTGGATGCGGCCCGGAGTGCGCCCCAGGGCGCGGCGGAGCTCGGCGCGAGCACGCGGCCGTCCGGCGCCATGACGGTCCGCCTCGTCGGCCGCAGCGAGAGTCAGCACCTGAACGAGACGTTCAGGCGAAAATCCGGCCCGACGAATGTGCTCGCATTTCCGGGATTTGCCGGCGATGATCCCGTCCTCGGTGCAGTTGCCGATGCCGATAGTGAACTGGGCGACCTCGTGATCTGCCTGCCGGTGGTGTACACGGAGGCCGCCGAGCAGGGTAAGACACCGCTGGCCCATATGGCACACCTCGTCGTACACGGCACGCTGCACCTGGCCGGTTTCGATCACGAGGATGACGATGCGGCTGAAGAGATGGAAGGGCTGGAGACCGAGGTGATGATGCGCCTGGGGTACTTGGATCCGTACCAGGCCGGCGACAGCAGGATTGACGACCCGTGAATGCCAGGCAATGAGTGACGACAAAACAGACCGGCGCCCGATCAGCGCAACCTGGTATGGCAGGCTGTGGAGGGTGATCAGGCGCATGCCGGCAAGCCGCGCCGAGCTGCTCGAAATCCTCGCTGACGAACGCTGGGGCGAGGTGCTCGAGGCCGACGAACTGACCATGCTGCGCAGTGTGATGGAGGTGGCCGATTCGCAGGTGCGTGATGTCATGATTCCGCGCTCGCAGATGATCGTGCTGGAGCGTGACGCGCCGAAGGATGACGTATTGGCGACGATCACAACATCCGGTCACTCGCGTTTCCCGGTTATCGGTGAGGATCGCGATGAAGTGATCGGGATTCTGCTCGCCAAGGACGTGCTGTCCTATTTCGTCACGACACCGGACGAGCCATTCGACTTCGAACGCTTTTTGCGTCCGGCCACGTTTATCCCGGAGAGCAAGCGGCTGCACCCGCTGCTGAAGGAATTTCGCGCGAGCCGCAATCATATGGCGATCGTGGTCGACGAATACGGCGGTACGTCGGGTCTGCTGACGATCGAAGACGTACTCGAGGAGATCGTCGGTGAGATTGACGACGAGCACGATCCGTTCGAGGTCGAACCGATCCAGAGGCAGGACGAGTCGCGTTTTACGGTCCGTGCGCTGACGCGCATCGAGGAATTCAACGCGTATTTCGATGTGGATTTTTCGGACGCAGACTACGATACGGTCGGTGGTCTGGTTATCCACGAGCTCGGCCGCATGCCGCGCCGGGGCGAGAGCGTCGCGTACGGCGGGTTCAGCATCAAGGTTCTGCAGGCCGATCGGCGTCGCGTGCACACGCTGGAAGTCCGGCGTGAAGAGGTGCCGGTCGACGACGACGCTGCGTTGACGTCTTGAGCATTCTTGCCCGTTCCGGTCGTCGTGGACGCTGGCTGGCTGGATTGGCCGGTGCAGCCCTGCCCCTGAGTTTCGCGCCGTTTTATTTTTTCCCACTGGCGATTGTTCTGCCTGCAGTGTTGTTCGCACTGTGGGACGGGCAGACCCCGCGCGAGGCCGGGTGGCGCGGTTTTTACTTTGGCTTCGGGGCGTTCGCCACCGGCACCTACTGGTTGTATCTGAGCCTGCATGTTTTCGGCGGCGCACCGGTGCCGGTTGCCGTGCTCCTGATGGTCAGTCTGTGGTGTGCGGTGGCTGCGTTCCCGGCGATTGCGGGCTACCTCAATATGCGCTTGACGGGCGGCTCGCGGGTGTTGCGCTGGTGCCTCATCTGGCCCGCCGTGTTCACTGTGTGCGAATGGGTGCGGCTGTGGCTGTTCACCGGTTTTCCGTGGCTCAGCCTCGGCTACAGCCAGATCGACGGCCCGTTGCGGGCCTGGGCGCCGGTCATCGGTGTGTACGGGGTGTCGTTCGTGACACTCGTGCTGGCAGGCGCCCTGCTGACGGTGATTCGTGGCGGGCGTATGGACCGCATCGGTGCGGGGGTGGTCATGCTGACCGTCGTCGTGGCGACATTCACCCTCCATGATCGGGACTGGACCCAGCCTGCGGACGAGTCACTCAAGGTCAGCCTGATCCAGGGTTCAATTCCGCAGGATCGCAAGTGGGCGCGTGAGCAGCTGGGACCGACGCTGCGGATGTATCGTGACCTGACGCTCGCCGAATCCGACCGGGACCTGATCGTCTGGCCGGAGGTCGCGGTGCCGGCGCTCGCGTACCAGGTGCGCGAGTATCTCGACGCGATCGATGAGCAGCTTGCCGGCCGCGGTCAGCAACTCTACCTCGGCGTCCTGACTCGCGATTCGGCCAGCGGGCAATATCGTAATTCGTTGATCGGGCTCGGCGTCGACAATGGGGCATACCACAAGCGCCACCTCGTGCCGTTTGGCGAGTTCTTTCCGGTGCCCGATTCGATCCGTCACTGGATGCGCAGCGCCGGCCTGCCGAACCAGGATACCCTCGCCGGTGCCGACGATCAGTCGCCGCTGCCGGTCAAGGTCTGGTCGCTGGCGCCCAGCATCTGTTACGAGGATGCATTCGGCACCGAGTTGCTTGATTTCCTGCCGGAGGCCGGGATGCTGATAAACGTCAGCAATGACGCCTGGTTTGGCAATTCGATCGCGGCGTATCAGCATTTGCAGATTGCCCGCATGCGTTCGCTCGAGATGGGCCGCGCCATGCTGCGCACGAGTAACACCGGCATTACGGCTATCATCGGCGCGGACGGGCGGATCGTAAGCGAATTGCCGCAGTTCACCACCGCCGTTCTGCGTGGTGAGGTACGCCCCCGGACGGGCGCGACGCCATACGTACGCAGCGGGAACGTGCCGGTCATCATCGTCTGCGTGCTGCTGATCGGCCTGGCCGGGTACCTGACTCGCCGGCAGACGATGTTATCCTTGCCCGCTGACTGAGTACCAGCAGCCTGTGACCGAGAACGCCCGTGGCCGATAACCAATACAACCCCGCCGAGATCGAAGCCGAGGCCCAGGCGGCCTGGGTCGACGCCAGGACCTTCCGCGCGGTCGAGGATCCCGACCGCGAGAAGTTTTATTGCCTGTGTATGTTTCCGTACCCAAGTGGCCAACTGCACATGGGCCATGTGCGCAACTACACGATCGGTGATGTGATCTCGCGTTATCAGCGCATGCTGGGCAAGAATGTCCTGCAGCCGATGGGCTGGGATGCGTTCGGCCTGCCGGCCGAGGGTGCCGCCATCAAGCATGGCATGGCACCGGCAAAATGGACGCGCGAGAACATCGACTACATGCGCGATCAGCTGCGCCGTCTTGGTTTCGGTTACGACTGGGATCGCGAGCTTGCGACATGCGACCCGGCGTATTACCGCTGGGAGCAGTGGCTGTTCACGCGCATGCTGCGCAAAGGGCTGGCGTACAAAAAACTGGCCGTCGTGAACTGGGATCCGGTCGACCAGACCGTGCTGGCCAACGAGCAGGTCATCGACGGCTGCGGCTGGCGCTCGGGCGCCCCGGTCGAGCGGCGTGAGATCCCGCAGTGGTTCTTGCGCATTACCGACTACGCCGAAGAACTGCTGGACGAGCTCGATAACCTTGACTGGCCCGAACGGGTCAAGGTCATGCAGCGCAACTGGATCGGCAAATCACGCGGCGTCGAAGTCCGCTTCCGGATCGAAGCTGCAGATGACACGCTCGACATTTATACGACGCGCCCGGATACGCTGCTGGGTGTCTCGTACATGGCCGTTGCCGCAGAGCATCCGCTGGCCGTAGCCGCGGCGGGCGCAAACCCGGAGCTTGCGGCGTTTCTGCAGGAGTGCCAGAAAAGCGCGGTCTCGGAAGCGGCCATGGAGACCATGGAGAAAAAAGGGCGCCCGCTGGGGGTTAATGCAATCCATCCGATCACCGGCGAGCCGATACCGGTATGGGTCGCCAACTTCGTCCTGATCGGATACGGCACCGGCGCCGTCATGGCGGTGCCGGGTCACGACCAGCGTGACTGGGAATTCGCGAAACAATACGGGTTGCCGATTCGCCAGGTCATCGAGCCGGTTGACGATAAGCCCTGCGATATTGCGACGGCGGCATTTATCCCCTATGGCAGGCTGATCGAGTCCGGTAAATACACCGGCTTGTCGTCCGCGGCGGCATTTGATGCAATCGCCACAGACCTGGAGGCCGCGGGCCTGGGCGAGCGGCGGACGAACTATCGGCTGCGGGACTGGCTGATTTCGCGACAGCGGTACTGGGGTGCGCCGATACCGGTCATCAATACCGCGGCCGGTGAGCAGATCGGCACGCCCGACGCGGACCTGCCGGTCGTGTTGCCGGAAGATGTCGACTTCGGCGCGGGTGGTTCGCCGCTCAAGCAGATGCCGTCGTTTTATGAGACGACTGATCCTGCCAGCGGCGAGCCTGCGACCCGCGAAACGGATACGTTCGATACGTTCATGGAGTCCTCGTGGTATTACGCACGCTTTTGTTCGTCCGATAACGACACGGCGATGCTCGACCAGCGTGCGAAATACTGGCTGCCCGTCGACCTGTATATCGGCGGTATCGAGCACGCGATCCTGCACCTGTTGTATGCGCGTTTTTTTCACAAGGTCATGCGCGACGAAGGTCTGGTGGATACACCCGAGCCCTTCAGCAAGCTGTTGACGCAGGGCATGGTGCTGAAAGAC
>SMWD01000169.1 GCA_004357495.1 Gammaproteobacteria bacterium
CCCTGCAACCTGTGCCCGCACATGAAACGCATCACTCTGCCGAAAATCCTGCGCTCGTTGCAGACCCTGTCGCCGCAGATCGAGGTCGATCCCGACATCGCCGCGCGCGCCCGCCGGTCGCTGGAACGCATGCTCGCGATCTGAACCCCGGCGGCAACCGCACCCGCCGCTGGTCATCGATGGCCCTGGCCTGCCCGCCCGGAACCCCGCCCCCCAGCCTGCAAACCCGTACAATACCGGGCATTGGCGATTGACCCACACTCCAGATGACTGAGACGCGATACGAAGTTCTGATCATCGGCGGCGGCCTTGCGGGGATGTCGCTGGCGTTGCGTCTCGCCGAATCGGGGCGCGACGTCGGCCTGGTCACCAAGGGCCCGTTGACGGAAAGTTCCAGCAATTGGGCACAGGGCGGCATCGCCGCGGCCATCGGCCCGCGCGACACGACCGAGTCGCATGCGGCCGACACGCTGGTGGCGGGCGCGGGACTGTGCAAACCAGAAGTCGTCGCGCAGACGGTCGCGCGCGGGCCGGCCTGCATCCAATGGCTTATCGACAAGGGTGTCGAGTTCACGCAGGCAGAAGGAGATGGCCACGCGGAACTGCACCTGACGCGTGAGGGCGGACACTCGGAGCGCCGCGTCGTGCACGCGGCCGATGCGACCGGACACGCCGTCATGGCAGTGCTGGAGGCGAAAATCTCGGCACACCCTCACATTCACATGCTGCTGGACCAGATCGTCGTCGATCTGATCACGACCGCGAAGCTGACCGATACCGGCCACAACCGCTGCCTCGGCGCCTATGCCCTCGATCGCAATACGCATCGGATCAATACCCTGTCGGCGCATACGGTCGTGCTGGCAACCGGTGGCGCATCCAAGGTCTACCTGTATACCAGCAACATGGATACGGCCACGGGCGATGGCATCGCGATGGCCTGGCGGGCCGGCTGCCGGGTTGCCAACCTGGAGTTCGTACAGTTCCACCCGACCTGCCTGTATCACCCGCACGCAAAATCCGTACTGATCTCGGAGGCCGTGCGTGGCGAAGGCGGCCACCTGCTGCTACCCGACGGTACGCGCTTCATGCCGGAACACGATGCACGGGCAGAACTCGCGCCGCGGGATATCGTCGCGCGGGCAATTGATTACGAAATGAAGCGCGGTGGTTTCGACAGTGTCTACCTCGACATCAGCCACAAGCCGGCCGAAGAGGTGCTGCGCCGGTTCCCGAATATCGCCCGGAACTGCCTGGCATTCGGCGTCGACATCACGCAAGAACCAATCCCCGTGGTCCCTGCCGCGCACTATACGTGCGGCGGCATCATCACCGACCTGCACGGTCGCACCGACATTCCCGGCCTGTTCGCGATCGGTGAATGCGCCTGCACCGGCCTGCACGGTGCGAACCGGCTCGCGAGCAACTCATTGCTGGAATGTGTCGTCTTCGCCGCCGCCGCTCATGAACAGATTCTCGCCGAACTGGAGCAGACGCCGCTGCAACCGCCACCGTTGCCGGCGTGGGATGAAAGTCGGGTTACGGACCCTGACGAGCAAATCGTCGTCTCACACAACTGGCACGAGTTGCGGCGTTTCATGTGGGACTACGTCGGCATCGTACGTACCAACAAGCGGCTCGAACGAGCGTTGCATCGCGTGGAATTGCTGCAAGGAGAGATCGCCGAGTACTACGGCAACTTCAAGGTCACCAACGACCTGATCGAACTGCGCAACCTGGTGCTCATCGCGGAGCTAACGATCCGCAGCGCACAAATGCGCCACGAGAGTCGCGGCCTGCATTACAACCTGGACTACCCGGACGCCTTTCCGGATGCGAACGCAACAGACACCGTACTGAACCCCGACTGGAATGGGATCGGAGCAATGCCAGTCATTGATATATAAAGAAGAATTTCCGACAAATCGCCTATAGACCAATATGTCACGAGCAATTAACGGGTTATAGAAGTCCGACCCCCTCGCCGCCCTCGCCCCCTCGCCGAGTCACCAGGTACTCTGAGCCGATTGCGGCCAGGCTTGTGGTGCCGGCGAACTGCATGATGCGCTTCAGTTCCGAGCGCAGCAACGCCAGCACGCGGGTCACGCCCTGCTCCCCGAAGGCGCCCAGGCCCCACAGGTAGGGCCGGCCAATGCAGATGGCATCGGCTCCGAGTGCCAGCGCCTTGAAGATGTCCGTCCCGCGCCGGATGCCGCCGTCAATCAGCACGGGTATTTCCCCATCCACGCCGTCGAGCACCTCCGGCAGGGACTCGAGCGTGCCGCGGCCGCTTTCCTCCTGCCGGCCGCCGTGATTCGACACGATGATGCCGTCGACACCGTGGTGCACACTGAGTTCGGCGTCCTCGCGGGTCACGATGCCCTTGAGCACGATTTTCATCTGCGTGGATTCGCGCAGCCATGCAATGAGCTCCCAGTTCATCGACGGATCGCCGATGCCCTTCGGGCCGTCGTAGTTATCGAAGTTGCCCATCGGCACCCGTCCCGTCGAACTGCGCGCGCGGAACCAGCGTTCGGCCTCGCGGTTACCGAGTGTCGGGCCGTCGATCGTCACCACCAGTACCCGGCAACCCGCCTGCTCGGCACTCCGAATCAGGTGCCGGGTGAAAGGCCGGTTCTTGCTGACATAGAGCTGAAACCAGAGTGGTCCGCCGGCCACCGCGGCGATCTCGCCAATGCTGTAGCTGCTGACCGTCGAGCAAATCATCAGGTGTTCCCTGCCGGCCGCACCGCGCGCGCTGGCCAGTTCACCGCCGGCATGCAGGGTTCGCTGACCACCGACCGGCGCAAGAATAATCGGCGAGCGCAAGGTCTCGCCGAATAACTCGACGCGGGTATCGATGTGGCTGACATCCACCAGCCGCCGGACGCGAATTTGCCAGTCGTCGAACGCCCGGCGATTGGCGCTCATCGTCTTGCCGTCGTCGGCGCCGTTGACGATGAAGTGCCAGGCTTGCAGATCCAGCGTACGCTGGGCAGCCGCCTTGATCTGGAAAATATCGAGCGACTTCTGCGCCGTCTCCGGGATGGCAAGCTCGGGCCGCGCTCCCGCCGCGGACGGCCACCAGGCCGACAGCGCAGCCATCGAGGCCAGCGCCGGCGAGCCAAGCATGAACTCCAGCAGCCGCCGCCTGGCAAGGCTCGTCAACGGCTGCAAAGTCGGCTCACGGGCCGCGTCATTCGACGCACCGCTACCTCGGATCCTGTCCATCATCCCCCCTTATTTTCTCTGACCCGGCGTGCATGCCGCTCAAGCAAACCACTGAATGGATAGAATAAATTAATAATATACAATAACTTATTGTATTTATATTAACGGATTTCTCGCCATGAAACCCCACCATGCTATATAATTTCTGCCAGTGACCGGCGGCCAATGATTCTCAAACTACAAGCTCGCCGGTATCCTGTCGAGTCGACCCGCACCCGGTGCCCGCAGCCGCGCCTGATGCCGGAGTTGTCCCGCGGACCGCAATAAGAATTGATACGAGGAGTACAGACGCCATGGTTTCCAGGCGCACCGAAATTTTCGCTCACGACCTTGAGATGCAGGAATGGCTCGAGTCAATGGAGTCATTGTTGCAGGCCGAAGGGCCCGAGCGCGCCAAGGCGATATTCCGTGCGGTGCAAAATTACCTGGCAAATGAAAACGTCATCGTCGAAGAGGCCACTCTGAATACGCCCTACCGCAACACCATCCCGCTGGAGAACCAGCCCGCTTACCCGGGTGATATCGAACTCGAGACCCGTATCGAAAATATCCTGCGCTGGAACGCGATGGCCATGGTGCTTAAGGGCTACGACAGCGGCAGCGGCGTCGGCGGACACATCGGCACCTATGCGTCGACCGCGACGATGATGGAAGTCGGCCTTAATCATTTTTTCCGCAACAAAACCGATGACTACGGTGGCGACCTGGTCTGCATCCAGGCCCACGCCGCGCCGGGCGTCTATGCCAGGGCATTCCTCGAAGGTCGCCTGAACCTCACCCAGCTGAAGAACTTCCGCCGGGAACTCCAGGCCGGCGGCGGGCTCTCGTCTTACCCACACCCCCGTAACATGCCGGACTTCTGGCAGATGCCATCGGCCTCGATGGGGCTGTCGACGCCGAGCGCCATCTATCAGGCCCGGTTCGCGAAATACCTCGAGCACCGCGGCCTGAAGCCGGACAACGGCGGTAAGGTCTGGGCATTCATCGGCGATGGTGAGTCCGATGAACCCGAAGTGCTCGGCACGATCAACATCGCCGCCCGCGAACAGCTCGATAACCTCGTGCTGATCGTCAACTGCAACCTGCAGCGCCTGGATGGTCCCGTGCGCGGCAACGGCAAGATCATCCAGGAACTCGAACGCAGCTTCCGCGGTGCCGCCTGGAACGTCATCAAGGTCATCTGGAGCGGTGAATGGGACAAGCTGTTCGCGATCGATGCCGAAGGCGTCCTGCAAGAACGCATGGAGCGGGCGGTCGACGGCGACTATCAGATGTACTCGGTATCGAGCGGCGAGGAAGTTCGTCACCACTGGGTCGGCGACAACCGGAAGCTCCAGGACATCATGCGGGTGCTGTCCGATGAAGAGATTCGCTGTATTCGCCGCGGCGGCCACGATCACAAGAAGGTGTACGCCGCCTTCGACGCCGCGGCACGCAATACCAACGGGCCCACTGTCATCCTGATCAAGACGATCAAGGGCTACGGCATGCAGGGCTACGAAGGCTCTAACGCCGTCCACCAGAAGAAGAACTTGAGCCGCGACGAACGCATCGACACGGCGCGCCGGTTGGGCATTCCGATCAGCGACGAGGCAGCCAGCCGCGCGGACTTCTACACCCCGGAGCAAGACAGCGAGGAAATTCGCTACCTGGCGGCGCGGCGCGCGGCGCTCGGCGGCAGTTGGCCGCGGCGCCTGGTCAGCTGCCCGAGCCTGTCCGCGCCGGACCTTAGCCTGTTCAAAGACCAGCTCACCGGCTCGGGCGATCGCGAACTGTCGACGACGATGGCATTCGTCCGCATGCTTTCCAAACTGCTGGATCACGCCGAACTCGGCCGCTACATCGTGCCGATCGTGCCCGACGAGGCGCGCACCTTCGGCATGGAGGCTTTGTTCCGCAAGGCCGGTATCTATTCCTCGGAGGGCCAGAAATACCGCCCGGTCGACAGTTCCACGCTGATGCCTTATCGCGAGGCACGGGACGGGCAGATTCTTCAGGAAGGCATCTGTGAAGCCGGTGCAATGGCGTCATTCCTGGCGGCCGGCACGGCCTACGCGGTGCATGGTGTCCCGATGATTCCGTTCTACGTGTTCTACTCGATCTTCGGGTTTCAACGCGTCGGCGACATGATCTGGAGCTGCGGCGACATGCTGTCGCGGGGCTTCCTGCTCGGCGGCACTTCGGGGCGGACGACGCTGAACGGCGAAGGGGTCCAGCACGAAGACGGCCACTCGCAGATCATGGCCAACACCGTGCCCAACCTGCTCAGCTACGACCCGGCATTCGCCTACGAACTCGCGGTCATCGTGCGCGATGGCATCGACCGGATGTACCAGCAACACGAGAACATCTTCTACTACATCACCATCCACAACGAGAACTATGCGATGCCCCCGATGCCTGACGGCACGGCCGAGGGCATCATCAAGGGCATGTACGCCTTCGAACGTTCCACCAGCCGGGCGAAGAGCGGCCGCAAGGCCCACCTGTTCGGCAGCGGCGCGATCATGAACGAGGTCCGCAAAGCGCGACAGCTGCTCGAAGACCTCGGCGTGTCGACGGATATCTGGAGCGTGACGAGCTACAACGAACTCAGCCGCCAGGGGCTGGCGGTCGAGCGGCGGAACCTGTTTGATGGCGAAGAGCAACCTGCCGTGCCGTACGTCCGGGAACTGCTGGAACAGGAACAGGGCGTATTCGTCGCCGCGTCGGACTACATGAAGGCATTGCCGCTCAGCATCGCGCGCTGGGTGCCGGGGCCCTACGTCGTACTCGGCACCGACGGTTACGGTGTCAGTGAATCGCGACCCGACCTGCGTGCCTATTTCGAAGTCAGCGCCGAGTACATTGCCTATGCCGCCATGGCATCGCTGGCCGGGAACGGCCGGGTCACTCGCGACGAACTGGATGCAGCGGCCGCACAGCTCAAGATCCGGCGCGACAAGCCGAATGCTGCCGTATCCGGGCCGCCAGACTATCAGCAGGCAACCTGGGGCAACTGACGCAGCGCCCCGGCTTTGCGACAGGCTCGCGCACCCAGGTCCGGCGTCACGCGGCAATAGATGCGCCTGGCGGCACTGCCGTACCAGATACTCGCACGAGCTGCCCAGACAGCGGGTATTAACCGCGACAGCAGTGGCCTGGCCTGCTATTGCCGCTCGGCATTCAGCCGCTGCACGAAGTCCAGGTCAATATTCGTGACGCCCTGCTTTTTGGCCTCGTCAACGATGCCCTGCAGCGCCTGGGT
The DNA here is from genome assembly GCA_004357495.1 of Gammaproteobacteria bacterium. Classification (GTDB taxonomy): domain Bacteria; phylum Pseudomonadota; class Gammaproteobacteria; order Steroidobacterales; genus SMWD01. The sequence goes on from SMWD01000169.1 coordinate 6,479, forward strand.
CAGGAACGCCTTCGGAATGCCGGTCAGTTGCTTGCAGGCATCCTCCGTGAAACGAACCTCGTCGTCGAGCCGGTTGGCTTCGTACAGCACAACCTCGTGGTCCGGGCCAAGGTCGGGAATCGGCAGCGCATAAGGCTCCTTTACCTCGCCAAACCAGAATTTCGACGCCCCGCGGAAACCGAAAGTCAGCGCCGCGTCCGGCATCGTCGTACCACCACCCTCGAGGTTCTTTTTCCAACTCTCCTTCAACAGGATATTGTCGATGTTCAGCAGCAGGTGCGCCGACACGGAGTCGCGCAGTATCGGATTTTCGTTGATGCGCTCGATGTCGAGCGTACACTCATAAACCTGGTAGGCTTCCTTGATGATCTTCGGGTAAATAGTGTTCGACTCACGGCCCGGCGTCGGGCTGTCGATCAGTTCGAATTCGTTATACGCCATTTTCTCCTCGGGCTCCTGGCCTGGGTAGCCGAACTTGAGGATCATCTCGATTTTTTCGCGATCGTACTCGATGAAGTTCATCGCGCATTTCAGCGTGCGGCTGACATTCCTGTGCGTATTCGAGTTCGGTCGACTGACGACCATCCATGAGCGCCGCTCGATGACCTCGAACGGGAAACTCAGCTGATACGGCCCGATGCTGGTAACGCCGTTCTCGTCGACCGTCGTGATGAGCGCGAATGACGACACGTAGTAGGAACTGGTCTGATACCAGTTATCCCGCATCGGACTATCGACAAAAGCTTCGTTCTTCGTACTCATCAATCTCGATCTTCGGGAGTTCGGATCGCCGGTGTTCGTTAACGGCGGCACAAAAATTTGCAACGCAGTTTACCAGTCATGCCGATCCATGAATGTAACAAACCGTAACGATGGCGCGCAGCTCAAAACATTTGGCGGCGCACGTGACCGGCAAGCTCCCCCGCTGAGCGATCACCGGACGTTTCACCCGCCCCGTCACGCGTCGATGATAATGATGTGAACCCGCGCCGGCCCGTGTGCCCCGAGCTTGCTGGGCACGCCGAGGTCGGCCGTGCGCGACGGCCCGACGATCCAGTTCATGGTGCGCGGCCAGCGGTCCGTAAAGTCGCCGCGGAGTCGCGTCCACAGTGCCTCGAAAGTCGGCAGAATATCGACGGCGCGCACCGCGGCGATGTGCGTGGCGGCCAGGAACTTCGCCTCATTCGGTACACCGGAGGACGACAGCATGATCAAGGCCCCCGCTTCCGCCACGCCGGCATAGCAGCCGGTCACCAGCGTATCGCCGTCGCGCTCCACCGGCCCCCCGGTGATCTGCAACGGTTGTGCGGCGGCCCACACCGCCGCGTCGAGGTCGAGGTCCGCAGCCACGACAACCCGCATTGCGAGGCCCTGGCCGGTCACGTATCGAAGCACGGCTGGCGGCACGTCTTCCATGCGGCCGACATGCTCTGACGTCGCGGCCTCCTCGCCCGCATATGCACAGAATTGCTCGATGCCGCCGAGCAGGGCCGCGGGCGTGCGATATGCAGGGGGTGCATCCGGAACCGCGTCGGCGCCGGCACGTGCGCGGCGGATCGCCTGCAGAATCGAATCACGCGCGGCAGCGGACGAACTCATGACCTGCGCCGCCGCCATTCATCCTGGAACGTGCGCCCGGGCGGTGCGGGCAAATCCCGGCAATCGGTCCAGGCGGCACCGAGCAACGGCAGTCGACGAATCCAGCGCTGGCCACCCCGACCCGGCACCGAGAGGCGGCGCAGCACGCGAGCCGCACACCTGATGGCGAGGCTATATGCCGGTGGCCAGTGATTCAGCCAACGCCACAGGCCGAGGCCGAATCGTTGGCCGTCCATCACGGGCCGCGCGTTCAGTTCACGCTGCCGCCAGCGTCGCAGCAGTGACGGCAGCGGAATCCGGACCGGACACACCGCTTCACAGCGACCGCAAAATGTCGATGCGTTCGGCAGGTGCGCGGCAGCCGGCAGGCCGGCAAACGCCGGTGTCAGCACCGCACCCATCGGGCCCGAATAAACCGAACCATAGGCATGCCCGCCGATGGCCGTATAAACCGGGCAATGATTCAAGCAGGCGGAGCAGCGGATACACCGCAACATATCCTGAAATTCTGTACCGAGCATCTCGCTGCGGCCGTTATCCACCAGCACGACGTGATAATTCGCAGGCCCGCTCGCCTCCCCGTCGCGTCGCGGACCATGCACAAACGTCGTGTAATTGCTGAGTCGCTCGCCGATCGCAGAGCGCGCCAGTACCCGGAGCAAAACGCCGACGTCGTCGAGCGTCGGCACGGCTTTTTCGATACCGGTCACGACGATATGGGTGTCGGGCAGGCTGGCGGTCAGATCCGCGTTGCCCTCGTTGGTCACGATAACGGCAGCTCCGGTCTCGGCGACGAGGAAATTTGCGCCCGTGATGCCGACATCGGCCTGCAGAAATTTATCCCGCATGATCGACCGGGCCTCGGCCAGCATCTCCGTGGCATTCGTCAGGGGCCCGCTGCGTTCGATGTCATGATGCTGGTGAAATGTCTCGGCAACTTCATCGAGCGTCACATGCAACGACGGCGCGAGAATATGACTCGGCTTCTCGCCGCGCAGCTGGATGATGTATTCACCCAGATCCGTTTCGGTCACCGTGAAGCCATCGCGTTCGAGTGCGGCGTTCAGCTCGATTTCTTCGGTCACCATCGACTTGCTCTTGATGAGCCGCTCGGCCCCGGCGTCGCGGCAGATCTGTGCAACGATCCGGCAAGCCTCCTCGCCCGTCGCGGCCCAATGCACGGTGCCCCCGGCAGCCTGAACGCGCCGCTCGAATGCTTCGAGATAGCTGTCGAGCTGCCGCAGGGTCCGCTCGCGAATATCCCGCGCCCGGTCGCACAACGCGTCGAAATCCCCTCGCTCGGCCAACGCCGCGGCGCGGATGCGCGGCATGATTTCGCGCACACCGTCGAGCGAGTGCTGCAGCGTTGCCTGCTCGAGCGCATGCCGCGACAATTGTCTGAACTGACGACTGGTCGTTTCCATCAGTGATCCGCCGACCGGTCAGGTCCGATCATGCCGGCCAGTACTTCGGCCACATGCACGGCCTTGACCGCGTGGCCGTTGCGCTCGAGCGTACCCGCCATTTGCAGCAGGCAGCCGAGATCACCCGCAACCAGGTAGTCGGCATCGGTGGCCAGGATGTCACGCACCTTGCTGCCGGTGATGCGCTCCGAGATTTCCGGATACTTCATGCAGAACAGCCCGCCGAATCCGCAACAGGCATCCGGCTGATTCATCTCCCGCAATTCGATGCCGGAGATGGACTTCAGCAGTTCACGCGGCTGCCGCGCAACGCCGAGCTCGCGCAGGCCGGAACAACCGTCGTGATAAGTCACCACGCCATCGAGTTCGGCGGCCACCTCGCGCAAACCGGCGATGTCGTACAAAAAGCTCGTCAACTCGAAAGTCTTCTCCGCAAGCCGGGCAGCCGCACGGCGTGCTTCGGAACCGGCAGAAAACAGACCCGGATAATGGACCCGCAGCATCGCCGCGCAGGAGCCGGATGGCGCGACCACATAATCGAAGGGCGCGAACCGATCGATGACGCGGGACGCGATCTTGCCCGCACCCGCGCGATCCCCGCTGTTAAAATTCGGCTGGCCGCAACAGCCCTGGCGCGGAACCTCGACGACGAAGCCCGCGCGTTCGAGCAACTGCACCGCTGCAAACCCGATCTCGGGCCGATACAGGTCAACCAGGCAGGTAACGAACAGTGCGACGCGCCCGCGGGGCCGAGCGCCGGAGTCGTTTGTGGCCGTGGTCGTGTCAGACATCGCTGGTCTCAGGCATGGGCTGCATCGGGCATAGGGACAATGGATTATTCGCTTTTGAAATTAATGACTTATATAATCAATCTAACAAACCAGATAACACAAGGGCGCCCGGCCTCCCGCACCGCGCCGTGATCGCCCTGGCGGCTTCGCATGCAAAATCTTTATGCCACATTTTCGGCCGGGTTTCCTGAAAATCATGACCGCACCCTGCTGAGCCTGCCGGACGGGCAGACGGCGAGCTACGCGGACGCCGAACGCGAGTCGGCACGTCTGGCGCGCCTGCTCGGCGAGCTGGGCTGCAACCCCGGCGACCGGGTCACGGTGCAGGCGCCAAAATCACCGCAGCTCGTCTGGCTATACCTGGCCTGCCTGCGGGGCGGGTTCATCTATCACCCCCTGAACGATGCGTACCCGGCCGCCGAACTCGAATACTTCCTGGGCGACGCGCGCCCGAAGCTGGCCATCTGCACACCGGCGCGAGAGGCCGAATTCCGGGTGCTGACGCAGGCGCTCGACTGCCAGGTACTGACGCTGGACGCGGACGGTGGCGGCAGTCTGCCGGCGGCCGCGGCCGGAATGCCGCCCGCATGCATCGATGCGAACTGCGGCGCCGATGCCGTTGCGGTGCTGCTGTATTCGTCGGGTACTACGGGCAAGCCGAAGGGTGCGATGCTGACGCATGGCAACCTCGCGGCGAACACTGCAACGCTGATCGACGCCTGGGGTTTCACGACGCAAGACAGATTGCTACACATGCTGCCAATTTACCATGCGCACGGGCTGTTCGTCGGGCTCGGCTGCGCGCTCATGAGCGGTGCGCAGCTCATCTTCCGACCGAAGTTCGACACGGAAGAGGCCGTGCGCGCGCTGCCCGGTGCGACCGTCATGATGGGCATTCCGACCTTCTATACCCGCCTGCTGGCAACGCCTGGCTTCGACCGCGCGTGCTGCGCGTCGATGCGGCTGTTCATCTCCGGCTCCGCACCGCTGCGCGCCGACACACACGCGGCCTTTTGCGAACGATCCGGTCACGCGATACTGGAACGCTACGGCATGACGGAAACCTCGATGCTCAGCTCGAACCCGCTCGCTGGCGAGCGCCGGCCCGGCAGTGTCGGTCCGCCTCTGGCCGGCATCGACATCCGGGTCGCCGACCGCCATGACCTGCCGGTCGCAGCCGGTACGATCGGTGCCATCCAGGTGCGCGGCCCGAACGTGTTCAAGGGTTACTGGAATGCGCCTGCCGGGACCACCGAGGCATTTACCGCCGACGGGTTTTTCCGCACCGGCGACCTGGGCCGACTCGGCAACGATGGCTACCTGACCCTGCTCGGTCGCGACAAGGACATGATCATCAGCGGCGGCCTGAACGTCTACCCGAAAGAAATCGAGCAGGCCATCGACCGGCTCGACGGCATCGTCGAGTCGGCCGTCGTCGGCGTACCCCACGCGGACTTCGGCGAGGCAGTGCTGGCCGCGGTCGTGGCGGAATCGGGAAGCCCGGTGACTGCCACCGGCATCATCGAACAACTGCACGGCCAACTCGCGAACTTCAAAATCCCGAAGCGCGTGCTGCTGGTCGGCGAACTGCCCCGCAACTCGATGGGCAAGGTACAGAAGAATGAATTACGCCAACGCTATGCAGACATCTTGTCATGAGTCATGGCTGATTGAATCATGGATCATGAGTACCGCCCCGTGAATCATCGAATCCGCCCCCGCCGCTCGGTGCTGTACGTCCCGGGCTCGAACCCGCGGGCGCTCGAAAAGGCGCGCAGCCTGCCGGCGGATGCCCTGATCCTGGACCTGGAGGATGCCGTCGCGCCGAATGCGAAAGCCCGCGCACGTGAGCAGGTCGCCGATGCCGTGCGCGCCGGCGGTTACCGGCCGCGGGAGGTCGTGATCCGGGTCAATGCCTACGACACCGAATGGTGGCATGCCGACCTGACCGCCGCCGTCACCAGTGGCGCCGACGCGATGCTGGTCCCCAAGGTCGAAACCGCCGACCAGGTCAGCAAATTCGGCGACCTGATGGCCATCAACGGTGCCCCGACCGACATGCGCCTGTGGGTCATGGCCGAAACCCCGCTGTCTATCCAGAATATCGATGCCATTGCCATGGCCGACCCGCGGCTGACCGTCATCGTCATGGGCACCTCCGACCTGGCCATGGCGCTGCGCCTGCCGCGCGACCCGCAGCGGCTGGGCCTGCGCAGCGCCCTGTCGGCCTGCGTGCTGGCGGCCCGGGCCCACGGTCTTGATATA
>SMWD01000170.1 GCA_004357495.1 Gammaproteobacteria bacterium
ATATAAAGAAATCTTTATATAAATACCAGACAGGCCTCGCAGAACGCCCGACCCCAATATTGTTGGAAACCCCCCAACTTTGCACGCATGGGAGCGGCTTCAGCCGCGATTCCGGCAAAAAAACCCGGGAAAAAGCTGCCAAATGCAGCAAACAGGCATCGAACATACCCCAACGATCCCAAAAGCTGTGGGAGCGGCTTCAGCCGCGATTCCGCAACGCTTAAAGCTTGTCGCGCAGTATCTGATTGGCCTGACCCGGATTGGCCTTGCCCTGGGTCGCCTTCATGACCTGGCCGACCAGGAAACCGAGTACCTTGGTCTTGCCGTCGCGGTACTGCTGAGCCTGCTCCGGGTGGTCGGCAATAACCTGATCAACGATGACCTCGATCTGGCCCGCATCGCTGATTTGCCTCAGATCCCGACCGTCGATGATCGCGTCCGCCGCGCCCTCACCCTGCCACATAGCTTCGAAGACGTCTTTGGCGATCTTGCCCGTGATCGTGCCGTCGGCGATGCGGTCCAGCAAGCCGGCCAGCGCATCCGCCGACACCTTGCTATCGACGATATCCAGGGACGCCTTGTTCAATGCGCCGGACAACTCGCCGATGACCCAGTTCGCGGCCAGTTTCGACTCGCCGGCCGTGGCTTTGGCGACCGCCTCGAAGTAATCCGCGAGCGCCCGGCTCGATGCCAGCATGACGACGTCGTCATTCTTCAGGCCATATTCTGCTTTGAAGCGCGCGCGCTTCGCATCCGGAAGCTCGGGAAGCCCGGCACGAATGCCATCGATCAGCGCATCGTCGAGTTCAACCGGCAACAAGTCGGGATCGGGGAAGTAACGGTAATCGTTGGCCTCCTCCTTGCTGCGCATGGGCCGCGTCTCGTCACGATCGGAGTCGTACAACCGGGTTTCCTGCACGATCCTGCCGCCGTCCTCGAGGATATCGATCTGTCGCGCGACTTCGTGGTTGATCGCTTTTTCAATGTAGCGGAACGAATTCAGGTTCTTGATCTCGGCACGCGTGCCCAATGCCTCCTGGCCGATCGGTCGCACGGATACGTTCGCGTCGCAACGGAACGAGCCTTCCTGCATGTTGCCGTCGGAAATATCGAGATAACGGACCAGCTGGTGAATCTTGCGCATGTACGCGATCGCTTCTTTCGCAGAGCGCATGTCCGGCTCGGATACGATCTCGAGCAACGGCGTACCGGCGCGGTTCAGGTCGATGCCACTCTCACCTTCGAATTTGTCGTGCACGGACTTGCCGGCATCCTCCTCCATGTGCGCGCGAGTCACGCCGATGCGCTTGGTCGTGCCGTCGTCGAGCGTGATGTCGATATGGCCGGGGCCGACGATGGGCAACTCGAGCTGGCTGATCTGGTAACCCTTCGGCAGGTCCGGATAAAAATAATTCTTGCGTGCGAACACCGAGCGTCGTGAGATCTCGGCATCGATCGCCAGGCCGAAGCGTACCGCCATTTTCACGACACTGCCGTTCAGCACGGGCAGTACGCCCGGATAGCCGAGATCCACGAGGTTCGCCTGGGTGTTCGGCTCGGCGCCGTATGCCGTCGACGAACCGGAGAAAATCTTGCTGCGGGTCGCAAGCTGCGTGTGAATCTCCAGACCGATGACCGTTTCCCATTGCATCGCTCAGCCCTCCCGATTCGATGGCACGCCCGGCGCCTGCCGGTGCCAGTCGGTTTGCTGCTGGTACTGATGCGCGAAATTCAGCACCGCGCTCTCGCCAAACGCCGGCCCGATCAACTGCAAGCCGACCGGCAGGCCTTCGACGAAACCGCAGGGCACGGATACGCCGGGCAGGCCGGCCAGGTTCACGCCGATCGTGTAAATATCATTCAGGTACATCTGCACCGGGTCGTCGATCTTCTCGCCGATCCTGAACGCCGCCGTCGGCGTGGTCGGGCCGGCAATGAGATCGACCGACTCGAAGCATTTCTGGAAATCACCGGCAATCAGCTGGCGCGCCTTCTGCGCCTGCAGGTAATACGCATCATAGTAGCCGGCCGATAGCACGTAGGTGCCGGTCATGATGCGCCTTTTGACCTCGGCACCAAAGCCCTCCTTGCGGCTGAGCTTGTACAGAGACTCCAGATCATGGGCTCCCTCCGCCCGGTGGCCGAACCGCACGCCGTCGAAACGCGACAGGTTCGACGAACACTCGGCCGGCGCGACGATGTAATACGTCGGCACCGATGCGTCTATATGTGGCAGCGAGATCTCCTCGATTGTCGCGCCCAGTGACTCAAACACGGCGATCGCTGTCCGGATGCACTCGGCACTGGCCGGGTCCAGCCCGGCATCGAAGAATTCCTTCGGCATACCGACGCGCTTGCCGGCCAGCGATGCGCCGAGGTTCGCCGTATAGTCAGGCACCGGGCGATCGGCGCACGTCGAGTCACGCGGATCGAAGCCGGCCATCGCATTCATCAGCAATGCCGCGTCTTCGGCCGTCAGCGTGAAGACGCCCGCCTGATCAAGGCTCGAGGCGAACGCGATCATGCCGTAACGGGACACGCGCCCGTAGGTCGGCTTAAAGCCGGTCACGCCGGTCAGCGCCGCGGGCTGGCGAATCGAGCCGCCGGTATCCGTGCCGGTCGCCGCGGGCACGAGGCCGGCCGCAACCGCGGCCGCAGAACCGCCCGACGAGCCGCCCGGCGAGCGTTCGTGGTCCCACGGATTCGCCACCGGCCCGTAGTAACTCGTCTCGTTCGACGAACCCATCGCGAACTCATCCATGTTCGTTTTGCCGACGACGACGACGCCGGCCGCAGCAAGTTGCTCGACGACATGCGCATCGTACGGCGACACGAAGTTCGACAACATCTTCGATCCGCAGGTCGTCAACACACCCTGCGTGCAGAAAATATCCTTGTGAGCCAGCGGCACTCCGGTCAACGGACCACCCTCGCCTGCCGCCAGCCGGCGGTCTGCGGCGTCGGCCGCCGCCAGTGCCGCATCCGCGGTCACGGTGATAAAAGCGTTCAGCGCGGGATTCTGCCGGCTGATCCGGGCCAGCGAAGCCTCGGTCAAAGCCCGGCTCGTCACGCTGCCGGCCCGCAGCGCAGCTGCGATCTCGACTATCGACTGTCGTTCCATCCGGCGCTCCTCGTGGTCGACCCTGCCGGGTCAATAATCCTCATGGCCGTGTGCTAGTCGAGGACCTTCGGCACCCGGTAGAAGCCCTGGCCCACGGTAGCCGAGTTCTGCTGGTATGCGTCCCGATGATCGGTTTCGGTCACTTCGTCCGCGCGCAAGCGCTGGCTCATATCGAGCGGGTGCGCCATCGGCACGACGTCGGTCGTATCGAGCTTGCCAAGCGCATCGACGAGGTCGATGATGCGGGACAGCTTTTCCACGTAATCGGCGATTTCGTCATCGCTGACTTCTAAACGCGCCAGATGCGCGATGGACTCAACATCACTTATTGTCAGTGCCATAGAACAGATTCCGGTGAAACGCGGGCCCGGCAGGTTGCCAGGGGGACTAATGATAAGCGGCAGTTGCCGAAAATCCCACCGGTTGCTAGAGTAGCCCGCGTTTTACGGGTGCATTACCGCGAGTTTCCTCTATGCTGAAAGGGCTCTTCGGCTACTTCTCCAACGATCTGTCGATCGACTTGGGAACTGCCAATACGCTTATTTATCTGGCGGGTCACGGTATCGTCCTCGATGAGCCTTCCGTGGTCGCGATTCGGGAAGTGCCCGGACGCGGCGGCAAGACCATCGAGGCGGTCGGCCTTGAGGCCAAAAACATGCTCGGCAGGACCCCGGGCCACATCACGGCCATCCGCCCACTGAAAGACGGCGTAATCGCCGACTTCACCGTCACGGAAAAGATGCTCCAGCATTTCATCCGCAAAGCGCACCCGGGCCGTTATTTCCGCCCGAGTCCGCGCGTGCTCATCTGCGTACCCTACGGCTCGACCCAGGTCGAACGACGTGCCATTCGCGAATCGGCCGAGGGCGCCGGTGCACGCAAGGTCTTTCTGATCGAGGAGCCGATGGCCGCGGCCATCGGCGCCGGCCTGCCGGTGCACGAGGCCCGCGGCTCGATGGTGCTCGACATCGGCGGCGGCACGTCCGAAGTTGCAGTCATATCGCTGAACGGCATCGTCTATGCCGCATCGGTGCGGGTCGGCGGCGACCGCTTCGACGAGGCAATCATCAGTTACGTCCGGCGCAACTACGGCATCCTGATCGGCGAGGCGACGGCTGAACGTATCAAACACGAGATCGGCTCAGCGTATCCCGGTGAGGAAGTCAGGGAAATTTCGGTCAAGGGCCGTAACCTGTCGGAAGGCGTGCCACGCAGCTTCAGCCTGAACAGCAACGAGATACTCGAAGCACTGCAAGAACCGTTGCAGGGTATCGTCGGCGCGGTCAAGGGTGCACTCGAGCAGACGCCGCCGGAACTCGGCTCGGACGTCGCGGAATGCGGCATCGTCCTGACCGGCGGCGGCGCGCTGCTGCGCGACATCGACAAACTGCTCATGGAAGAGACCGGCCTGCCGGTCGTCATAGCCGACGATCCAATGACCTGTGTGGCCCGTGGTGGCGGCCGGGTCATCGAGTTGATGGACGAGCACGGACCTTCGGTTTTCGGTCTGGACTAGCAGACCTGAGCGGCGCCCACCCATGGCGTTCAGCACATTTGACAGCGATCAGAGGGCTTTTCGCGAACCGAATCCCGGTCCGCGCCTGGTCGTCATCTGCATTCTGTCGATCGCACTGATGGTGACCGACAATCGAAATCAGACCCTGCAGACCGTGCGCTCAATGCTGGGTACCGCCGTCTACCCGATCCGGGTGCTGATCGATGCGCCGGCCACCTTCGGCAGATGGCTCAGTGAAAGTTTTTCCACCCGCGCCACCCTGCTCGACGAAAACCTCGAACTGAACGAGCGCATCCTGGTGCAGAGCGCGCGCCTGCAGCGACTCGCCGCGCTGGAGGCCGAGAACGCGCGGCTGCGCGCGCTGCTGGAATCAACCGCGAAGATCGGTGACCGGGTTCTGATCGCCGAAATCATGTCGGTTGACATGAACCCGTTCCGGCACCGGATCGTTATCAACAAGGGCAGCAGCGATGACGTCTATGTCGGCCAGGCCCTGATCGATGCGCAGGGCATCATCGGCCAGGTTACGCGCGACCAGGTGTATTCCGCCGAGGCACTGCTGATCACCGATGTCGATCACGCGTTGCCGGTCGAATTGCTGCGCAATCGATTGCGCACGATCGCAGTCGGCACCGGTGACCTCGGACGCCTGTCCTTGCCCTACCTGCCGCGGAATGCCGATGTCGTCGAGGGCGACCTGCTGGTCACGTCCGGGCTCGGCGGTACGTTCCCGCCGGGATACCCGGTCGGCTCCGTCAGCAAAATAACCCGCAACAGCGGCCAGCAGTTTCTGGTGATCGATGCGACACCTGCCGCCGCCCTGAACCGGATCCGCGAGGTCCTGCTGATCTGGGCCGAACCGACGGGGGTAGCTCCGCCCGCCGATGCAAGGTCTGACGCGGAAAACCTGAGTGAAACGGCGACCGGGGGCATTGACTGATGCCCGGGGTCAAGGCACCGCGCTGGCCCGTGTGGATCATATTGGTCGCGATGACCGCGCTCGTCAGCATTCCGCTGCCTGATTTTGTCACGCCCGTGCGGCCCCCGTGGGCAACCATGGCCATCATCTACTGGATCATGATGTGGCCGCGAGTCTTCGGACTCGGTACGGCATGGCTGATCGGACTGTTGCTCGACATACTGCAGGGTGCGTTACTCGGCCAGCATGCACTCGCGCTGACCGTGGTCGGCTACCTGACCCTGCGCTTTCACCTGCAGATCCGTATTTTTCCGCTGTGGCAGCTGACGATGACGATCTTCGCTTTGCTGGCAATCGAGGCATTCATCCTGTTCTGGATCGACGGCGTGGCCGGCAATCCGCCGGCAGGCGTCGCAAGGTGGACTCAGGTGCTGGCCGGTGCGATCGTGTGGCCACCGGTCATGGCACTCATGGATCGTGCGCGTGAACGTATCGAGCACCGCGACCCGACGTTTACGTAATCACGGTAATTGGCGGAAGATGGCAACGACCCTCAGAATCAAGGATCACTGGGCGGAAACACGCCTGTTCAACGCGCGCGTTATCATCGCATCCGTGCTGGCGCTCGGCCTGACCGGCATGGTCGTCGGGCGCCTGACCCAGCTGCAGATCTTCGACTACGAGTATTTCTCCGCGCAGTCGCAGGGCAACCGCATCCGTGTGCAGCCCGTCCCGCCGATCCGGGGGCTGATATACGATCGCAACGGTATCGTGCTCGCCGAGAACCAGCCGAGCTATCAACTCGAGCTGACACCGGAACAGGTGCCGGATATCGACGAGACACTGCATCGCCTGATGGGCATCGGACTCATCGACCCCGACCAGCTCGATGAGCTCACAGACCTGATCAAATCCCATCGCCGTTTCGACTCGATTCCGATTCGCCAGCGCCTCAGCGACGAGGAAATCGCAAGGTTCGCCGTCGATCGCCCGCGCTACCCGGGAGTCGAGATCCATGCGCGCCTCTCACGCAACTATCCCTACGGCGCAGCCGTCGCACACGCACTCGGTTATGTCGGCGGCATCAACGCGGCGGACCTCAAGTCCATCGATTCTGTCGACTACGCCGGCACCTCGCTGATCGGCAAAATATCGCTCGAGCGCAACTACGAGTCGTACCTGCACGGCAACGTCGGGCACGAAAATGTGCTGGTCAACGCGCATGGCCGAACCATGCAATCGCTCGATCTCGAACCCGCGGTCCCGGGCGGCGACCTGGTGCTGACGATCGACATCGAGGCACAGATGGCCGCGTACGAAGCGTTGAACAACCGGCGTGGAGCGGTCGTCGCGATCGATCCGAACAACGGGGAGGTGCTGGTGTTCGCGAGTTCGCCGGCTTTCGATCCGAATGCCATCAGCGCCGGGCTGAGTCGTGCCGAGTATGCCTCCTTGCAACAAGATCCTGACCTGCCGCTGTTTAACCGGGCGCTGCGCGGCAGCTACCCGCCGGGCTCGACCATCAAGCCAATCATCGCCCTGGCTGCCCTGCATTTTGACGCAGTCGATCCGGACGAGGAGACGTATTGCGGCGGTTACTATACGCTGCCGCGCAGCACGCACCGTTATCGCGACTGGAAGCGCCAGGGCCACGGATTAATGAATATGCACGACGCCATCGAGCAGTCCTGCGACGTATATTTCTATCAGTTGGCGCGCAAACTTGGCATCGACCGGATGTCTGTGTTCCTGAAAAGCTTCGGTCTCGGGTCGCAAACCGGCATCGACGTATCCGGCGAAAACAGCGGCCTGGTACCAAGTCGGGAGTGGAAACGCAGGGCTTTTCGCAAGCGGGAAGACCAGGTCTGGTTTCCTGGCGAGACAATCATCGCGGGCATCGGCCAGGGCTACCTGCTGACGACGCCTTTGCAACTTGCGCATGCGACGGCAACCATCGCCGCGCGTGGCCAGCGCTACCGGCCGAAGCTGCTGCGTGAACGGACAGACCCGGTGACCGGCGAAATCAGGCGGGTCGAACCCGAGGCACTCGAGCCCGTCGCCGTGACCGACGATGAGCAATGGGATCGCATCATCAGCGGGATGAACGCCGTCGTGCAGGGCAAGCGTGGCACGGCGCGTGCCATCGGGCGCGACGCGCCGTTCCTGATGGCCGGCAAGAGCGGCACGGCGCAGCTCTTCACCATCGCTCAGGACGCAGAGTACGACTCGGAAGAGGTCGACGAACGCAAGAAAGACCACGCCCTGTTCATCGCATTTGCGCCGCTTGAAAACCCGCAGATCGCGGTCGCCGTCATCATCGAGAATGGCGAAAGCGGCAGTCGCACGGCCGCACCGATCGCGCGCAAGGTCATCGACACCTTCCTGCGGACCCGCTTATGACGACCTTCCTCTCCGACCGGCACGACACGCGATACGGCCCCGGCTCACCGATGCTCGGTCACCTGCACATCGACGGCGCACTGTTAACCGGCATCCTCGCCATCCTCATTGTCGGTCTCGCGGCGCTGTACAGCGCAGTCGGACAGAACGGGAACCTGCTGGTGGGCCAGATCGTCCGCATCGGTGCAGCGCTCGCCGCCATGTTGATCATGGCGCAGGTCGAGCCGGTATTCCTGCGGCGCGCGTCACCATTCATCTACCTGCTCGGCCTGGGCCTGCTGGCGCTCGTCCTGCTGACCGGTGAAGTCGGCAAAGGCGCACAGCGCTGGCTCGACCTCGGCGTGCGTTTTCAGCCATCGGAAATCATGAAACTCGGCCTGCCGCTTATGCTGGCGCGACTGTTGCACGATCAGCCACTGCCACCGTCGTTCGGCATGATCGTGATCAGCCTGATCGTAATCCTGGCTCCGGTCGGCATGATCGCGATTCAGCCCGACCTCGGCACGGCAATCCTGATCATCCTGTCCGGTGCGACGGTCATCTTTCTCGCCGGTATCAGCGTACGCTATATCATCGGCGCGCTTGGCGCCGCAGTGATCTCGCTACCGGTGCTGTGGTATTTCGTCATGCACGATTACCAGAAGCGCCGCGTGCTGACGCTGCTGGACCCGGACAGCGACCCGCTCGGCGCCGGCTATCACATCATTCAGTCCAAGATCGCGATCGGCTCCGGCGGCCTGTTCGGCAAGGGCTGGCTGAACGGCAGCCAGGGGCAGCTCGAGTTCCTGCCGGAACGCTCGACAGATTTCATTTTCGCGGTCATCGGCGAAGAACTCGGCCTGATGGGCGTATTGACGATCCTTCTGATCTACCTGTTTATCGTCGGCCGGGGTCTGTACATCGCGGCGATGGCGCAGGACACGTTCTCGCGCCTGCTCGCCGGCAGTATCAGCCTGACCTTCTTCTTCTATTTCTTCGTAAACACGGCGATGGTCACGGGTCTGCTACCGGTCGTCGGCGTACCGTTACCGCTGGTGAGTGCCGGTGGCACATCGATGGTGACCCTGATGACAGGTTTCGGTATTCTCATGTCTATCCAGACGCACCGGAAGCTACTGGCCCGATGACAAGGACCTTCGAATACCGCAGCCCGACAATCACCGCATCATTACTGGCCGCCCTGACCTTGCTGCTGAGCGCATCCACGTTCGCACTCGATGCGGGGCGTGCCGACGTAGCGTCGTTCATTGACCGCCTCGTCACCGAGCACGGCTTCGAGCGCGACTTCGTCGTAGCCGCTCTGGCCACGGGCGAGACGAAGCAGAAAATTCTCGATGCCATCAGCCGACCCGCGGAAAAGACCAAGCCGTGGTATGAGTACCGCGAGATCTTCGTCACGCCCAAACGCATTAATGCCGGCGTCGAATTCTGGCACCTGCATCGCGAACGTCTCGAGCGTGTATCGAGCGAGACCGGCGTGCCGGCCGAGATTCTCTGCGCGATCGTCGGCGTCGAGACCTATTACGGACGCCGCACGGGCACTTACCGGGTCCTCGATGCACTCGCGACGCTCGGGTTCGATTACCCGCCGCGCGCCAGATTCTTTCGCTCGGAACTCGAACAGGCGTTCCTGCTGGCCCGCGAGGAAAATATCGATCTGCTGGGCCTCATGGGGTCCTACGCGGGCGCGATGGGGCCACCGCAGTTCATCCCGAGCAGCTACCGTGCCTATGCCGTCGATGGTGACGGCGACGGCCGTCGCGACCTGCTCGGCAACTGGGACGACATCCTGATGAGTGTCGCAAATTATTTCGTGAAACACGGCTGGCGCCGTGGCGAACCGGTCGTAGCAAGAGGCCAGATTGACGATGCGCAGAGCTTCCCGGTCGGCCAGACCCGGCTGAAACTCGATGACACGGTCGCATCGCTGTCTGCGCGCGGCATTCGTTTTGAAACCGAACTTGATGCCGACGCGCCGACGCTGCTGATCGGGCTCGAAGGCGCCGATGGCGACGAGCATTGGGTCGGCTTCAAAAACTTCTATGTCATTACCCGCTACAACCGCAGCGCGATGTACGCAATGGCCGTATACCAGCTCGCGACCGAACTCGCAGCGGCCACGAGCGCAGCGGCAACCGTCGCTGAGACCGATTGATTCGGCACCCGGCTGCAATGATGGAACGATTTACCGCCCTGCTCCGAATCAGCGTACGGACACTCATGCGGGCAGCGCGCGTGACCGACCGGCTCGCGACCCGGGTCGCCGGGCAACTGTTCAAGCGAGCTATCGTTCTCGTTCGCCACTACGGGCCGACCGTCGTGCAGGCCATGGCTGCGGGCATGCGCCGAGCCGGCAGGCGGCTACGCGCGGTGACGCGCAGCCAGGTCGTCGTGATGGCTATTGCCGCCGTGACGATCCTGCCGGCCTGCGTACCGGTGCGCTGGGAGCAACCGGTGCCAACCGAAACGCACACCGGTTCCGGCGAGCGCAGCAGTCGCGGCAACCCCCCGTTCTACGAAGTCTATGGTGTGCGTTACCACGTACAAAGCAGCAGCTACGGCCATCGCGAGCGGGGCGTCGCGTCGTGGTACGGTAAGAAATTTCACGGCAGGCCGACATCCAGCGGCGAAATTTACGATATGTACGCGATGACCGCGGCCCACAAAACCTTGCCGCTGCCGACCCGGGTCCGCGTTACCCATCTCGGCAACGGCAAGAGCGTCATCCTCCGGGTCAACGACCGTGGCCCGTTCGTCGATAACCGTATCATCGACCTGTCATACGCGGCGGCCCTGAAACTCGACATGCTCGGCACAGGTACCGCCCTGGTCGAAGTCGAGGCCCTGACGCCGGATGCATCGGGTCCGACCACGACCACTGCCTCCATGGAGCCCGGGGCGCCGGCCACACCACGCCCGTCGACGCGCCATGCCCGCAGTACGCCCCGCCCGCCCGCCATCGACGCTGCCCGGTTGTATCTGCAGGTCGGCGCGTTCGGCGAGGCATTGAACGCGGAGCAGATGCAAGCGCAATTACGGACGAAAGGCCTTTCCAACGTCGTGATCCGTTATGATCTCGACGGCGATCCGGCGCTGTACCGCGTTCGACTGGGTCCAATCTCGGATGTCGCCGAATACGATGCGCTCGTCGAATTGATGGCGGCAATGGAAATCCGGGAGACGCATCTCGTGACCGAGTCGATAGCGCCCGCGTTCAATGCAGCGACGACGGTGCCCGGGGGTTCCTGACGGACTGCCGGATCAAGGGTTCGACGTGTGTCTTGCACCGTATCGGGCGGCGGGTCAGGCCGCAGGCAAACCGCCGACATGGCGCCGCGTCGAGTAAGTTATTGTGATTTCTCGTGGGGAGTGGTGCATGACCAAAATCAGTCGCACAAAAATATTTTTATTCATCGGCCTGTTACTGACTGCGTCCGCCGGCGCGCAGATACCGGTGCCGTCGGCGCCGGAACTCGGCGCCCGTGGTTACGTGCTGTTCGACCATAACAGTGGCCAGACGCTTGCCGCGAAGAACCAGAACGAGCGCCTCGACCCCGCCAGTATCACGAAGCTCATGACCGCATATGCCAGTTTTCGCGCGCTACGCGCCGGCCAGATCAGCCTCGACGAGGAAGTGCTGGTCAGCGAGAAAGCCTGGCGAACGACCGGTTCCCGGATGTTCATCGAGGTCGGCACACGAGTGACGATCGAGGACCTGTTGCAGGGCATGATCGTGCAATCCGGCAACGATGCCAGTGTCGCGCTGGCCGAGCATCTCGCCGGTACCGAGGCGACTTTCGCGCAGCTGATGAATCAGTACGCAGCCGAACTCGACATGCGCGATACCCAATACCAGAACTCCACCGGGCTGCCGGCGCAGGGACACTTCACGTCCGCAGCGGATATCGCCCGGCTCGCAACGGCAATCATCGAAGAATTCCCAGAGTACTACGGCTGGTACGCGCAAAAGGAATTCACCTACAACGAGATTACCCAGCGCAACCGTAATCCATTGCTGTGGCGCGACCCGAGCGTCGACGGCATGAAGACCGGCATGACCGATGCTGCCGGCTATTGCCTCGTATCTTCTGCCCAGCGAGACGGCATGCGCCTGATCGCGGTCGTGCTCGGCGCGAAGAGTCCGACAGCTCGCGCCAACGATTCGCAGGCGTTGCTGAATTACGGTTTCCGTTTCTTCGAAACCCGTCTGCTCTACCCCGCAGGTGACTCCGTCGCCGAAGCTCGCGTCTGGAAGGGCGATCTGAAGACGACGGATCTCGGTCTGCAAAGCGATCTGTACGTGACAATTCCGCGCGGCCGTTACAACCAGCTCGAGGCCAAGGTCGAGCTGCCGTCGAAGCTGATTGCACCACTTGACCGGAGCACGCGCCTCGGCACGGTCAAAGTGCAACTCGACCAGCAAACGGTTGCCGAAGCCAATTTGTTTGCACTGAACTCGGTCGACGAAGGCACCCTCTGGCAGATCGCAAAAGATTCGATATTGCTCTGGTTCGAGTAGATGGCCGCCACGCTTGCAACTGCCTACCTGAACGGGGAATTCCTGCCGGCAGATGAGGCCAGAGTCTCGCCGCTCGATCGTGGCTTCCTGTTCGGCGACGCAGTTTACGAAGTCATCCCGGTTCATGAGGGACGACCGCTACTGCTCGATGCACACGTCCGGAGACTCGGGCGCAGCCTCAGCGCACTCGGTATCGACAATCCACATTCCGACGGCGAATGGGCCGCACTCGTCGCCGGTCTGAGCGAACGCAACGGTGGCGGCGATCTGGCCGTTTATCTCCAGGTAACGCGTGGCGTTGACGCCGGCCGCGACCACGTCTACCCGGACAACCTCGTGCCCACCGTGTTTGCCATGGCGACGACGCTGTCCGCAACGGACTACACGACGGGGGTCAAGGCGATCACGCTGCCCGACATCCGCTGGGGTCGATGCGATATCAAGGCGACGGCCCTGCTCGCGAACGTCCTCGCCCGCCAGACGGCCTTCGAGGCCGACGCCATCGACGCGATCCTGCTGTTGCAGGGCGAGGTCACAGAGGGGGCAGCA
>SMWD01000171.1 GCA_004357495.1 Gammaproteobacteria bacterium
TACGAAGCTGCGATGCTCACTGACGATGAAATAAATGACCATTTGGCAAATGTTGATGGCATGATCGAACATATCCGTAATTACGGTAAGGAACAGCGTGGCGACTCATCCGATGCGGTTGAAATTCCAGTACCTCAGTAACCGCCGGCAATAAGGTTGCTGGCGGCATGATCCGCGGCTTAGATTCCCCGCTTTGCATTCTCGCCAAGGTATGATCCGAGCCAATACCGTGTGCAATTCGTGTGCGACGGCGCCTGAAAATCAGCAGACCGCACCGTTGTGCTATTTTCGATAAGAACCGCCGTAACGAGCTGATTTTGTTTGGGCGGTCGCTCGTGGGGGTTTGCGCACGGTTGCGCAAAAATGCGGCGATACAGGTCTTGAAAACCGTTGACCGGCAACGGTCCGGGGGTTCGAATCCCTCCCTCTCCGCCAGTTCCCAATGATCGCCGGGGTCCGCAACCGAATCCGCTACAATATCGCCCGATGCCCGGGTGGCGAAATGGGTAGACGCAAGGGACTTGAATAAAATTGAGCACCCGGCCCGGAAACGGCCGGTGTGAATGGAGTCAAATTCGGGGAAACCTCAGCGCGTGAGGCGGTGGCAATCCCGAGCTAAGCCCGGCCAGTCGGCGTGCCGATCGTCGGGAAAGTGTAGAGACTTGACGGCTCCTGCCTAAGTCGATGCGACACACGTGCATCGATAGGGCAAAGAGAAAGTCCAGACCCCAAATGCCGGACGGCTGTCGATGGCAGGCCGTCCGTTGCAGCAGCGAAAGCTGTAGTGGTATGAAAATCCCTCGGAGGCAACTCCTTGCCGGTTCGAGTCCGGCCCCGGGCACCATCTTCGCACCCCCCCTGTGCGCCATCCCCGGGGTGGTCCGGCAAGCGCTACGCAACCTTGTGATCTTTCGGAGCCCGCATGAACCAGATTGACCTGACGCCCGATGAGCTTCTGACCACTACGCGCGCCGTGCGAAAACGACTCGACCTGACGCGCCAGCCTGGCATCGACGTGATTCGCGAATGCCTGGAGATTGCGCTGCAGGCGCCGACCGGGGGCAACACGCAGGGCTGGCATTTTGTCGTCGTCACCGACGCCGATCAGCGTGCGGCGCTTGCCGCTCTCTACAAAAAAGCGTGGGCGCTCTACAAACAGGCGCCGAACTCGGTTTTCGATCTGTTCGCGAAGCAGAAGGCAGGCTTGCACAAGGATCAGCTCGGCCGCGTCGCCGAGTCGGCCGACTATCTCGTCGACAACCTGCACCGCGTGCCGGTGCATGTCATTCCGTGCATCAGTGGCCGCGTCGACCGCATGCGTGGCGACTTCGCCAGCGTGGCGCTTGCCAGCGTTTATGGCTCGATCCTGCCGGCGACCTGGAGCTTCATGCTCGCGGCCCGGGCGCGTGGTCTTGGCACGGCGTGGACGACCTGCCACCTGATGTACGAGCGTGAGGCTGCCGAGATACTTGGCATTCCGTACGCAGAGATTTCCCAGGTTGCGCTCATCGCGACGGCGTACTCGATCGGTACGGAGTTTCGAAAATCGCTCCGCAACCCGCTCGACGAAGTCCTGCATATCAATCACTGGTGAGTCTGCTCCGACGCCGTGGCGATAATATCTGGCTGACGGTCTGCTAGTCGCCGGACTCCAGGCGTATTTCCTGACCGCGTATGAACACCGCGATATCGTCGCCGCCGATGGCCCATCGCGTCGAGTCCCGGCGTCGATTTGGGCCGAAGGAGTACAGGAAGGTCGTGCGCGGGCGTTCCGGTGTCGAGCAGTTGTCGCGAATCCAGTACGCATAGTTCCACGGGTCGAGCAGGAACGCAGCCCGCGGTTCCGGCAGGCCCTGCCCGGTGAGCTGTGCGAATTGTCCGGAGAATAATTCCGGTGCGTGGTACTGGAACGCGAACGTGAACAGCCGCTTGTGTGCGCGGCAGCGATGGCTGATGCCGAAGCGCATGAAATCGGCGCGCAGCGCCTCGAGTTCCCGGGTTGCCGCGATGACGTTCTGCGGGTTGTCGTCGCGCTGGTAGCGCGTTGCCGTAGCGCTTGCGACGCCGAGCGCGCCGATCAGCAACGCCGTCAGTGCGATTTGTCCGCTCGGTCGCCAGGGACGACGGGTATGGCTTGCCGGGTCGCGGGGCAGTGCGGCGAGCGCGCTGAACGCGAAGCACAGCCCGAGCATCAGTTCGACCCATTCACCGGTAAATTTGAACGGGTAGACGATCATCAGCGTGCCGGTGACGGCAAACGCCGGTACCAGCGAGACCGGCGGCACCAGCAGACGAATACGTTGCATCAGGGTGCTCGCCCGGGGGATCAGGCCGATCAGCGGCAACGCGACGCCATAACCGAAGATCACCACTTTGACGGCCAGCTTGCGCAGGTCTTTGTCGATGACATTGTGGACATTCAATTCCTGCTGATAATTGAAGGCGAGGAAATAGTCCGGCGGGCGATAGCCGATGATCCGCTGTCCCCACGAGATTTCCTCCAGCGCGACGAACCCGCAGAACGCGACCAGTCCAAACCCGCACCAGGCGCCGGCCAGCGATGCGGACGTCCGGAATACGGTGCGCAAATAGAGGTAGCCTGCACCGATGAATGCCCAGAACGTCGCCCATTCGATGGACTCGTCTTCCTGGATACTCAGGTAGTAGAGATCGACATCGAGTGATTGCAGCAGGGCGCCATATACGGCGACCGATATGACCAGCAGATTCGGGAGCAGGGGGGTGGTCAGATCAGCGAGGTTTGGCTGCTTCATTCTTTGCCGGGACCTTAACTGATGGCTGCGAGTTCCCGATACAGTCGCACGTGGGCTTCGACGCCCTGCGCGACGTTAAAATGCTCGGCCAGTCGTGCGCGCGCGCGCGCGCCCATCGCGCGTGCGGCATCGGGATCGTCGGCGAGGCGCTGCATCGCGTGCGCCAATCCCCCGGGATCGCCCGGCTCCACGCAGTAGCCGCTGTCGCCATCGACCACCAGTTCCGGGCTGCCGCCGGTTTTCGTAACCACCGGGACTATGCCCAGCCCCATCGACTCAAGAATGGTTCGCGGCAGTCCCTCGCGCTTCGTGGCCGGTAGCACGCTGGCCTGGCAGGCGGCAACCAGGCTGAGCACGTTGTCGCGATAACCGATCAGGTGGAAGTGATCGGCCAGGGGTCCGGCTGCGATCCGGGCGCTGATTTTCTTGCTCGTCATGCCGTTTCCGACCAGCAGGAAATGGATCGGCGAATCGGCGGGCAGGTGACGAGCGGATTCGATGAGCACCGCCACGCCTTTGCGCGGCCGGTTGTTTGCAACCAGCGCAATTGCGAAGGCGTTTTCCGGTATGCCGAGCTTGCCGAGGTCCTCGGCCTCGGTGTGGTCATACCAGGCGAGGTCGTGGCCCTTGTAAATCGTCACGAGCTTTTCCGGGCTGACACCGTTGGCGATCAGGTCGGTGCGCACGGCATGGGCTACGCAGGTGATGCGCGTGATGCGCGGATTGAGGTGCGTCAGGTAACAGGTTGGGTCGATGCGTTTGATGTTGCCGGTTTGGCCGCGGTAGGTCACGACCTTGACAGTCGAGCCCATGGCCGCGACGATCCCGTTGGTGATTGCCTTGTTGGTGAACAGGTGCATGATCTGGTGACCGCCGTTGCGGAGCGTCTGCCGGATCTTGCGGATGACGCGCCATTCGAACTTGCGGCGGATATCCAGGGGCACGACCTCGACACCGGCGGCGCGCATTCGGTCGACATAGACCGAGTTCTCTTCGGTCAGGACCGTCATCTGAATGCCGCGGCGTTGCAGGCCGATGAACCATTCCGCTTCGGGCCTGACATTCGTCAGCGAACCGAGATGCGATGAGATACAGAGTACGCGTATCTTGTCGGTGCCGGAGCTCACCAGATCCTCTTTCGACTCACGTGAATGGTTGCAGTCATCTTGCTTGTCTTTAAGGGCGATGTTGATACGGGCTGTCAGCGTTGCCGGCCGATGCCCGACGGTCGCCAACAGCGTGCCAGTCTAGCAGACCGCTTCCGGTCAATTCGCCCTAATCGGCGCTGAAAAGCTTTAAGATATTGGCTTTGCGCAACCGGTTTCGACGCGATGGAGAAGCAACAGCAGACGACGCCGCATGTATTCATGGTGCGTCCGCACAACTTCAGCTCGAATCCGCAGACGGCGGCATCGAACACGTTTCAACGCGCGCCGGAAGCTGAGGCGGCGGCGGTCCGGTCGCAAGCATTGCGTGAGTTCGACTCGATGACCGGTGTATTGCGTGGTGCCGGGGTTGCGTTGATGGTTTTCGAGGATACGGACGTG
Organism: Gammaproteobacteria bacterium; assembly: GCA_004357495.1. Classification (GTDB taxonomy): domain Bacteria; phylum Pseudomonadota; class Gammaproteobacteria; order Steroidobacterales; genus SMWD01. The sequence goes on from SMWD01000171.1 coordinate 4,322, forward strand.
CCGCACAAGCCCGACGCGGTGTTTCCGAACAACTGGGTCTCGTTCCACGCCGACGGCCGCGTTTACCTGTATCCGCTCGAGGCCGAAGACCGGCGCGCAGAACGGCGTGTCGATATCGTCGAGTCGCTGTCCGCGGACTGGGGCTTTCATGTTCACGAGATCGTCGACCTGTCGCCGCTGGAAGCGGACGGCCTGTTTCTCGAGGGGACCGGCAGCATGGTGCTCGATCGCGCCAACCGCGTCGCTTACGCCGCATTATCGAGCCGCACCCACATGGGGGCGCTCGCGGACTTTGCGCAGCGGGCCGACTATGAGATCGCGGCATTCGAGTCATTCGATGCGCACGGTCGGCCTGTCTATCACACCAATGTCATGCTGGCGATTGGCGAACGTTTCGCTGTGATTTGTGCCGAGTCTATCGACGATTTGACCAAGCGCGCGGCAGTACTCGAGCGACTCGCTGCAACCGGCCGGGAGATCGTCGAGATATCGATTGCGCAGATGGCGTCTTTTGCCGGCAATCTGCTCGAGCTTCGCACCACGGCGGGCGACCCGGTCATCGTGCTGTCCCGCACGGCTTACGACTCCTTAAGCGATGAGCAGCGCGAGCGCATCGCCGCCTGCGGCCGCCTGTTGCCGATCCCCATCGACACGATCGAGCGGGTCGGCGGCGGCAGTGTGCGCTGCATGCTTGCCGAAGTGTTCCTGCCGCGCACGCCCGCAACGGTGGCGACATGACCACGGGGCGGCAAAAGATCCTGATGTGCCCGCCGGATTATTTCTCGGTCGACTATGTCATCAACCCGTGGATGGCGGGCAACGAGGGCAAGCTTGACCCCGGGCTGGCGCGGACCGAGTGGCAGACGCTGCATGACCGGCTGGCACAGGTTGCCGATATCGAGTTGTTCGAGCCGCAGCCTGATTTGCCGGACCTCGTGTTTACGGCCAATGCGGGGTTCATCAGCGGTGCTGTGGTGGTGCCGAGTCATTTCATGCCGCCGGAGCGGCGCCCGGAGGAGCCGTACCTGAAACAGTGGTTTGCGGCGCATGGGTATGAGCTGCATGTGCTGCCCGAGGACATCGGCTTCGAGGGCGCGGGCGACTGCCTGATCGACCGCGCCGGCCCGTGGCTCTGGACCGGTTACGGTTTCCGTACCGAGATCGAGGCGCATGCGTACCTGGCGCGCTGGTTCGATCGCGAGGTGGTTTCGATTCGGCTAACGGACTCGCGTTTTTATCACATCGATACCTGCCTGTGCCCGTTGGCCGGCGGCTACCTGTTGTATTACCCGGCTGCGTTCGATGCGGATTCCATCCGGGCGATCGAGAAGCGCATACCACCCGACAAGAGAGTCTGTGTCAGCGTGGAAGATGCCGCAAACTTCGCGTGCAACGCGGTCAACATAGATCAGCATATATTCTCAAACGGATTTTCCGAGCCGTTGCAGCAGCGTCTCGGTGCGCTGGGTTTCGAGTTGCACAAGGTGCCCTTGTCCGAGTTCCTGAAAGCGGGCGGCTCGGCAAAGTGCCTGACGCTTAAACTGACCGAGCGAGAGGTCGTCCCGGAGGTTGCCAGGCCATGAACCAGACCGTCGACGACGCCGCGATCGTCTACGACGTGCATCCCGCTGATCCGGGCGCTCACCTGTTCGAGGTGACGTGTCGGGTCGATGGGCCGGACCCGGGCGGGCAGGTATTTTCGTTACCCGCGTGGATTCCGGGCAGCTACCTGATTCGCGACTACGCGCGTCATGTGATCTCGGTAAGTGCCGAGAGCGACGGTGCGGCCATTCCGCTGCGCAAGACGGATAAGCACACGTGGCGGGCCGCGGCGGCGACCGGCCCGCTGCTGATTCGCGCCACGATTTACGCACACGATGCATCGGTGCGAGGTGCGTACCTGGATTACGACCGCGCATTTTTCAACGGTGTCTGCCTGTTTTTCCGGATCCATGGCATGGAGAACGAACGCTGCGTCGTCCACCTGGCCGCACCGGCGGACGGGCAATGGGTCGTCGCGACGAGTATGCAGCGATTAACCGGCGCAGATGAGGAGTTCGGCGCGTTCGTCGCGCCCGGCTATGACGAGTTGATCGATCAACCCGTGATGATGGGGCCGCTGTCGTGCATCCGTTTCGACGTCGCCGGCAAGCAGCATCTGGTCGCTTTTTCAGGCGGTCTCGACACCGATTTCGATCGCCTGCAAGCAGACATGCAGCAGATTTGTGCCGGGCACGTGGAGCTGTTCGGCGGTACGCCGCCGTTCGATCGGTATGTGTTTCTCGTGATCGTGCGCAACGGGGGCTACGGTGGTCTCGAGCACCGCAATTCATCCGCGCTGATTTGCTCGCGCGACGATCTGCCGCGCACGGCACGTACCGACATGACATCGGGTTACCGTTCGTTCCTTGGCCTCGTCAGTCATGAGTACTTTCACCTGTGGAACGTCAAGCGCATCCGCCCGGCCGAGTTTGTGCCCTGCTCGCTCGACCGTGAAGCCTATACCCGGCAGCTCTGGGTGTTCGAGGGTATTACGTCGTACTACGATGATCTCGGTTTGCTGCGGGCCGCGCGGATCACTCCGGAGAGCTATCTTGAACTGCTGGGCCGGACGCTGACTGCCGTGTACCGGGCCGGCGGCCGTCGCCGGCAAACGCTGGAGGAGGCAAGCTTCGACGCGTGGATCAAGTTCTACAAGCAGGATGAGAACGCGCCGAATGCAATCGTCAGTTACTACA
>SMWD01000172.1 GCA_004357495.1 Gammaproteobacteria bacterium
CGTCTGAATTATTGGGGTCGGAGTAAAAACCGGGAATTATTGGGGTCGGAGAAAGAATTATTGGGGTCGTAGTAAAAACCGGAAAACAGAGTGTAGAGGGTAATTTTACTCTGACCCTATTTATCCGTCACTGGTTTGACTTCTGCTTTGGACTGGAAGGTCAGAAATGCTTCGTGAAGAACTCGGCCGTCATCTCGTTGGCAAGATCGATTTGCTGCTCCCACCCCAGCAAGCCCTCGTTGTCAAAAAACTGGTGTGAGTACATCGCAAAATCGCGGTGATTGGCGCCGGCGAGCATTTTAATCGAGGTAGTCTGTGCGGGCAGGTGCAGCCGACCCGCCGTGAAGCGTCCCATGGTCAGGAGGCCATCCTTGTCGCCCCACAGGAACAAGGTCGGCACCTCGATGTGCGACAGGTCGACCGGCATCGCGGCGGCCCATAGCGCGACGGCTTTGACATTGATCGGGTAATTGTCCAGCAGCGTCATGCTGGCCAGCCCGCCCATCGAGTGGCCGATGAAAAACCAGTCGTCCATGCCCAATTCAGCGAGTCGTGCTGCGGCCGAATCGACGGCGGCAATCGACAGGCGTGCCGGGCCGCTTGGCAGGTAGACGAGGTAACCGCGCGCGGCGAAGTACGCGGCGGTCTTCGCATAGCTTTGCGGCTTGATCAGCGCACCGTGCATGATCATCAGGCCGTGGCCGTTAGGTTCGTGCGGCGTGAACAGCAGGCCGCCGTCCGGCTCTGCCAGGAAGTCGAAGCCGGGCTCTGCCAGGAATGCTTCGGTCTCGGGCAATGGCTGGCCATCGATCTGGTACCAACCGGCCAGCACGAGTGCCGCGAACAGCAGCAAGCCGAGGATTCCGTAACCGATTCTTCTGAGTATGAGCATTGGCGCAGGGGCTCGGGAACTCGGGGTCGGACCAAGGTAACTGCTTGATCGTTTATGAATATTGGCTGAATAAGGCCTGTATTTACAAGGCCAAGAACAGGGTATTTTGAGTCTATATACTTTTATCAATCAATTTGTTACAGAGGTCCGTCCCTGCCCCGGGTCAACCGATTGGGGCCGGGCTCGTTGACAGATCAGAACCTCAACGAATGGAGTCGAATATGAAAACTACTGACCGATATATTGCACTCACGCTGGGTATGCTCCTGGCAAGCCCCCTCTGGGCCGGGACGGTCGCTGCGGCCGATGAGTCCACGGATCACGAGCGGCACCGGGAATATTTTGACCGTCTGGACCGGAATGACAACGGCTACGTCAGTCATCGTGAGATACGTTATGCCCGTGCGGATACCGACAACGATGGTGTGTTCAGCGACACCGAGCGACAGGTCGTGCAGGAACGCCGCGATCTGCTCGACCGTAACGATGATGGTCGCGTTGGCAAGCGCGAGCGCCGGATGCGACATGCCGATTCGAATCGTGATGGCTATCTGAATCGCAGGGAAGCCCGGCGTGCCTCTGGGCATCGTCAACAGACCCGGGGCCATCAGACCCGGCACAGGTAGAATCTGCCTGCGTACATCCGCGGGGGTCGGCGTTTTGGCATCGACCGCTTCTTCTTATCCGCGGTCTGCGGAGCGGGTGTCAGGCACCCATGCCTGTAGTTCAGCCCCGAATCGGGTTATAAATGGCGCATGCCAGATTCACTGCAATGCTACCGCTGCGGCAATTCACTCGATGCGTTGACCCTGCCGATTTCCCGCGAGGATCAGTGTCCCTCTTGCACGGTCTACGTGCATTGCTGTCGCATGTGCGCGTTCTACGAGCCAGCCATCGCGGAGCAGTGCCGCGAAGATGATGCGGAGGAGGTCAAGAACAAGGAGAACGCGAACTTCTGTGACTACTTTCGGCCGGCCGCCGGGATGCACGATCCCGTGTTCGCCCGTCAGGACCGCGATGCGCGCGCCGGGTTCGATACGCTGTTTGGCGAGGGCCCGGATGACGACGGCAGCGATACGGATGATTCGGGCAGCGCGGCCGATGACCTGTTTCGCTAGCCAGCGGTTGAGACAAACTTCAGTTGGCACAACTTCAACAGCTTGTCGGGCCGATTACGAGCACAAATTGAGATGATGGTTGTCATGCAACGGTCCTTCGGACAGCCGGAAAGTCGTGAATGCGCATTGGTGCTGCAAGCCATGGGCATCGAGCACGAGATCGAGCGCGGCATCGTCGGCTGGCGGGTCATCGTGCCGGCGCATGAAGAAGTGCGTGCGCGCGAACAATGGCGCTTGTACAAACTCGAGAACCGCGCCCGGCCACTGCGTCGCAAAGGGGCTGAACCGCGCCCGGGCGCACTGGCCGGGGCGCTTGCCTGGGCGTTCGTCCTGATGATGTTTTTCTCGTTCCAGAGCAATCACGGGCTCGGTGTCGACTGGTCGGCTGCCGGGCGTGTCGGCGTCGCCGCGGTGCGCGACGGCGAATGGTGGCGAACCATTACGGCGCTGACCTTGCATGGCGACATGGCACATCTGTTTGTCAACATCGGCGTCGGCGCGGTCTTCGGTACGTTGCTGGCTCGCGAAATCGGTGCCGGCTACGCGTGGTTTCTGATCCTGGTCGGCGGCGCGGCGGGCAATCTGATGAATGTTTTCGTGCAGCGTCAGACGCACCAGTCGCTCGGTGCGTCGACAGCGGTATTCGCGGCATTGGGCCTGCTGGCCGCGTATCTGTGGACGGCCCGGCGCATGTTGCTCCACAGCTGGGCAACTCGCGCCTCACCGGTCGTCGGTGCGATTATCCTGCTCGCCTGGCTCGGTACGGGTACCGAGCGCACCGATATCGTCGCGCACCTGACCGGCTTTGTCGCGGGTTTCGCGATCGGCGCGCTGGTTGGCCGCTCGCCCTATCGGCCGGGGACGAATTCGACTCGTCAATGGCTGTCCGCCGTCGCGGCATTGCTGGTGTTGGCTACGGCATGGCAATTCGCCCTGCGGGCGGCCGGTTTTGAGCCCGGGTTCCGCTGAGCCGGTGTGCGTCGGCGCAATTCACACATCCGGCGTGGGCGACAATTCGGCTGATGTTACGCAATACCGAGCAAGCCTGGGGTACTGTCGCGAAACTGCTGCATTGGTCGATGCTGCTGTTGATCCTGGTGCAAGTTGCGCTGGGCTGGTCGGCCGTCAACTGGGCCTTGTCGCCGACGAAAATAAACCTGTTCGTCTGGCACAAGGCGGAGATTGCGGCATTGGCACCGGTGAGTGGGCCGCCGCGGATGTCATCGGCGCCGATGTCCGGGAACGCTTCGAGGTGACGTGGCGGTGGGCCGGGTAGGCGTGCCGGCTTGGGCCGCGATCGTCGTCCCGGCGGTGGCAGCACTGGCTGGCTCCGTGTCGCCGCGGGCGCCGGTCACGAGTGATACCCGGGCCGATGATCTGCCGCACGCGCAGTACGAGGCGGCGGCGCGCGGTGCGCCCGTCTACCGAATCGATTCTTCTGCATCGGAGGTATTGATCTTCGTGTATCGAGACGGGCCGCTCGCCCGGTTCGGTCATGATCACATCGTCGCGAGTCACGATGTCACAGGCTATATATTGTGGTCCGATGCGCCGGGCGTCGCACGCGCCGACCTGCGCGTGCCACTTGCCACTCTGACGGTGGATGAGACCGGACTCCGGGCGGCCGCGGGATTCGATACGACGCCCTCCGACGACGATATCGCGGGCACCCGTGACAACATGCTTGCGAGCCTCGATGCGACCGCCTTCCCGGTGATGCGTATCTCCGTGACACGCCAGGGCGACCAGGCTGATGTCTCGTTACAGGTCGAGATCACACTGCATGGCGTGACCCGCAGTTTCCCGGTAACGGTCGACCTCGAACGCGGCGAGGATTGGTTGCGGGTTAATGGCTCATTCTCTGTACTGCAATCGGACTTTGGCATTACGCCGTATTCGATATTAGGTGGCGCGCTGTCTGTGCGCGACCGGCTCGATATCCGGTTTCGCCTTGCAGGCCGCCGCACGGATGCCGGACTTCCGCTTGCACAGCCTGACAAACCACCGGGATAATATCCGGGTTATTGTTCGTCTTCGATGAGCAGCGTAGCCATTAGATCCCACGCCGGTTCCGGCGGCTTTTCCCGAGGCCGGTTTCGTGTTATTAACCGACTATGAATTCTACTCGATCACAGTCATTTATCGAGCAGTGGCATCGGGTGTTCGAGCACAACGACCCCGGCCTGGTCGCGCCGTTGATTGATGATGATATCGAGTTCTATTCGCCCGCTATTTTTTCACCGAAACACGGCAAGCAGGAGGTGTTGGAACTGCTCAGTGTCGTATTCGATATTTTTGAGGGCTACCGCGTTACCGACACCTGGACGAAGGGCAACGAAGTCATGTTCGAGTTCGAGGTGCGGGTAGGGAAATACACCTTGCAGGGCATCGACCGTTTTCGGCTCAATGACGCCGGTAAGGTCGTGCAGATGAAAGTCTGGATTCGTCCTCTGACCGGGTTGAAGGAACTGGCGCGCAGCGTGGCAAAACGCGGATTCGAGCATCATCTCGCCAATCAGAGCGCCATCCGAAAGATGGCATACCGGGTACAGGCCCGCGCGGTGAATTTAAAAAAGGCCATCGAGGAAGGGTTCAAGTAGTAATCTGCAAAGGGTGCCGGCACCATTCGGTGGGCGTTGGCGAGGATACAGTTCATGAAACAAGTCGAGCTTGCCGAGTTTGGCGTCGATCATTTACGTGTTGTCGAAGTCGATCGTCCGGAACCGGGCCCGGGACAGGTCCTCATCCGCTTTGGTGGTGCCGCGATCAATTACCGTGATTACCAGATTGTCGCGGGCGAGTTCGCACCGACTCAGCCCTTGCCGATCGTGCCGCTGTCGGACGGCGGCGGCGCAGTTGTTGCGGTCGGCGAGGGCGTGACACGCTGCGCGGTCGGCGATTCGGTCGCGCCGCTGTTTTTCCCGAACTGGCACAGCGGCGCCGCACTCGGTGCGGTGCGTTCCATCTCATCGGGCCTGGAGGCGCCGGGTGTGCTGCGTGAGTTCGGCGTCTATGACGAGGGTCAGATTGCGCGCGTGGCCGATCACCTGAGCGCGGCCGAGGCCGCGTGTTTTCCGTGTGCCGGGCTGACGGCATGGAGTTGCCTGCGTGACGCATCGGGCATCACAGCCGGTGACACCGTGCTCGTGCAGGGCACCGGCGGCGTGTGCCTGTTCGGCCTGCAATTCGCCAAGGCAATGGGGGCGACGGTCATCGTCACGTCGGGTAGTGACGACAAGCTCGAACGCGCCCGCGAACTCGGCGCCGATCACTGCATAAATTACCGAACCACACCGGCATGGGGGGTGGCCGCGCGCGATCTGACCGACGGGCGCGGCGTCGATGCCATCATCGAAATCGGCGGCACGGGAACCTTGCCGCAGTCGATCGCGGCTCTGGCCCGCGGCGGACATATCAATGTGGTCGGTTACCTCGCCGGTATCGAGGTCGGCCTGACGGTATTTCACCTGATCGAGCGCAACGCGAATCTGCACGGTATCAGCGTCGGCAATCGCGACGGGTTCGAGGCCATGATGGCATTCGTTGCCGAGCACGACATCCATCCCGTTATCGGTGCGCGCTACGCGTTTGACGCCGCCGGGACTGCGCTACAGGACATCGTCGCAGGTGCGCATTACGGCAAGCTCGTTATCGA
>SMWD01000173.1 GCA_004357495.1 Gammaproteobacteria bacterium
CAACAGCCGCTCCCACAAAATACCTGGCCCGGTCGGGGCTCTTAGCACCCCCGAAACCGGCGCAGTTGCAACTCACGCATCTGCGCGTGAATTTTCCGCCCCTGCCGGGCGGAGGTGCCCCGGCGCAGGCGTGACTGCAGTTTTTGCATTTTCTGTTTGATCGCATGGCATTCCTTGCGGCCAAGTTTGTGATGCGCGCGTGCGGTAGTGGCGCTACCGAAGACCGTGAGCGAGGCCGTCGCCAGAAGAAAGCATCTGCGGTGCATGTCAGCGCGCCCGGGTTGCATCGAAGCGGCCATGCTCGGGTATCCTGGCTGCCGTGACCACGCACGAATCCGGCCTGTTCCGCCCTATTTGGTAGCTGCATCAGCCAGCCGCGTCGGCCGCGGCCGGGGTCGCGTCAGGCTTCGTCGCCGGTCGGCAACGGGCGAGTGGCAATGACGTACTCGGTGACGGGTGTGCCGCCGATCAGGTGCTCCTGGATGATGCGCTCGAGCACGGCCGGGGTGCACGAGCGATACCAGGTGCCTTCCGGGTAGACGACAGCGACCGGCCCCTGGGTGCAAACCTGCAGGCAGTTGGCCTTGGTTCGATAAATGCCGCCGGCACCGGTCAGGCGCAATTCGGTGAGCCGCTTTTTCAAAAAGTCCCACGCTTCGAGGCTTGCTTGTTTGCCGGAGCATTTGGGTTTGGTCTGGTCACAGCACAGCAGGATGTGGCGGCGAATCGACGGCACGCCGAGCTTTTCCAGCACTTCCGTGAGATTGTCGGGGTCGGTTGTGGCTGCGTTCATGGGTATCGTCGGTTGAGTCCGGGGGCTCGATGCCGACCGAGTGCGGTCGCGCATGATCCGTGCGGGGGCTTCCAGTATTATCCAGCGTGATCATATGCAAGAAGCCTCCCAAAAAGCCATTCTGTACGCGTTCGTGGCGAACCTCGGCATCGCGATCGCCAAGAGCTGGGGTGCGTGGTTCACGGGGTCCGGCAGCATGCTGGCCGAGGCCATTCACTCGTATGCCGATGCCGGCAACCAGGGTTTGTTGTTCCTCGGGCTGGTGCAGTCGCGGCGTTTGCCGGATGAGGAGCACCCGCTCGGTTACGGCAAGCTGGTTTTCTTCTGGGCGTTCATCGTGGCCATTATTCTGTTCAGTCTCGGCGGCCTGTTCTCGATCTACGAGGGCATTCACAAGCTGCAATCGCCCGAGCCGCTGAACCAGGTCTGGGTCGGCATGCTGATTCTCGGGCTGGCCGTCGTGCTCGAAGGGGCAAGCCTGTTCGGTTGTCTGCGCGAGATTGCGACGCTGCGCGGCCGGAAACCCTTCTGGCAGTGGCTGCGCACGACCCGCAATGCCGAGCTCGTGGTGGTACTCGGCGAGGACGTCGCCGCGCTCATCGGGCTCTTTCTGGCGTTGTGTTTTCTGGGGCTGGCGGGCTGGACCGGCGACACGCGTTATGATGCGTTCGGGTCAATCTGTATCGGCGGCGTGCTGATCGTGGTCTCGATTTGCATCGGGATTCGCATCAAGGGCCTGCTCATCGGGCGTTCCGCGGAGCCGGAACTGTGCGCCCGGATCGAGTCCATCATCGCGGCGGACCCGGACATCGAACAACTGCTCAACACGATTACTCTGCAAATGGGCCCGAAAATCATGCTCGCGGCCAAGATCCGCATGCGCCCGACGCTGACGATCAACGAGGCCGTCGAGCGGATCAATGCGCTCGAGGTCGCGCTGAAGCGCGCCGTGCCCGAGCTCGGCTGGTGTTTCATGGAGCCGGATACGCGCGATTAGCGTCAGTCGGCAGCGCGAATCGCGCGCGCGGCCGTGCGGCGGTTTGCCTATGATGCATCGCAACATCTGCCAATAAAACACTAATAGCATAACAATCAATGAGATGCGCGTTCGCTATTTGACGTGCACCGGCATCTCGCCGTTACGGCTCATTTAGTACGGCGCGACGAATCGACTCGTATATACTTCGCTTCGCCGGCAGGGTTCTGTAGTCGGATGGCAAGAATCTTCACAAGAACACCGCCATTCGAGCGTCGGCAGCGGCCCGCCGGGACATCCGGTGCAGGTCATTGGCAGAACACACAGTCACTGTCCGGCGCCCTGGAGTGCAGTCCCGTGGTTTTCCCGTGTCGGGGTTCAACCAACGGTTGGCAACGTTCAGGGCGTCGGGCGCCATATTGACGTTCGCGCTCGCGCCGTCGCTCTCAGGTGGTTATGGATGCTGTGCCGCGCGGTCGGCGGCTGCAGCAGCGGGCCAGCTACGCGGGTTGCGTGGCCGGCCCCGGTAGAAAGGCGCCGTTGGCGGGTCGGGCCAGCCAGGCCGGCCGACCCGCCAAGGCGTCGCTCAGAGTCCGAGCATTGCCGGCAGCGTGGCCAAGGGGATCAACAACGCTATGATGGCAAGCACGATCTCGTCTCGGCGATCTATACTCGGTTGGGTCGAAGGGTTCAGCATGTACTCGTCTCCGCAGGTGCAAAGGCACTTGATGGTCGAAATAATAAGCACTGGGCGCGCGCATATCCTTTCACAGCAGTAACAGGCTGTAACATTTTGTAACGAGGCAATGCCCCGTTAATTCAAAGAGTTACAATTGCTTCTGACAAAGAGAATCGGAGTGCGCCGCAGCGGTCGGTATTGGACGTTAATGCGCCGGTGAAAACTGTGACCCATGCCAAAAATTCTGTTAATCGATGACGATGAAAAGCTCGGCGGATTGCTCGGCAGCTTCTTCGAACGTTTCGACCTCGAGCTGATCGCGGTGACCCTGCCCTCGGTTGGCCTGGCCAAACTCGACAGTGAAAATCCGGACCTGGTGATTCTCGATGTCATGTTGCCCGAGCAAGACGGCTTCGAGGTCTGTCGGACGATTCGCAGGACGAGCCGCGTGCCGATCATCATGCTCACGGCCCGTGGCGAGGTGACAGACCGCATCGTCGGGCTCGAGATCGGCGCCGATGATTATCTGCCCAAACCGTTCGAGCCACGTGAACTCGTGGCGCGGATTCAAAATGTGCTCCGCCGCAGCGCTCGGCAGGAGACGGCGGCCACCGAGTTGCGCTATCAGGATCTGATCGTCAACACGGAGCGCCGCACGGTCGAACTCGAAGGCGAGCCGCTGGAGCTGACGACCATGGAATTCCAGCTGCTGGCGCTGTTTGCGGCTCACCCCGGCCAGACGTACTCGCGGGACGAGATTCTGAACGAGCTGCGGGGTATCGATGCGCAGATATTCTCCCGTTCGGTGGATATTCTCGTCAGCCGCTTGCGCCAGAAGCTGAAAGACACGGCGAAGCAGCCTCGTTACATCAAGACGGTCTGGGGCACGGGCTATACGTTCGTGGGTCAGGAGGTGCGCGAAGCATGATACGAAGGTTTTTGCGGCGCGTTGCTCACTCGTTGTCGGCGCGGCTGCTTGGCATCTTCTTGCTGACCTCCTTGGTGTACGGCTTCGCCTCGCGCTACGCGGTCGAGCTGGTTCTGGATACCGATTATCTGCGTGAGATGGTCGGTTCGCATGTGTCGCTGCACACAACCTATTTCCTGAGAGACCTCGGCATCCCGCCGAGCATCGAGCGCGCGCGTGCGATCACCGCGGCCAATCCGCTGGATATCCGGTTGCGGGGTCCGGATCTCGACTGGGCATCGAGCCCGGATTTTCCGCGCCAGGAGTTGCTGGATTTTCAGCCCAGTCGTTTCTTCGCCGATGTCGATACGAGCTTCAGCGACAATTCGCCCCAGCAGGGGGTGCTGAAACGAATGAGTTTCGCCAGGTATCAGGATCATTCCTACGTCCATATCGAGTTGCATGGTTACGAGATCATGGTTGTGTCACCCAAAATCGTCGTCACGCCGGCCCCGAACTGGACGACGCCGCTCATCGGCCTGATTTCGATCCTCGTGCTGGCGGGTTGCTTTTTCTCGGTCACCTGGCTGATTCGGCCCATCGAGTGGATCAAGGAGGGCGCCCGGCGCATCGGCCAGGGCGATCTGGATTACCGCATACCGGCGACCCGGTCGGACGATCTCGGTGAACTCACCGTCGATATCAATCGCATGGCGGATGACGTGCAGGGCATGCTCGAAGCCAAGCAGCAAATGCTGCTCGCCATCAGTCATGAGCTTCGTTCGCCGTTGACCCGCACCAAGGTCGCGCTCGAGTTCATCGATGATGAAGTGCCGCGCAAGAGTATCCAGGAAGACGTCGAGGAGATGGAGCGGTTGATCAATGACCTGCTCGAGAGCGAGCGCCTCAATACGCGGCATTCGAAATTACAGCTTGGTCCGGTTGACCTGACGACGCTGGTTCGCGAACTGGTCGGGCAGGAGTTCCTCGCGGAGCAGGCCCAATTGACGATCAAGGCACCCGATGCGCCGGTACCACACGAGGTCGATGAGACGCGCATCCGTCTGCTCGTCAAGAACCTTATCGATAATGCGCTGTGCTACCGGCGCGATGACGGTGACACCGATGGCGTGGAAATCGAAGTCGCGGATCGCGGGGACGAAGTGGTCGTTCGGGTCACGGATCACGGTCCGGGCATGTCGCCCGAGGACGCCGCACGCGCGACCGAACCCTTTTACCGGGCTGATCCGGCCCGCTGTCGGGATACCGGCGGCATCGGGCTGGGCCTGTACCTGTGCCGACGGATTGCCGAGGCGCATGGCGGGGTACTCGAGATCGACAGCGTGCTGGGGCAAGGCACTCGCGTCAGCGTGCACCTGCCCAGGCACGCCGCCGCCTGAGCGGGGTTCGGATCATGCGCTGCCGACCATTGCCATACATTGCCGTCGCCTGTGTCTGGGTTCTGTCAGCCTGCGCCGGGAGTGACGACCCGGTCGATGCACGCGCCGATCCGCTGCCGTCGTGGATTGCCGGCGCGCCCCGGTCTGCGATTCTGGATTTCGTCGCCCGCGTGAGCGACCCGGCGCATGCGGATTTCGTGCCGGCGCCGGAGCGCATAGCCGTCTTCGATAATGACGGCACGCTGATCGTCGAGCGGCCGACAATCGTGCAGTTCGAGTTTGTGTATCAGCGGATCAAGGCGCTGGCGCCCGAGCATCCGGAGTGGGCGACGACTCAGCCGTTCAAGGCGGTACTCGAAGACGACCGTGAGGGTCTGGCTGCGATGGGCTTCCGGAAACGCGGCGACCTGGTGACCTACGGGCAGGCGAACATCACCCAGGAGACGTTCTATGCAGCGGCCGAGGCGTTTCTGGCTACGGGCCGGCATGTGCGCTTCGATCGGCCCTACACCGAACTTGTTTACCAGCCGATGCTCGAGTTGATTCGGTTCTTGCAGGCCAGCGATTTTCGCGTGTTCATCGTCTCCGGCGGGGGTATCGAGTTTATTCGGAGTTTTTCGGAACACATCTACGGCATCAACCGCGAGAACGTCATCGGTTCCAGCATGAAGTACGGCCTGCGCGAGATCGATGGCCGGCTGTCGATTTATCGCCAGCCGGGCTGGCAGTCGCTGAACGCCGGGCGCTTTAAACCGATTAACATTCAACTGCACATCGGCCGGCGACCGATTTTGGCCGTGGGCAATTCAGACGGTGACCTCGACATGTTGCGGTTTGTGGCAGACGGCAAGCGGCCGTCACTGATTTTGCTTGTGCACCATGACGACGCCGAGCGCGAATACGCGTATGCCGACGAGACCGCAGCGGCGCGCGAGCTTGCCGCGCAGAGAGGCTGGCAGCACATCAGCATGGCGGATGATTTCAGAGCGGTTTTTGCGGCCCGGCAATGATGCGGGCCCTGAGTGCGACGCCTGGCCGGCTTGCGGCAGAACCCACAGTTCAGCGTGGCGCATTACCGCGGAAGTAATCGAGCGACAGGCGGAGCGAGTCTTTGATGCGCCGGGCGTCGCCGGTGCGCAGCTGCCAGTGAGTTTGCTCGTCGTCGGCAATCTCGATCTGTAACTGCTGTGCCTGGTCACAGCGCTCGGTGAAAGCCTCATACTGGAACCGGTACTCGCGTTCGTTGCTGCGCGGCCACACATGTTTCTCAATCTCGGCCACGAGTTTGCGAATGTCGGAGCGGAACTGACTGAATCGAGACGGGTGTGCTGACATGCGACCAATATCCCCCGAGTGCAGGGCGAATTTTACCGGGTACATGCCGGCGGCGAGCGGCTCGAGTTCACAGTTCATCGCACCGGAAGCCCCGCCAGGCCTTGTCCACGGCCGGCTGGCGTCGCTTGCGGTGTTTACGACTACCCAATTCGCGGTGCTGTGGTATAGTCCGCGCCGTTTTTGGACCGGATAAGCATGCAGGCAAGTTAATGGCGACAATTTATGTAACCGATCGGGAAGGCAATGAGCACGTTCTTCAGATGGAGAACGGGGCGAATCTCATGGAGCAGCTGCGGGAGATCGATGGGGGCGTCGAGGCGCTGTGTGGCGGCATGTGCTCGTGCGCGACCTGTCATGTCTTCATCGAGGCGGAATGGTCCGCCAAGCTCGGCGAGGCTCGCGACGACGAGCTGGAATTGCTCGAAGATACCGAGTGTTTCGCCGGCGGCAGGTCCCGGCTGGCCTGTCAGATCAAGATGACCGATGAGCTGGACGGCATGCGGCTGACGGTCGCACCGGAAGAATAAACATCGGCTGGCGGCCCGGCCGCAAATTGCGCGCGTGTTTGACATAAGTGTGAAATTATTCAACTAAACGCCGCCTTCGTCACGCTCTTCTTCTGCGCAACGTGTTCTGCTCGCAAGCGTGTTGTTACGGATGAAGGACTCAAGAGATGAGACCGCTGATTGTGCGTTGCCCCGGTAGCGTGGCAACGGGGCTGCTTGCCGCCGTGATTCTTCTGTGTGCCCCGCAGGCTTCAGCCCGCGAGCCTGCCGCCTGGAGCCGCTTCACGATGACGGTTGCCGGCTTCCGACCCGACATCGATACCCGTGTGCGCCTGGACGCGTCGGATGTCAGCCTGGGCACGGAGCTTGATCTCGAGACTGATCTTGCGATGCAGGATGACGGCGCGCTGATCCAGTACCTTGCGCAGCTACGCCTGACGCGTCGTTTCGCGGTCGAAGCGAGCTATTACGAGCTGGCACGCAACGGCACGACGACGCTCGATGTCGACGTGCAGTTCGGCTCGATCGTGTTTCCGCTGGCGCTGGAGGTCGACAGCCGGTTCGATGTGAGTGTTGCGGCCCTGAGCCTGCGCTATGCGTTCTTCCAGAACGATCGGGTGGAGCTTGCGGCCTCGCTGGGGGCCTCGCTGCTGTCCCTGCGGGCGGGCATCAACGCCAACGACGGCATGCTGGTTGAATCGGCCGAGGTCGATTCCCCGGTGCCGACGGTTGGCCTGGCGTTCGGCTGGAACCTGACCCGGAATCTGCGGCTGACGCTCGCGGGCGACTATCTGTCGCTGGGCATCAACGAGTTCGAGGGTTCGATCGGCAACTACCGGGCGGGCCTGCAATACCGTGTCCTGCGTTATCTCGGCATTGGCATCGGCTACGACGTGTTCGACCTGAATGTCGAGTCCCGCAGCCGGGGTTTCTCGGGTTTGCTGAAATACCAGTTCAAGGGGCCAAAGGCATTTGTATCAATGATGTTCTAGGCTTTGCGTCTATCGGCCCCGGCGTTAAACTTGCGCTACGGTGGGGCCGTAGCTCAGCTGGGAGAGCGTCGCGTTCGCAATGCGAAGGTCGGGAGTTCGATCCTCCTCGGCTCCACCATTTCCGGCTCTGTTCGGTATTGTGACGCAGTCCATATTTTCTGCGGGCTCGCGGGTTTATTTTCTTGCCAAGGGATCTTTGGTATAGCCGCAATGAGTTGGTTTGATTTTCTCAAGCTTGGGAAGAGGTGGGGGCAGTCGCCGCTGCCGCCTATCCGGACGGTTCGGCAGCCCGGCACCGCCCGCCGCGAACGTGAAGAGCTGGCGGATGCAGAAGCCGCGGCCACCTCGCGCGTTGACCCGAGCCAGGATTTCCTCGATACCGGTTCGCTCGAAATAGCGCGCGAATCCACCGATGGGGATAACCCCTATGATACCCAGACCTGGGCGACGACCCCCGGCGGCTTATTGCATCGGGTCGACGACCTCAGCGCCGTCAACAAGAAACGCAAATCCGGCTCCAAAGAAAATCCGTACGACACAAAGGTCAAACGCAAAGGCTGGTAACGTCTGTGGGAGCGGCTAGAGCCTGAGTGCACCGTCGATGTCGAAACATCTGCCGGACACGTAGTCGTTCTGGAAAATGAACTCGACCGTATGCGCGATCTCGTCCGGTTCTCCCATGCGCCGCAGCGGAATGCCCGAGGTCAGTTTCTCGCGCGCCGTCTCCTTCATGCTCGCGACCATCTCCGTATTGATGAAGCCCGGTGCGATCGATGCGCAGCGAATGCCATAGCGAGCCAGCTCTTTCGCCCACGTGACTGTCATGGCGTGCACGCCGGCCTTGGTGGCGGAGTAGTTCGTCTGACCCATATTGCCGGCCCGGGAAATGCTGGAAATGTTGACGATGACGCCCGGCTTTCCGCCCTTGATCATGCGTTCGGCAGCCTCGCGTCCGCACAGGAACACCCCGGTCAGGTTGACGTCGATAACCTGCTGCCAGTTCTCCAGCGACAGCTTCGACACCAGTTCGCCGTCCTTGAATTTGAGCAACAGACCATCGCGCAGGATACCGGCGTTGTTGATCAGCCCGTCCACGCCGCCGAAGTCGGCAACCACCTGGTCGAAGGCACCGATGACATCGGCTTCGTTGCTGACGTTCGCCGCGTAGGCCTTGACCTTCGCGCCGGCCTGCTCGCATGCGTCGGCCGTGGCGGCGATGCTGTCGGCATTAAGATCGATCAGGGCGAGACTGGCCTGGTGGGTTGCGAGCCGTTTCGCGATCGCTGCACCAAGGCCACGGGCCGCACCGGTGATGACGATTGTCTTATTATTCAGGTCCATGGTTTGTCCTTGCTGGGGGTCCGGAAGATTGCGGATTCTAGCATGCGGCAGAGGCTGGTTTTAATTGTGTGGCGGCGGCCCAACCGGCTGGGTTCGGCGTCGGCAGGAGGTTCGGTATGGCATTCAGTGCGGACAAGTTTTTTGATATCGGCCAGCGCGTGGCACTCGTGACGGGTGCGGGCAGCGGGCTCGGTCGCTCATTCGCAATGGCGTTGGCGGCGGCGGGCGCGCGCGTGGCGATCGCGGGCCGCAGGGCTGCGCGACTCGATGAGACGGCCGAGCTGATTCGCGCGCGTGGCGGCACGGTGGAGCCGGTCGTGCTGGATGTCACCGACGCCACCCAGGTTGCCGCGGCAGTCGCACAAGTGGAATCGACACTCGGGGTTGTCGACGTGCTCGTCAACAATGCCGGTATTTCCCGGCCTGGCATGCTGATCGATACATCGACAGCGGATTGGGACGCGGTGATCGCGACCAACCTGACGGGCGTACACCGGGTTGCCAGCGAGGTCGTCCGGCGCTTGCGCGCCGGCAAGCGGCCCGGTTCCATTATTAATATTGCCTCGATTCTCGGCAGCCGCGTCAGCGCAGGCCTGGGCCCCTATATCGCCGCCAAGGCCGGCGTGATCGAGCTGACCAAGGCGCAGGCACTCGAGTGGGCACGCTTTGGTATCCGTGCCAATGCGATTGCGCCGGGCTATTTTCCGACCGAGATGAACACGGGGTTTTTCGAGACGTCGGCCGGCCGGGAGATGATTGCGCGTATTCCAATGCGCCGCGTCGGCGACCCGGCCGACCTGACCGGCGTCCTGTTGTTATTGGCTTCGGAGGCGTCGGCGTATATGACCGGTGCGGTCATCGCCGTGGACGGCGGCCACCTGTGCAGTAGCCTCTGATCGTTGTGCGGTGTTACCGTAGCGCCATGATAATTACCAAAGGCTATGCCGACGGCCCGTTCGGCCAGCTCCACTATCAGACCTGCGGCGACGGCATACCCGTCATCATGGTGCACCAGGCGCCGGATTCGATGGTTCAGTTCAATCCGGTCATGCAGCCGCTCGCCGCCGCGGGTATTCGCGCGATTGCCGTCGACATTCCCGGCTGCGGCATGTCGGCCGTGCCCGATCATCCGCCCTCGATTGCCGAGTATGCCGAAATGGTGCCGGCGATCATGGACCACTTCGGTCTCGACAAAGCGAATGTGCTCGGTCATCACACCGGGGCGATTATTATTACCGAGGCGACGCTGCGTTATGCCGACCGGGTCGACAAGGTCATTCTGAACGGCCCGTTGCCGCTGACCGACGAAGAGCGCGCCTGGTTCAAGGGCAAGATGTCTGCTGAAAAAGAGTGGGCGCCGCGCTGGGACGGCAGTCACCTGCTTGAGCAGTGGGAGTTTCGCCGCCAGGCCCAGGCGGAATGGATTGATCTCAAAGCCTTTCACACGCATTTCATCCATGGCCAGCTGGCCGGTGAGACCGTGTGGTATGCGCACGAGGCGGTGATGGACTACAAGCATGAAGATGCCATCCCGCTGATCAAACACCCCTGCCTGGTGCTCGCCAACACGGGCGATGCGATCTACGCACAGTCGCAACGCACGATGGAGCTGCGTCCGGATTTCACCTACGCGGAGCTGCAAGGCGGTACGATCGACATCATCGACGAGCAGCCGGACGCCTGGGCGAGTGCGGTCGCCGATTTTCTCAAGGGCTGAGCCGCCCGACACACGGGTACAACACGGATGGACAAGGCACGCATACACCTGATCGCCGCCGCGCGCCCGAATTTCATGAAGGTTGCACCGCTGTATCACGCGCTCAAGGCCGACAGCGATGTGTTTGAGGTTTTCCTGGTGCATACGGGCCAGCACTACGATGCGAACATGTCCGACAGTTTCTTTGCGGATCTCGGCATGGGCCAGCCCGATTTCCATCTCGAAGTGGGCAGCGGCACGCACGCGGAACAGACCGGTCGAACCATGATCGAGTACGAGCAGGTCTGCATGCGCGAGCAGCCTGATCGGGTGGTGGTGGTTGGCGATGTCAATGCAACGGCTGCGGTCGCCATCGTGTGCACGAAGCTGCACGTGCCGGTCATTCATCTCGAGGCCGGTCTGCGCAGCCGCGACCGGAGCATGCCCGAGGAGATCAACCGCCTGGTCACCGATGCGGTGGCCGACCTGCTGTGGACGCCGTCGCCCGATGGCGATGCCAACCTGCTGGCCGAGGGCGTGCCTGCCGAGCGCATCGAGCGGGTCGGCAACATCATGATCGATTCGTTCGAGATGATGCGCGACCGGATCGAAGCTGCCGGTACCCGCGGCCGGTTCAAACTGGATGGCAAGCGCTACGGCATGGTGACGCTGCATCGTCCGGCCAATGTGGATAATCCGGCGACCCTGGCCGTGCTGGTCGACCAGTTGTGCGCCGTGGCCGAATCGATCGAACTCGTCTTCCCGGTGCACCCACGCACGCGCCAGCGCCTCGATGCCGCCGGCCTGACCGAACGTCTGGCGGCGTCACCGCGCATACGCCTGACCGAACCGATGGGCTATATCGAGTTCATGAACCTGGTCACGGGCGCCGTGGTGGCGATTACCGATTCCGGCGGCGTGCAGGAAGAGACCACTTATCTCGACATTCCGTGCATTACCCTGCGGCCGAACACCGAGCGGCCGATCACAATCACCGAAGGGTCGAACCGGCTGGCCGAGCCTGAGGAACTGCTGCGAGAGGTCGAGAAGGTGCTGGCGGGCGAGTGGCCGAGCGGGCGAAAACCCGATCTGTGGGACGGCCGCACGGCGCAGCGCTGCGTCGCCAGCCTGAAGCGCCACCTCGGACGCGGTTGACGGTCGCACCGCGCGCCGGTGAGGCAACCGCAGGCCCTGCGGTCCCAGCTACGAACTGATTGGCACTATAGTGATCAGGTACTTGACGCGACCCTTATAAGATCACTATAGTTATCCTTTTCGTCATAATCGATAATTATAGTGTGCAATCAGCAGAGCGTACAGAAACGAAGTGCAGTGGTTTTCCCCAGAAACCGGAAGATTCTTGCGCAGTTGGGCGAGAACATTCGGCTCGCCATCAAGCGCCGCGGGTTCACACAGACGCTCATTTCTCAGCGCACCGGTTTGAGCCGACTGACGATTCGGCGCATCGAACGCGGCGATGCCGGGGTTTCCCTCGGCCACTATGTCGCCGTGTTAAGTGTTCTGGGATTGGCCGACGACATCGCGAAGGTGGCCAATGACGATGAATTGGGCCGCAAACTGCAAGACATCAAACTCGCGGGCACGCGCGATGAGCGGTGAAGTCTTTATCTTTGCCGACTGGGAACAGTTCGATGAGCCCGCATTCGTGGGCACGCTGCGGTCGACAACCATCAAGAGTAAGGAACACTTCAGTTTCGCTTATGCGGATGCGTGGCTCACCTCGGAGCTTGCGCAACAGCTGGACCCCGATCTCCAGCTGTATCCCGGAGATCAGCATGCGAAGAATGCAAAAAACTTCCGTGCGTTTCTGGACTCCTGCCCGGACAGATGGGGGCGCATGTTGATGAAGCGTCGAGAAGCGGTGCTGGCACACCGGGACAATCGCCGCGCGCGCGTTCTGA
>SMWD01000174.1 GCA_004357495.1 Gammaproteobacteria bacterium
ATGGTTTCGGGATACCGGTGAGGAACTGCTGTTGTTCGTTCACGGGCTCGGCTGTAGCAAGGACAGCTGGCGCGAGGCCTGGTCGCATTCGGCTCTGTCCGGGCGGTCGTTGCTGGCGCTCGATCTGCCCGGCTTCGGCAGTTCACCCCGGCCGGTCGATTTCGACTACGCTCTGGAGACTCAGGCAGAACTGCTGGCCGGGGTTATCGACGCGAACGCATCGCGGCGCATTTGCCTGGTCGCGCACAGTATGGGCGGTGCGATCGCGATGTTGCTGCCGTCGGGCGCCGCCGGACGGATTGAGCGCCTGGTGCTGGTCGAGGGACGCCTGCGCGCGTCGAGCTGTGGCTTCGCGGCCGAGGTATCGGGCGTCAGTTTCGAACAATTCGACCGCGTGAATTTTCCCCGGTTTTGCCGTCGGGTGCGCGGCGAGCCGCGTGCCGCATTCGACCTGGACCGGGCCGACCGCGTGGCGTTTTATCGCAGCGGTTGCTCGCTGCTTGACTGGGCGAGCGGCGACGAACTGTTACAGCGCTTTACCGCCTTCGGGTGTCCGAAGGCGTATGTCTATGGCGCGGAAAACCGGCATCTGGAAGAACTGGTCTGCCTGGACCCGCGGCTGGTACACGAGGTTGAAGCTGCGGGGCATTTCGTCATGAATGATCACCCCGATGCGTTCTATGAGTGGCTGGGCGCATGGCTGGCTTGAGGGGTTTTCACCGCTCTGCCGGAGAAGTTGAATCGCGGTATCCTGTAGGCCCTTCTGAACGTCAGGCGACGCAATGAATGAAGAGTCCGGGGTTTCTGTGCAGCTGACGGTGCTCGAGCGGGCGGTGCTCGATGTGGCCCTGGCGCCGGATACCGGCGACAACGAGAGTTTTCGGGCCCAGGTCGCGGCGGCGATCGTGTCCGTGCGGACCCAGAGCGGTGTCGGCTTCATGACCAAACTTCAGGTGCCGGAAGCGCTGTCCGTGGCCGATCGGCCCGCGAACGACAGCCTGCCGGTGGTGATCGGCGCACACCCGGAGCTGCCGTCTGGTGCAGAGTTCGTGCTGCAGGTCAAAGGCGGGCGCATCAGCACGATTGAGGCATTCTGCTACGAGGGTATGTGGCCGCAGGACGAGGTACCGTTCCGGGTAGAAGTCAGACCTTGATTCGCTGGCCATCCACACCAGACAATAGGCCGGAGAGCAGGCAAGCAATTTCAAGAGCATCGAGCGAGACGCGGGAGCAAACATGAGCGGATACGGAAAAATAAACCTTCTTGGCATGCTGGCCATGCCGGTGGTCGCAACCCTGGCGGTGGTCATGATGTTCGGTCCGCGGGGCGATACGATGTTGTCCGTATTCGGTATGAATATCATTCCGATGCTGGTGGGTGGTCTGATATCCGCGCTGTTGCTGCGGCGTGCGAACAAAGCCGGCGGTGCCGGCCGGGCAGTCGCGTTGTGGCCGACGCTGGTGCCGGCCGTCGTCGGCATCGTCTGGTACCTGTGGGATGCATTTCTGCCTGCCGAGCTGGATCCCGGCCGTGTCTACATCGCGGGGCCGCTATACCTGCTTGGCTTGGCGATCGTCATGGGCCCGATATCCTGGGTGACCTGCTGGATCGCGCGCTCGCGCCGGGCGGGCTGAGCCTGCTGCATACGGGTTGAGTCGGCCTGTATCGATCTTCTCCCGGCCTGATTCCGACCCTCCCGCGCGCGGCCACATTGCCCTCATGACCATGCAGCTTCCTGCACCCGTACAGTATGTGCCGTATCAATGTGTCGGTGATCAGCCGAACATCATCGTCGATGGCGCGCCTCTGGCTTCCACGGTATTAAACCTGTCGCACTGGCCGGTTAACCGGACGCCGGCCGCAGTGCGCCGGGATTCGTCCACAGCGACGGTATTCGCATATCTCGATATGGCCGAGCTGCATCAGAATGTACCCATCGTGTCGAATAACCACTTCGATGAGGATGGTCTGTGCAGCATGTTCGCGCTGTGCCAGCCGTCAGTCGCGCTCGATCATCGCGCGTTGCTGATCGGTTGCGGGATGGCCGGAGATTTCGGCGTGTACGAAGATGCGGATGCACTGCGGCTGTGTTTTATCCTCGAGGCATTCGGCGATCCGGGTGTCTCGCCGCTGCCGGCCGAGACGTTCGCAGGTTGTGAGCAGCAACGGGTCGAGTCTTTGTATCGTACGATGCTCGAGCGCCTGCCGTTGCTGCTAGGCGACGTCAACGCTTACGAGGCACTGTGGGGCGCTCAGTTTGAACATGTCGAGGAGAGCGCGGAGCTGATCGCCCGCGGCGCCATTACGATAGCTGAGTATGCGGACGTCGATCTCGCGGTCGTATCAATCCCGGACGATCAGCCGCTGCGCACCGTGCGCCGCTATTTCGAGCCGGAACAGGCGGCGGTACATCCGTTCGCCATACATAACGCGACAACCTGTAATCGAATCTTGCGCGTGACGGGTGCTCGATATGAGTTGCAGTATCGTTACGAGAGCTGGTTACAACTCGTGTCGCATCGACCGGCGTTGCGCGTCGCGCTGGATGGACTGGCTGCGCGCCTGAATGCCATTGAAGGCGCGTCCGGCACCTGGCGATGCGAGAGTGTCACCGAAATAGTGCCGCGTCTGTATCTCGAGGGCGTGGAGGCTTCGTCGATCGAGCTCGGGCGCTTCGTCGATGAGGTATGTTCGTACCTGGCCACCGCGCCGGTCGCCTGGGACCCATATCACTGGGAAGGTGGTTAGACAGGTGAAACTGCGCCCATTCCATCTCGCGGTCCTCGTGGATGACCTCGCGGCGGCGCGCGCATTCTATACAGGTTTACTCGGTTGCCCTGAAGGGCGCAGTTCGGACACTTGGGTGGACTTCGATCTGTACGGTCATCAGTTCGTCTGTCACCTGAGGCCCGGGGCGCAGCCGGAGGCTGCCGTGGTTCGGAACCCCGTCGACGGGCACGACGTGCCGGTTCCACACTTCGGTATCGTCCTGACGATGGAAGACTGGGAAGCGCTCGCGCAGCGACTGACGGAGGCGGGCCAGAACTTCGTAATCGAACCGACCCTTCGTTTCCGTGGACAGCCGGGCGAGCAAGGCACTTTGTTCATCCAGGATCCCGCCGGCAATGCGCTGGAGTTTAAGGGTTTTCGCAGTCCGGGCCAGCTATTCGCACGCTGATATGGTGCGCACGACCCGACGTACGCGAATTTGGCGGGGCGCAGACGCGGGGCAGATTTAGCTGTTGAGTTCGGCGCAGTCGAGACACTCGGCGGAAGCTGGCCGTGCCGTAAGGCGCTTGCTGCTGATGTCTTCACCGCAGGTTGTGCAGATACCGAAGTTGCCTGCTTGCAGGCGCTGCAGCGCGCTGTCAATTTCGGCCAGCTCCAGTACCGCTTCGCTCTCCAGCGCCGAGACGACTTCGACATTACCGAGTTCCGCGGCCTGTTCGGCCGAATCGGCGTTCAGGGGATCGCGCGCATGGTTGTGAATCGTGTTCACGCGCTTCTCGAATTCTGCTTTGGCATCCAGCAGAACCTCACGATATCGATTGGCGTCTATCGGCATGTGTGCCACCCGCAAACTGGAGCGTTGCAACCGCAGCCCTCTGAGGCTAAAACCGTTGATCAGTGTACTCTGGCACCGTCGGCCGGGTAACGCCGCTGCGCGGCAAGGCGGGCTTTTGTGGGCGCGATCGTTGTCGACTTTGCATGCGTAAGTGGGACAGCCACAGCTTGCCGTGCGTTGGCAAGCGTGTTGTATTAACGCGGGCAACGGCCCGGCACAGTATACGGAGGCGCGGATGCGCGATGCTCAGGACAGCGATGTGAATACCTCGATAGCGGCGATACTGCTGGCCGCCGGCAGGTCGCGCAGGCTCGGTGCGCCGAAGCAGCTGCTGACGGTGGATGGAACCCCGTTGGTGGTGCGCGCAGTACGCCAGGCGATGGTGCATTGTGATGCCGGCATGGTGGTTGTCACGGGTGCCGGCCGCGAGCAGATTATTGATGTACTGGCGGGGCTGCCGATCGACATTGTCGAAAACCCGGATTGGGCACAAGGCATGGGCACGTCGATTCGGTGTGGCGTCGCGGCGGCACCGGCGGCGGCCGGTGGGTTGTTGCTGCTGGTGTGCGATCAGCCCGCCGTCGGCGCGGCCGAACTGGCCGGTCTGACAGACGCATGGCGCGCGGCGCCCGAGCGCATTGCGGCCGCGGGCTATGCCGGCACGCGCGGCGTACCGGCGATCTTTCCGGCCTGCTACCGGGGTCGGCTGATGGCGCTGAACGGGGACTGTGGCGCCCGGTCCATCATTGCTGAAGCTGACGAGGTCACGGTTGTCGATATGCCCGCGGCAGCCCATGACATCGATACTCCGGCGGACGCGCAGTGGCTCGGCTACACGCCGTCCGGGCGGGCCGGTAAGTAATATACACATAAGGGGTCTGCCAGACCCCATGCTAGACTCGGGTCCCTTTGGTTTTTTCAGTTACCCGTGATGCCGCAGATACACATTGAATATTTCGCCATCCTTCGGGAACACGTCGGCAAGAATGCCGAGGAACTGAACACTGATGCCACAACGGCCGGTGCGTTATTCGATGAGCTTGACGGTCGGTATAATTTTCCCAGGATGGCAGGTATGAAGGTGGCGATTAACGCTGAGTTCAGCGACTGGGACGCGGCATTGGCGGACGGTGATTCGGTCGTGTTCATACCCCCGGTGGCCGGAGGATGAGCGGGTTTGAATTTTCACAGACCGCGCCGTCGCTGGAGACATTGCGTTTACGGGTAACCGACAGAACGGCCGGAGCGTATGTCGCCTTCGAGGGCTGGGTGCGCGATCACAATGAAGGCCAGCAGGTTTTGCGGCTGGAGTATGAGGCCTATGAAGAGTTGGGGCTCAGGGAAGGCGAGCGGATCATCGCAGAAGCAGCGGAGCGCTATGGCGTAACGCGGGCTCGTTGCCTGCACCGGCTCGGTGAATTGGAGATCGGCGATCTGGCGGTATGGGTGGGCGTCAGTTCCGCCCATCGCGATGAGGCATTCAAGGCATGTCGGTACATCATCGATGAGGTCAAGCATCGCGTGCCGATCTGGAAGAAGGAGCACTACGTCGATGGCGATTCGGGGTGGGTGAATTGCGAGCGCTGCGCGGAAAAAGGGTCCGGGTCATTGCTGTCCGGCAGTGGTGGGAGCGGCTTTAGCCGCGATTCTGCAGCGAAGAATCGCGGCTAAAGCCGCTCCTACAACAGCCACAACTGCCGCTCCCGCCACTGCCGGCTGTTCCCGCAAAAGCTTCTGCCGCGAACCGGTCTCTCCCGTTCGCGCGTAAGTGGGACATTAGCAGTGGCCCGGTATCTTTTTGGTCTTAAAGTTCAGCCTGTTCCCGGACGATCAGTTCATCCGCGATGGCGAGAATATCATCGAAGTTACGGATTTCCTCGCCGGTCGTCACGTATTTGCCGTTGATGACGAGTAGTGGCACGCTCTGAATCCGATAACGTTGTGTCAGGTTTTTCGCGCGCTTCAGTTTGCTCTCTACCGCGAACGAACGGAAGGTTTTCTGAAATTCTTCGGACGATATCCCGTTGCGTACGAAGAAATCCTCGATCGCGGCTTCGGTGGTCAACATTTTCTTGTTCACATGCAGTTCTTTGAAGATTGCATCGTGTATCACATCGAGCTTACCGAGCGCCTCGGCCGTATAAAACATGCGCGCATGGATCTGGTTGGTCGGGTTCCATATGACGGGCAGGCGTATGAATTCGACGCCGGCGGGAAGTTCGTCACTCCACTTGGTCACGAAGGGGTCAAAGCTGTAGCAGTGGGAGCAGCCGTACCAGAACACTTCAGCAACTTCGATGACATCCGGAGAACTGCTCGTACCCTGCGCCACCGTCAGTACCGCGTAATGTTGGCCCGCCGAATACTTCTGCGGGGCCAGGGGTAGGTTCGCGTCAGCGGTATCGGCTGCGACCAGCACGATTGGGCTGTCGCTGCTGTCAGCGGCAGATTCTTCGACGATCGCCGGCGGTTTTGCGGGCGCCCGGGACGTGCCGGCTTGTTCCGGCGCGGCAGCCAAGTCGGCCGCCGGTGGGTTCGACATCCCGGTCGGTTCGGGATTGCCGCCGCAGGCGACGACCAGCAGCACCAGGCTGGCAGTCAGGAAAGTACGCATACTGGTCATGAAAGCGTTCCTCGGTGTGGTGGACAACTCGATCGCACTGCAGATATCAGGCGGCGCTCGCAAGAGCTGTCATTGCAAACCCTGGATATATGAGGC
The DNA here is from genome assembly GCA_004357495.1 of Gammaproteobacteria bacterium. Lineage (GTDB taxonomy): Bacteria > Pseudomonadota > Gammaproteobacteria > Steroidobacterales > SMWD01. Next base: position 6,286 of record SMWD01000174.1, read on the forward strand.
CACGGCCTTGATTTCATCGTCAGTCATCCGCGCCGCGATGTTACGCATGACCTGATTGAGCCGGGCGTCGGACTGCCGTTCATTGGACCGGTACTTCATCAGCTGCTTGGCCGTATAGGTCGCGTGCTGTCCGGCCAATGACGGGAAAGCCGCACCCGGATTACCCCGGCCCGTCGGGCCATGGCAGCCGATGCAGGCACTGATCTGGCGGTCATGGACACCGCCCCGATAGACGCGCTCGCCCAGCGATACCAGCGATGGGTCCGCCGTGCGCCGCACCCGCGACTGCGCCGAGAAATATGCGGCCACATCTTCGATGTCCTCATCGCTCAAAGCCGCAGTTTGTCCAGTCATGAGCACATCGCTCCGCGATCCGTCCTGGAACGCGTGCAGCGTCAGGGCCAGGTACTTCTCGTGTTGCCCTGCCAGTGACGGCCATTCCGGGTTCGTGCTGTTGCCGTCGCGGCCGTGACATGCTGCGCAGGTCAGGCTTTTCACGGTGCCGCGTTCGATATCGCCGGCTGCCGATGCGGCGTTCGTGCCGAACAGGCTCAATGCGAAAAATCCAAGCAATATGCCCCGGCGCACAGTGCGCTGCAGGGAATTTCGCTCGTTCTTGCGATTGCTGAAGCTGTCCATAAAGTTTTTGTCCCTGCCAGTAAAAGTATCCAGCCGTCGCCTGGTTGTGGTTGGCGAACCGGCATCGACGGCCATGCTAAACTCGGCATCGCCGCGCATTTTACACGAATTCATTCGTGAAACGCTTATCCGGACGGCGGGCAATGGCTGGCCGGTTGCAGGGAAAACACCCGAAAACAAGGCCTGATAATGGGCTGATTGACCCGAGTCCCAGCGATGTCCGTTTATCCCGAAGCCAGATTCTTGACGAGTGCCCACCAGCCAAACCAATTCGTCGTCGATTCCGGCGCCGAAGTCGCGTTTGCCGGTCGCTCGAATGCCGGAAAATCGAGTGCGATCAATAAGATAGTCAATCGCCGGAATTTTGCCCGCACGAGTAAGAGCCCCGGGCGGACACAGTTGGTCAATTTTTTCCATCTCGCGGATACGCACCGGCTCGTCGATTTGCCCGGCTACGGCTACGCTCGGGTCGCCGATTCCGTCCGGCGGCACTGGCGGGGTGTGCTGGAAGACTATTTCCACAGTCGGACATCGTTGACCGGTACGGTACTGGTCGTCGACAGTCGGCGGCTGCTCGGTGATTTTGACTGGATGCTGCTGGATTTGTGTCAGTCGATCGACTGCCCGGTCCACGTATTGCTGACCAAGGCCGACAAATTGAAGCGGCAGGCCGCAAGCAAGGCGTTGGCCGCAACGCAAAATGAACTGGCGGCAATTGCCACGGTGCAGCTGTTCTCGGCGACGAAGGGTCAGGGCCTGGAGCAGGCGCGTGCTCGTCTGGATAAGCTGCTCGGCTGCGCGTGAAAAAAAAGCCCCGGGCACGAATCTTATCGAAAGAGCGCGCCCGGGGCAGCAAGTAAGCCGATATGGGGTCACCGGCTAATTGACTCTTCGCCCGCTCAGGGGGGTGAAGCGAAATCTGGCGAAGTGTTTTAATAGAGTCCGGCCGGCCCGGAAAGTTCCGCTGCGGGTCGGTCGGATGACACCCTGCCCTAATGGGCTTCGTCCCAGTTGGCTCCGTGGCCCGTTTCGACCTTGAGCGGCACGTTCAGGTCGGCAGCCGCATTCATCAGGGCGATAAGCTCGGTCCGCACGTCGTCGAGTTCCCGCTCCGGGACCTCCAGTACGAGTTCGTCGTGTACCTGCATGATCAGTCTCGCTGACATTCCGGAGTCGGCGAGAAAGCGGTCGACCGTGATCATCGCCCGCTTGATGATGTCAGCCGCCGTGCCCTGCATCGGGGCGTTGATTGCGCTGCGTTCCGCGTACTGGCGACGCTGTGCCTGGCGCGCGTTGATTTCCGGCAGGTAGAGACGTCGGCCGAAAACCGTCTCGACGTAGCCCTGTTTGCGGGCCTGCTCGCGCGTCTGGTCCATGTAATTTTTGACGCCCGGGTAGCGGCTGAAATACAGGTCGACGTATTCCTGTGCTTCGTGCCGCATGATGCTGAGTTGTCGCGCAAGCCCGAATGCCGACATGCCATAGATCAGGCCGAAGTTGATTGCCTTGGCCGATCGCCGCTGGTCGGCAGTCACCGCGTCGAGCGGTATACCGAACACTTCGGCGGCCGTGGCCTGGTGGATGTCCCGATCTTCAGCGAACGCGGCCAGCAGACCTTCGTCGCCGGAAATATGCGCCATGATGCGCAGCTCGATTTGCGAGTAATCCGCCGCGAGCAATACATGGTTTTCCGGTGCGATGAACGCTTGGCGAATGCGCCGGCCTTCCTCGCTGCGGATCGGAATATTCTGCAGATTCGGGTCGGATGATGACAGGCGCCCGGTCGCGGTGACAGCCTGGTGATATGAGGTATGTATCCGCCCGGTGCGGGGTGAGATTTGCTGCGGCAACTTGTCCGTGTAGGTCGACTTCAGCTTGCTCAGGCTACGATAGTCCAGGATCAACTGTGGCAGCTCGTAATCCGGGGCGAGTTCTGCGAGCACGTCTTCGGCGGTCGACGGCTGGCCCTTCGGGGTTTTGCGGATGACAGGCAGCTTGAGCTCGTTGAACAGCACTTCCTGCAACTGCTTCGGCGAACCCAGGTTGAACGGGTGGCCGGCCGCGGCGTGCACGGCTATCTCGACGGCCGCCATCTTGTTGGCGAATTCGCAGCTCAGGTCCTTGAGCAGGCCGGCATCCACGAGTACTCCGGCCGCCTCAGTGCGCTTCAGGACGGCGACCAGCGGTTGCTCGATGTCGGTGTAAATCGACGCCAGTCGTCCGGTCGCCTCGATCTGTGGCCACAGCCGGTTGTGCAGTTGCAACGTGATGTCCGCATCTTCGGCGGCATATGGGCCGGCTTGTTCCAGCGGCACCTGGTCGAACCGCAGTTGCTTGGCGCCCTTGCCGGCCACGTCCTCGTAATGAATCGTCGCACGATCGAGATACTTGCGTGCTACCGAGTCGAGGTCGTGGCGGGTTGCCGTGCTGTCCAACACGTAGGATTCGAGCATCGAGTCGTAGGCCATGCCTGCGAGTGTGATGCCGTGATTTTCGAGCACGTGCGCGTCGTACTTCAGGTGATGCCCAACTTTGCGGTGCTTCGGGTTCTCCAGCCATGGTTTCAACCGTGCGAGTGTTTGCGCGCGATCGAGTTGCTCGGGTGCGCCAGGATAGATGTGCGCGAGCGGCAGGTAGGCGGCCTCACCGTCGCCCGTAGCGAACGAGACGCCAACGATCTCGGCGTCCATGTAGTTCAGGCTCGTCGTCTCGGTGTCGAAGCCGACGAGGTCAGCCACCTCAATTTTCTCCAGCCACGCCTGGAAGCGCTGTTCGCTCAGGATGGTCTCATATGCGCCGGTCGCCGCCGTGCCCGGGTCGGCCTCGCTGGCCGTATCGCCGGCCGGCTGACCGGTAATGCCGGTGTCCTCGAGCGATTCGAGCAGGCGCCGGAGCTCGAATCGCGTGTACAGCTCGCGCAATGTTGCGGTATCCGGCGGGCGCTGTTGCAATGCCTCCGGTTCCGTATCGAGTTTGACATCGGTCCGGATTGTCGCGAGCGCGCGCGACAACAGGAGTATGTCCCGATTCTCTACGAC
>SMWD01000175.1 GCA_004357495.1 Gammaproteobacteria bacterium
GACTGCGGCGCCTTGGCGAGCCGGCTCGGCGGTTTGTCGATCGATTGCCTGCGCTGGCCGGACCGCGTGCAGCGGATGCTGGTCGACATGGGCGTGACCACGCTCGGGGCGTGCATTCGTCTGCCCAGGGATGGGCTGGCACGTCGCATCGGTCCTGCCCGGCTCGCCGAACTCGACGAGGGGTTCAGTGTCCGGCCGGAGGCACGCCACTTCTATCGTCCCCGGCAGCGCTTCGAGTCTGCGCTGGACCTGCCTGAAGATACGACGGATGCCGGTTTGCTGCTGATTGCGCTGCAAAAGTTGCTGGTTCGCCTCGATGTGTTCCTGCGTCGGCGTCAGGGCGCCGTCCAGGTGCTGTGGATTCGCCTGCAGCACGCGGCAGCGCCGGCAACCTGCGCACGCATCGGTTTGCTTGCACCTGCCACGGACACTACATACCTCGCGGAACTGGCCCGTATCCGTTTCGCCGACCAGCAACTTGTCGCGCCGGTGACGGCCATGACGGTGCGGGCGAGCCTGGCGATGGTGCGTTCGCCGCTGTCTGCCTCCGGGTCAGACTTGTTCGGTCAGGTCGAAGACCGCGGTCGGGATGCGCTGGCCCTCGTCGAGCAGTTGCGCGTACGCCTCGGCAGTGATGCCGTACACGGCATTCAGTCGGTTCCGGCGCATCGTCCGGAGGCCGCGTGGAAGTCGGCCCCGGTCGACGGGGCTGCGGCACGGGATACCGTTACCGGTGCGCCTCGCTATGCGCCGGATGCATGCCGCCCGGTCTGGATGCTCGAGGAACCCCGCGCCCTCAACCTGGCAACCGGGCAGGCCGGGTTCCCGGAGGCGCTGCACCTCGAGGGCGGCCCGGAACGCATCGAAACCGGTTGGTGGGACGGGTGCGACGTGCGGCGCGATTATTACGTGGCGCGGGATCGGCGGGGCATACGGTTGTGGGTGTTTCGGGATTGCCGGGAATCGCGGTGGTATGTGCATGGGTTGTTCGGGTGAGGGTGTTGCGGCCTCGAGTTTGTATTGCTGTCGGACGGGTGGACAGGTTGGAACGGGCTATGTTCGTTGCTGCCGGAAGGGCGGGCAGCCTCCTCAAGAGTCAGAAAGCAGAAACTGCCGAAATGGCGGGCAGCCTCCTCAGGAGGCAGAATCCGGAGCCGTCAGAGAGAGGGTGTCTGAAAGTAATTACAGGGTTTCACCATGAACATCAGGCAGCCACCGTGATCGATTACGCTGAACTGCATTGCATCAGCAACTTCACGTTCCTGCGCGGCGCATCGCACCCCGAAGAACTGGTTCGGCAGGCGGCGAAGGCGGGCTACCGCGCAATCGCGCTGACCGATGAATGTTCCATGGCCGGCATCGTGCGCGCGCACGTGGCTGCGCGCGAACTGGACCTGAGGCTGATCGTCGGCAGTGAGTTTACGCTGTGCGATGGGTTGCGCTGCGTGTTGCTAGCGACCAACCGGCGTGGCTACGCTCAGCTGTGCGCGTTGATTACCCGGGGTCGGCGTGCGGCCAAGAAGGGCACCTATCGGCTCGAGCGCGCGGACTGCGAGTCGGGTCTCGATGGGTGTCTCGCGCTCTGGTTGCCGGGTCGACCTCCCGAACTGGACGATATTCGCTGGCTGTCGGGCTGTTTTCCCGAGCGTGCATGGATTGCGGTCGAGTTGCTGGCGGACGGTAACGATTCGCAGCGCCTGGCGGAACTGACCCGGTTCGGCCTTGCGGCCGGTGTGCCGCTGGTGGCGGCTGGCGACGTGCACATGCACATCCGCGGCCGGCGTGCGCTGCAGGATACGCTGACGGCGATCCGGCTGAAGACGACAGTCGAGCGCGCAGGTTTCGGCTTGCAGCCGAATGGCGAGCGGCACCTGCGCCGCCTCGTTACGCTCGCCGACGTATATCCCCCCGAGCTGTTGCGGGCATCGCTGGAGATTATCGGGCGCATCGATTTTTCGCTCGACGAGTTGCGTTATGAGTACCCGCGCGAACTCGTGCCGGAAGGTCATACCGCGATAACTTATCTGCGTGAATTGACCGAACAGGGTATGGGCCTGCGCTGGCCGGAAGGTGCGACGCGCAAGGTCAGCGACATCGTCGAACACGAGCTGGAACTGATTGCCGAGCTCGACTATGCGCCGTTCTTCCTGACCGTGCACGACATCGTGCGCTTTGCGCGCAGTCGCGGGATACTGTGCCAGGGACGCGGCTCGGCGGCGAACTCGGCCGTCTGTTTTTGTCTCGGTATCACCGAGGTGGACCCGGCGCGGATGTCGATGCTTGTCGAGCGATTCATATCGAAGGAGCGCGACGAGCCGCCGGACATCGACGTCGACTTCGAGCATGAGCGCCGCGAAGAAGTCATTCAATATATCTACGGCAAGTACGGCCGGCACCGCGCCGCCCTGGCGGCGACCGTCATCAGTTACCGGCCGCGCAGCGCGATTCGGGATGTCGGCAGGGCGCTGGGTCTCGGTGAACTGCAGGTCGACCGGATGGCGCGGGCGATGCAGTGGTGGGATGGCCAGCAGATCGCCACGGAACGAGTCGTCGAGGCCGGTCTGGACCCGGACAGCCCGCAGATTCACCGGCTCCGCGTGCTGGTCGATCAGCTGCTCGGTTTTCCCCGGCACCTGTCGCAGCATGTCGGTGGCTTCGTGATCTCGGAGGGGCCGCTGGCCGAACTCGTGCCGGTCGAGAATGCCGCGATGGAAAACCGCACGGTGATTCAGTGGGACAAGAACGATCTCGAGGCGCTCGGCCTGCTCAAGGTCGACGTGCTCGGGCTGGGTATGTTGTCGGCGATCCGGCGCAGTTTCGAACTCATCGAGTCTTTTTACGGGCGACGCCTGACGATGGCCGGGGTGCCGGCCGAAGACCCGGTTGTCTACGACATGATCTCGGCCGCCGATACGATGGGCGTGTTTCAGATCGAGTCGCGTGCGCAGATGTCGATGCTGCCGCGCCTGCGGCCGCGTTGTTATTACGATCTGGTCATCGAGGTTGCCATCATCCGTCCCGGGCCGATTCAGGGCGACATGGTGCATCCGTACCTGCGACGCCGGAACGGCGAGGAGGAGGTGAGCTACCCGAACCCGGAAGTGCGTGCGGTGCTGGAGCGCACGCTCGGCATACCGATCTTTCAGGAACAGGTCATGCGGCTCGCGGTCGTCGCCGCCGGATTCACGCCGGGCGAGGCCGATCAGCTGCGGCGCGCGATGGCTGCGTGGAAACGTCGTGGGGGCATCGACCCGTTCGAGGATCGGCTGATTTCCGGCATGCGCCGGCGTGGTTATACGGCGCGGTTCGCGCGCCAGATATTCAATCAGATCCGGGGCTTCGGTGAGTACGGTTTTCCGGAGTCACATGCCGCGAGTTTCGCACTGCTGGTCTATGTATCGGCCTGGCTGAAGTGTCATGAGCCGGCGGTCTTTACCTGCGCATTACTGAACAGTCAGCCGATGGGGTTTTATGCGCCGTCGCAACTCGTGCAGATGGCGCGCCGTCACGGTGTCGAGGTTCGCCCGGTCGATGTCAACCGGAGCGACCGGGACTGTACGCTGGAACGATGCGCCGACGGGTCGCCGGCCCTGCGCCTGGGCCTGCGTCTCGTCAATGGCCTGTCGACGGCGGGCGGGCAGCGCGTGTGTGCGGCCCGCGCGGTTTCTGTATTTACCGACGTGCAGGATATGGCGACCCGCGCCGGGCTCGACAGGCAAGACTGCGGCGCACTGGCGGCTGCCGATGCACTCAGGCAACTCGCGGGCAACCGGCATCGTGCGCGCTGGGCGGTTGCAGGGCTCGAAGCGCCGCTCCCGCTGCTGAATGAGACGCGGGTCCGGGAGGGTGAGCCGATGCTCAGGCAACCGACCGAAGGGCAGGACATCGCGGCCGATTACAACCATGTCGGCCTGACGTTGCGTCGCCATCCGCTGGCATTGCTTCGGGCAAGGTTTCGCGGGGTGAATATGCTGAGTGCGGAGGAGGTCCATGCCTGCCCCGACGGTGCGCTGATCGATACGGCAGGCCTCGTGATCACCCGGCAACGGCCGGGGAGTGCGAAAGGCGTTTTCTTCGTCACGCTGGAAGACGAGACCGGTCATCTCAATCTCATCGTCTGGGAGAGGGTGGCGCAGCAGCAGCGTCGCGCGTTGTTGAATTCGACCCTGTTACGGGTCAGCGGGAAGGTTCAGCGCCAGGGTGATGTGCTGCACGTCGTGGCGCAGCAGCTCGATGACTACAGTCATCTGCTCGGTCGGCTGACGACGCAGAGCCGAAGTTTTCGCTAGCAGGCGGTTGCAGGAGCAGCCCCTGCCTGAAATCAGTCGATGGTCTCGTATTCGTCCAGCGCAAACTCGCTCAGTTCTTCGAGTTCCCTGGCCGCGCGGCGTTCTTCGAGTATTGCCTCGAGGCGCTTGCGTGAGTTCTGCTCATCCGATGGGTGGTGTATTCCCGCATCGGCTTCCAGTTCGGCGATCAGATCATCGACGTTGATCTCGACGGAGGCGTCGCCGACGTTACTCGATGCCTGCGATCTGGCGCTGCCCCCGGCAGGTCTGTCCTGATCGTCCGGCTCCCGGGCGGCATTGAAATCTTCACCCTCATTGATGTCCTTGTGATCTCCCGTCACCGACGACTCCTTGAATTTCACCATGATCGCTTATGTCGAAATAAAACCGTTAATAAAGCTTATAGAGCCATTTATTTTCGGTGGCAATCATTCATGTGAGAATTCGTGAACCAGTCCTCAATTTGCCGGCAAAAGAGCCTCGATGAGACCCGCAGGCAAGCATATCGACGGGGTGTGGGGGGGCTTCGAGCGCTAGCGGACGAGCTGATTCAACTCGAATATCGGCAGCAGGATCGCGAGTACGATCATCAATACCACGGCGCCCATGCTGATGATCAGCGCCGGCTCGAGAATGCCCAGCAGTGCGGCGATCAGGCCATCCATTTCACGCTCCTGGTTCTGCGCGGCGCGGCCGAGCATCGCATCGAGTTCGCCACTGGCCTCACCGCTCGAGATCAGGTGGATGCACATTGGCGGGAAATGACCGCTGGCGCCGAGCGATTTGCCGATCGCCGCACCTTCTCGGATGCGCGCGGCGGCCTCCTCGACGGCGTCGCGCATCGGCAGGTTGCCGATGACTTCGCTGGAGATTTGCAGCGATTCCAGCACCGGTACGCCGCTGCCCGTCAGGATGCTCAGCGTGCGCGTGAATCGCGCCGTATTAAACCCCCGCACGATACGGCCGACGACCGGCAGGCGCAGTAACAAAAGGTCGCGCTTGCGGCGTGGCCCGGGGTTCTTCAGCAGGCGATGCAGCAGCCAGGCGCCGATGCCGAGCGCGGCAACCAGGACCAGGCCGTAGTCCCGCAGAAAGCCGCTCAGCGCGATCAGCCCGGCAGTCAGGGCCGGGAGTTCCTGGCCGGTATTGGCGAACACGCCGACGACCTTGGGGACGACGTAGACGAGCATCAGGGACACAATGCCGATCGCCAGCACCGTCAGGACGATCGGATAGATCATCGCGTTCATGACTTTCTGACGCAATTCCTGGCGGCTTTCCGTGTAGTCGGCGAGACGTTCGAGTACGGCATCGAGATGGCCCGACTGCTCGCCGGCGGCGACCGTCGCCCGGTAGAGTTCGGGAAAGGCTTTCGGGAAGTCGCTGAGGCCATCGGCCAGCGTATGACCTTCCATAACCTTGGCCCGGACACCCATGATGATGCTCTTGATGCGCGGCACTTCCGACTGCTCGCCGACCGCGGCCAGCGCTTCTTCGAGCGGCATGGATGCATGCACGAGCGTTGCGATCTGGCGTGTGATCAATGCCAGGTCCGCGGCGGAAAGGGTGCGACGGATCGTGAATGACTGCTGTCGGGTCGCCTCTTTCTCCGCGATTTCGGTCACGCTCAGCGGCAGGAGATTACGTTCGCGCAGTTGCTGGCGCACGCGTTTCGGCGTATCGCCCTCGATAACTCCTTTCAGTTCCTTGCCGCTGGTATCGACGGCTGTGTATTCGAATGCTCCCATCGATTCAGGCGGGTCAGTCGGCGCGGGTCACGCGCAAGACTTCTTCGAGAGTTGTGCGCCCGTTCAAAACCAGGCGGACACCGTCTTCGCGAATGCTCGGTGTCTGCGTGCGGGCGTGTTGTTCGAGATCGTGCTCGGCGGCGCCATCGTGAATCATCCTGCGAAATTCGTCGTCGACTTTTACCAGTTCGTAAATCCCGGTGCGCCCCCTGAAGCCCTCGTCGGACATGGCATTTTCGGGCGCGCGATACAAGGTCGGCGGGTTGGCCGGGTCGGCGCCGAGAATTTTGCATTCGTATTCGTTGGCAGGATGCGGCACTTTGGTGTCCGGGTCGAGCACGCGTACGAGCCGCTGCGCAATCACGCCGATCAGGCTCGAGGACAGCAGGAACGGTTCGACGCCCATGTCGCGTAGCCGGGTCACGGCGCCGACAGCCGTGTTCGTATGCAGTGTGGATAGCACGAGGTGGCCCGTCAGGCTGGCCTGAACCGCGATCTCCGCAGTCTCGAGATCGCGAATCTCGCCGACCATGACGATATCCGGATCTTGGCGAAGAATGGCGCGCAGGCCGCGGGAAAATGTCATGTCGACTTTCGTGTTGACTTGCGATTGGCCGATGCCGTCGATGTAATACTCGATCGGGTCTTCGATCGTCATGATGTTGCGCGTGTTGTCATTGATGCGTTCCAGCGCAGCATACAGCGACGTGGTTTTGCCCGAGCCGGTCGGGCCGGTGACGAGGATGATGCCATGCGGTCGGTGAATCAGTTCGTCGACGGTGGCCTGTGCCATCGACTCCATGCCGAGCTGCGACAGGTCGAGGCGGCCGGCGTGTTTGTCCAGCAGTCGCAGCACGACGCGTTCGCCGTGGCCGGACGGCATCGTCGATACGCGCACGTCGACGGCACGCCCGGCGATACGCAGCGAAATTCGGCCATCCTGCGGCAGCCGTTTTTCGGCGATATCGAGTTTGGACATGACCTTGATGCGCGACACGACCAGCGGCGCCACGGCGCGCCGCGATGTCAGGACTTCTTTCAGGATGCCGTCGACGCGGAAGCGCACGACCAGCCGGTTCTCGAACGGTTCGATGTGAATGTCTGAGGCATTTTCCTTGATCGCGGAGGTCAGCACGGCGTTGATCAGGCGAATAATCGGCGCGTCGTCATCGCTCTCGAGCAGGTCGGAAGGTTCCGGCAAGTCCTGCGCGGCGCGCAGCAGGTCGGTGTCGTCACCGAAACCCTCGACCATCTGCATCGCCGAACTGGATTCCTGCTCGTATCGCTGTTGTAGCTGGAGATCGAATTCCTCCGGAGTCACGACCGAGAGTTGCAGGGGCCGGTCGATGAACCGCCGCACTTCGGACAGGCTGATCGGATTCGCATCGTCACGCACCAGCGTCTGCGCCTTGCCGTCTGCATAGCCGTGTACCAGCAGCCCGTGACGCTTCGCGAACGAGAAGGGCAGGCGCCTGTCCTCGCCGTCATCCTCGATCTCGGGCGGCGTCGCTGCCGTTGCTGCAGCGTCCGGCGTATCGGTTGCCGGCGCCGCAAGGGGGCGGGTCGGCGCGGTCGCAAATTCATCGGGTGGCACGGAACTGACCATCGATCAGTCCTCTGCGGGCTGCGCAGGCTCCGGAAGGTCGATCGCCGGTATGCTGTCGTCAGTGGCTTCGGCTTCCCGTTGCCTGGCGTATTCTTCGGCCGCCTCGCGGGTGTTGTCGGCGACATCGTTGGCGACATCGCCGAGATCACGGATATCCAGCGGTTCGGCCTGCAGGTTCGGCAACAGCTTCACGCTGGAATTCTGTTCCATTTGCAGGCCGCGTATCAAGTTGTACTTCGCGTTGGTCTCGAAGGCGACCTGTTTATCATCGCGCAGGATTGTCGGTTTGATGAAGAACATCAGGTTGGTCTTGATTCTTTGCATACTCGTCGAGCGAAACAGCGCGCCGAGGAGCGGGATACTGCCGAGCAGGGGAACGCGCTGTTCCTTCTCGCGCAGGTCTTCCTGGATCAGGCCGCCCAGCACGAGGATCCCCTTATCCTCCACGATGACCGTCGTGATGATGTTGCGGTTGTTCGTGATCAGGTCGACGGCCTGAGTGCTTTCCGAGACTGATGAGACTTCCTGATCGATCTTCAGGCGCACGGCGTCGCCGGCGTTGATCTGCGGAGTAATTTTCAGCGTCAGGCCGACCTGTTCGCGCGTGACGGTCTGGAACGGATTCACCGAACTGCCGGCGGTGCCGGTGTTGGTGAAGCTACCGGTCACGAACGGCACTTCCTGGCCGACGCGAATTTCGGCCTCTTCGTTATCCAGGGTTGTCAGGATTGGAGTGCCCATGATGTTGGTGTTGGTGTCGGCTTCCAGCGCCTCGATCAGTGCGACGAAACTCAGCCCGGAGTCGGACAGGCGGCCCAGGCCCACCGATACGCCATTTTGCAGCGTGACGCCGGTCGGATTGTCGCCGAGAGCGGCGCCGGCGAGACCGGTAACGCCCGTGAGGCCGTCGAACTGGGTGACGCCGATTGCGTTCTCGAGGTTGGCGTTACCGATCGCCCAGGTGACGCCGAGATTGGCTGCCTTCTCGGCGGATACCTCGACGATGATGGTCTCGAGCAGGACCTGCAGGCGCCGGATGTCGAGTTTGTCGATGACCAGCATCATCGAACGCATGACCTTCGGCGGCGCCGTGATGATCAGTGCATTGGTCGGCTGGTCCGCCCAGATCGAGATGTCGCCCGTTTCGGCGGGGCCACCCGGCTCGCGGGCCGCCTGCTGATACTGGGTCTGGAGTTTGCTCGCCAGTTCGTCGGCATCCGCATAGTTCAGGTAACGGACGCGCGTGTCGCCACCGTCCTCGAGCGGTGTGTCGAGGTGCGCGATCAGTGCGTGTATTCGCAGCCGCCGGCTCTTGTCGCCCCCGATCAGGACGCTGTTCGTGCGTTCGTCGGCAACGATGATCACCGGCGCAGACGCGCCGCCGTCGGCCCGGGTGCCTTGGTTCAGGGTATTGATGACCCGGACGATTTCGGCGGCGGAGGCGTGCTCGAGCCGGATGACGTCAAAATCGTCGGCGGTGGGCTGATCGATGCGGCGAATGATGCGCAGCAGACGCTGGACGTTCGCGGCCCGGTCGGAAATGATCAGCATGTTCGATGCCGGATGCGCGGCCAGGTGCCCGTATTGCGGAATCAACGGGCGCAGGATCGGCACGAGTTGCGCTGCGGCCACGTTCTTGATCGAGATGACCCGGGTGACGATATCATCGCCAGCCAGGGCCCCGGCGGCGACGGACTCGGCGCCCGGCAGCTGCCGGGCATTCGCATCCGGGAGAATCTTGATCAGGTTGCCCGACGGCACGGCCACGAAGCCGTACACCTGCAGGATGGACAGGAAGGCCTCATAAAAGGCATCCGGGCTCATCGGTGACGATGACAGCATCGTCACCTGTGCCTTGACGCGTGGATCGAGGACGAAGTTCTTGCCGGTGATCTCGCCGACCGCCTCGATGACCTGGCGAATGTCCGCGTCCTTGTAGTTCGGGGTGATCATGGCGTCCTGCGCACCGCTCGGGGCGGGTGCGAACGAGCCGATGAGCCACCATGCGCCCAGCGCCACGGCCAGGTGGCGGCGCCGGACAGATGGGGTTTGGCTGCCGTCGTGTGCAGAACTGATAGCCGCCGTCATCGCCGGTTACCGCCCGCTCCGGCCAGCTGGTTTACGTCCAGATTCAGTATCTGTTGCTGACCGCCACGCTCGATCGTGACGCTGATCTGGCTGGACTCACCGAGGCTGCGGAATATTTCCATTCCCTGGGCCGGGTTATTCAGCAGTACGCCGTTGATCTCTGTGACCAGGTCTCCGGGCCGGAGGCCCAGCGCGATGAATTGCTGCCGATTGCGGCCGGGGAATACCCGGTAGCCTTTCAACTGGCCATTCGGCATGAAGGGCTGGGGCCGGATGATGTCGGCGAACGTTGCCGCGTTCGCGTTGAGCAGACTCTGCACGCTGGCTGGTTGGCGGCCGCGCCGGTTGCCGGCCGTGCGCTGCCCCGTGGCGCCCGAACTCTGTTCCGCTTCGCGCGGCAGGCGCAGCGTTTCCAGCACGCCGCCGCGATTCAGGATGACCCGATCGATATGCACCCGATGCAGCGTCGCGCCGCCGGGGATCGAATTTTTGAGGAAATAGACCTTCTCGTTCCCCGACCCATCGGCGATGATCGCATGGGCAATCTGCTCGTCGTCGGCCGCGACTGCCGCGCGGAGTTTGAGGTTCAGGCGGGTATCCGGTGCGTCCTCGGTCTCCACGACGACCGCGACGGCCTCCTCTGTGGTCGAGCCGAACAGGTGGGCATCGGTGATGCTGGCGTAGTCACGGGCTTGTGCGCTGCCGCGGGTGCTGACCGCACCGGACGGCGGCGGCGGGGGTGTCCACAGCGCCTCGTCGCCGTCCGGATACAGCAGCCAGGTGACCCGCGCGAGGTAATAGGCGATCAGCACGGCCAGCGTCAGTGACACCCAGATCGGCAAATGCTGGCTGGCCTTGGCCACCAGCTGTTCCGGAGATGCTGCGCTCCAGCTAGAAATTAAATCCTGCATATTCAACGGAATACTCTGAGTCGATTGAATCCCATGTCACTCGCTTGTCATTCAGGACGCAATCAATAACGCAAATCAGCATAATATCGGCTCTGCAATTAATCGCAATATTTCCGTTCGATATTCGGCGTAAATTATTGATGTCACTTCTCATTTTCGGCCACTCTTTCGGTTGCAAGAGGTGTTTTGCGGCCGGCCGAACGGCGGATCGTCGGCTGAACGTGCGTTGGCGCACGGAAGTCGGGTGGCGAACCTGCTAGGCTGCCGGATAGCGGACCTCAGATGATCAGTGGCTCTGCTGACTGCCCGTGCGGTGCTATTGGTGTATCTTATCGGCCGTATTTTCAGTTTCGCGCAGCGCTGCGACGGAGACATGGCCGGCGACCAGAAAAAGGAGTTCCTGAGCAGACCGGAGGACGACCGGGATCTGGTCGTCGAGGAAGCCAGGCCTGTCACCAAGAAGCCCCCGTTATTTCGGGTGCTGCTGCTGAACGACGATTACACGCCGATGGAGTTCGTCGTCGAGGTACTTGAATTGATCTTTGGCATGGATCGTCCGAAAGCGACCCGGATCATGCTGGAAGTGCATACCCAGGGTCGGGGCGTTTGCGGCGTGTTTACCTGCGAAATCGCCGAGACCAAGGTGGCGCGGGTCTGCGCGTTCGCCGACCAGCATCAGCACCCGTTGTTGTGTACGCTCGAGGAAATATAGGCTAAGGAAATACAGGCAAGGGAAGCCGATACAGATGCTCAGCAGTGAACTCGAATTTTGTTTGAACGAGGCCTTCCAGCAGGCGCGCTCGGACCGGCACGAATACATGACCGTCGAGCACTTGTTGCTGGCGATCCTCGATATTCCGAAAGTCACCGAGATCCTGACCGCCTGCGGTGCCGAAATGACCCGGCTGCGCCAGGAACTGAGGGACTTCATCGATGATTCGACGCCTCGCCTGACCACCGACGACGGACAGGAAGTTCAGCCCACCCTGGGGTTTCAGCGTGTTCTGCAACGGGCGGTATTCCATGTGCAGTCGAGCGGCAAGCGGGAAGTGGGTGGCGAAAACGTCCTCGTGGCGATATTCGGTGAGAAGCAGTCGCATGCGGTCTACCTGCTGAGCCTGCACGATATCTCCCGCCTCGACGCCGTTAACTTCCTCTCGCACGGTCTCAGCAAAAGCGGTGACATGGCCGGTGAGCCGCAAGGTCCCGGCATGGCGAGCGAGGGCGCGGATGACGAGGCTCCGGCCAGTCCGCTGCAGAGCTTTGCGACCAACCTGAATCAACGCGCCGCAGACGGCAAGATCGACCCGTTGATCGGTCGGGCTGCCGAGATCGAGCGCACGATCCAGATTCTGTGTCGGCGCCGCAAGAATAACCCGTTGTTCGTCGGTGAGGCAGGCGTTGGCAAGACCGCGCTGGCCGAGGGCCTGGCGAAGATGATCGTCGATGGAGAGGTGCCCGAGGTCCTGAAGAACAGCACGATTTACGCGCTGGACATGGGCTCCCTGCTGGCCGGCACGAAGTATCGTGGCGATTTCGAGAAACGTTTCAAGGGTGTGATCGCGGATCTGCGGAAGGATCCGGACTCGATCCTGTTCATCGACGAGATTCACACCATGATCGGTGCCGGTGCCGC
The DNA here is from genome assembly GCA_004357495.1 of Gammaproteobacteria bacterium. GTDB lineage: Bacteria > Pseudomonadota > Gammaproteobacteria > Steroidobacterales > SMWD01. Next base: position 12,279 of record SMWD01000175.1, read on the forward strand.
CTCGGGCGGTGTGCTCGATGCGTCGAACCTGATCAAGCCGGTGCTCGGTGACGGCGAATTGCGCTGCATGGGTTCAACGACTTACCGTGAATACCGCGGCATCTTCGAGAAGGATCACGCGTTGGCGCGCCGCTTTCAGAAGATTGATATCGTGGAGCCGACGATTGCGGAGACCATCGAAATTTTGAAAGGTTTGCGCAGCAGATTCGAGGAGTACCACGGCGTGACGTATACGGTCGAGGCGCTGATCTCAGCCGCTGAACTCGCCGCGCGACACCTGACCGACCGACAGTTGCCCGACAAGGCCATCGACGTCATCGACGAAGCCGGCGCCGCCGTCCGGCTGGCCGAGCCGGGCAGTCGCTCGATGGAGATCGACTCGCCTGACATCGAGATCATCATTGCGAAAATGGCGCGTATCCCGCCGAAGAGTGTGTCCGCGTCGGATCGCGATCTGCTCAGGCACCTCGAGCGCGATTTGAAGCTGGTGATCTTCGGCCAGGACAAGGCCATCGGCGTGCTCGCCTCGGCCATCAAGATGGCGCGTTCAGGGCTGCGCGAGCCCGAGAAGCCGGTCGGTGCGTACCTGTTCGCGGGTCCGACGGGCGTCGGCAAGACCGAGGTGACGCGGCAGCTTGCACACAGTCTCGGCATCGAGCTGATTCGCTTCGACATGTCGGAATATATGGAGCGGCATACCGTATCGAGACTGATCGGCGCGCCGCCCGGATACGTCGGCTACGATCAGGGTGGCCTGTTGACAGAGGCGGTCACCAAGAATCCGCACGCGGTCCTGCTGCTCGACGAGGTCGAAAAAGCGCACCCGGAAGTGTTCAACCTGTTGCTGCAGGTCATGGATCACGGCACCCTGACCGATAACAACGGCCGCAAGGCCGACTTCCGCAACGTGATTCTGATCATGACGACGAATGCCGGTGCGGCTGACATGAGTCGTGCATCGATCGGTTTCATGGAGCAAAATCATCTGAGCGACGGCCTGACCGCAATAAAAAAGATGTTTACGCCGGAGTTCCGCAACCGCCTCGATGCGATCATTCAGTTCGATCCGCTCGACATCCAGTCGGTACTGCGCGTGGCCGACAAGCTGGTCCTTGAACTCGAGGCACAGCTCGAGAATCACGACGTGACCTTAGAGCTGTCGCCGGATGCGCGCCAGTGGATTGCCGAACACGGCTACGATCCGAAGATGGGTGCGCGACCGATGGCGCGGGTCATCCAGGAGCATATCAAGCGCCCGCTGGCTGAAATCCTGTTGTTCGGAGACCTCAAAGACGGTGGCGACGTGCTGATCGAACTCGGCGCTGACGACACGCTAAAACTCCTGGTGACGCCGAACACGAAGAAGCTCGAGCATCTGTCCGAACCCGAGTAATTACCGTTCGCGGTAGATGATCCGGCCCTTGGCCAGGTCGTACGGTGTCAGCTCGACCGTGACTTTGTCGCCGGTCAGGATACGGATGTAGTGCTTGCGCATTTTGCCTGAAATATGCGCAGTAACGGTGTGACCGTTTTCGAGCTCGACCCGGAAGGTCGTGTTCGGCAGGGTTTCGGTCACCAAGCCATCCATTTGTATCGCTTCTTGTTTCGCCATCTGGCACCTCGATTCAACGCGGCGCATTGTGCAGAAAGATCCGGCGCGGCGCAAGCGGCCGGTCACGATCCGCATTTCGGGATTATGCGCTGCCCGCGATCATATCGTCGGTCCCTGCGGCCGGCTCGGCCCAGCCGTCCGGCGCCGGAAAGCCGATGTAGCGGTGCAACAGGTTCTGAAATTCATCGCGTGCGATCTGGCGGCTGCCGAGGCTTGCGAGATGACTTGAGGCGAGCTGGCAGTCGATCAGTTCGACACCGATGGTCCGGCAAACCGAGACGAGTTTTACGAGTGCGACCTTCGAGGCGTCGGTCCGGCGTGAGAACATCGATTCGCCGAAAAAGACCGCGCCCAGACTCACGCCGTAGAGTCCTCCGACCAGCTGGCCGTGGTGCCAGGTCTCGACGGAATGCGCGTGGCCTGCGCGATGGAGTGCCGCGTAGGCGTCCAGCATGTCCGCGGTGATCCAGGTGCCCGGATCTGCGCGGTTCTCGGCACAGCCCGCGATGACGCCGGCGAAGTCCTGGTCGAGCGATACGGAATATTCGCTGCGCCGCAGGGTCTTGCGCAGGCTGCGTGAGATGCGCAGTTCCGCAGGAAACAGTACGGCGCGAGGGTCGGGTGACCACCAGAGAATCGGCTGGTCATCCTGGTACCACGGGAATATGCCGCGGCGATAGGCGGCCAGCAGGCGCGCGACGGACAGGTCGCCGCCGACGGCGAGCAGGCCGGGCGGTTCGGCAAGCGCCCGGCTCGGGTCGGGAAAGCTGTCCGCGGGATCGGTCGGTTCCAGCCAGTGCAGTTGCGGCGTCGTGTCGTTCAATCCGGTGTCTTGCGGTAGGGCACGTGGTGGCCGACGGCGTCCATGTAGTCGTCGATATAGCTGCGTTCGCGCTCGAGGTAATCGTCGATCGCGGCGTTAAATTGCGGGTGCGACAGCCAGTGGGCCGACCAGGTTTCGGTCGGCACGAAGCCGCGCGCGATCTTGTGCTCGCCCTGTGTGCCCGGTTCGAATGTATTGAGCCCGTGCGCAATGCAGTAGTCGATGCCCTGGTAGTAGCAGGTCTCGAAATGCAGGCTGTGGTAACGCCCGGAGCTGCCCCAGTAGCGCCCGTACAGGGTGTCGGCGCTGCGAAAGCAGATCGCCGTGGCAATCGCTTCGCCGTCATACATGGCCAGGATGACCACAATCTGTTCCGGCAGCGTGCGCGAAATGGTCTCGAAGAACTGTTGATTCAGGTAGGGTGTGCGACCGCGGCGCCAGAAGCTGTTCGCGTAGAGCGGCATGATCTGCTCCCACGTGGCCGAATCCAGTTCATCGCCATGCAGAATACGAAACTTGATGCCGGCTTCGGTGATTCGGCGTCGTTCGCGCCGCAGTTTTTTGCGTTTTGCAGATTGCAGTTCGCCGAGGAAGTCATCGAACGTTTCGTAGCCGCGATTGTGCCAGTGAAACTGGCAGTCCTTGCGAATCAGCAGTCCGGCCGCCGAGAAGCGTTCGACCTCACGCGCGGTCGGAAATAAGATGTGGACCGATGAGGCGCCGCACCGGGTCGCGCATTGCCGGGCCGCATCGAGTAGCCCGCGGGTGGTTGCGGTCGGGTCCGCGCCGGGTGCGACCAGTGCGCGGGCGCTGGTTGCTGGTGTATAGGGGATGGCGGCTACGAGTTTCGGATAATAATCGAGACCCGCATGGCGGTACGCATCCGCCCACGCGAAATCGAAAACGAATTCGCCCCACGAGTTGCTCTTCTGATAGAGCGGCATGGCGCCGACGAGACGGCCGTCGTCCCCGGTCAGGATGACGTGGCACGGATCCCAGCCCGTGTCATGTCCGACACAGCCGCTGGTCTCGAGCGCCGCGAGGAACTCGTGGCGCACGAACGGCGTATCGGTGCCCGCCAGACCATTCCACGCCTGTGGCTCGATCGCGGTGATGGTATTTATAATTTCGGTGCGCACGGTTTCGTTCCGGGTGACTGCATGGGTTCCAGAAGTACCTGTTGCACCGGCGGGAAGTCAAGCAAATTGCCTGATTGATCGGGGGTAACTGGCCCGCAGTAACGGACCGGCAGTGTCAGTTGAGCGTGTCGAGGAATTTCTCGGCATCCAGCGCCGCCATGCAGCCCGCGCCGGCCGAGGTGATGGCTTGGCGGTAGACCGGGTCGGCCACGTCGCCGGCCGCGAATACGCCGGCCACGCTGGTGGCGGTCGCGCCGGCCCGGCCCGGTCCATTCACGATCACGTAACTGTCTTCCATGTCGAGCTGGTCTTTGAACATACCGGTATTCGGGTCGTGGCCGATGGCGATGAACACGCCGGACAGCTCGATCTCGGTGGTGCGGTCCGGGTCCAGCGTGCTGCGCACGCGAATACCGGTGACCCCGCTGTCATCGCCGAGGACCTCATCCAGCGTATGGCTCCACAGTATCTCGACGTTGCCATCGGTGGTTTTGGCCAGCAGCTGTTCTTGCATCATCTTCTCGGCGCGCAGCGCGTCGCGTCGGTGGATCAGCGTGACTTTGGCCGCGATATTCGCCAGGTACAGTGCTTCCTCCACCGCTGTGTTACCGCCGCCGATGACCGCAACC
>SMWD01000176.1 GCA_004357495.1 Gammaproteobacteria bacterium
AACCTGATGATAGCCGTTGATACAGGTCCACTGACCGGCGAGTGCAACCGCTTTGTCCGGGATGTCTGATTTCTTACACCGACCTTCAGCTTCCTGGTAACCATTCTGGCAGACCCATTGGTCGCCCAGCGCCACGGCGTGACGGGGAACATCGAACTTCTCACAGCGGTGGTTGGACTCGCTGTAGCCGGTTGCGCATTTCCATGCGTCGCCGACGCGTAGTGCGTGTTTGGGGATGGCCACTGTTTCGCAGCGGCTTCCGATCTGCCGGAAGCCATCCTGGCAGCGCCATTCGGTCACAAAATCCGGATTCCCGGCCACAGCGTGGGTCTGCATGACCCATTGGCCGGCAACCAGCAGGCCGGGAAGTATTAAACTGTGAAACGCACGCACTGTTTTGGCTTCAGAATTCTCATGTTGCTTGAGTCCCTTTATAACACGTTCGTGTCGCTTGGTACCTTTCACGCCCACCCCGATTTTACGCGAAAGGATTGGAAATCCTATCCCACAGGACGAGTCAGAGTGACGTGAAATCAGACGCAGTCGACTCCTGACTGCCGCCACCCGACCGTTTCGGGCGGCGGCGATTCGAGTTGCCTGAATCGGAGTCCGGCCGGTTGGATACCGATTGATACGGTTAACCCATCGGCGCCGGGACTGGCTGCAGAAAGCGGGTCGGGTACAGTGGTGCGACCTGGATCAGTTCGCCTTCGGCAACATGCTCCCGGCCTTCGGTTACGATGGCCCAGCAGTTCGCCGCAGTCAGCGGCTGAATTTTGAACGACTCCTGGCCCGGTAGCAGCCGGGCGCGTAAGCGCCCCTCGCTGTCGATCGTGGCAAAGGCCTTGCCGAAAAAACGCAGATCCGCGCGCTTGCGAATCGCAGCATCGCAGATGGCGGTAAGGTAATGCTCCGGTGCCAGGCCCTGCAGTCGTCGCAGGGCGGGTACGACGAAGAACCGCAAGCCCGCGGCTACCGCCATTGGATTGCCGGGCAGGCCGAACATGAGCGTGCCGCCTGCGAGTTGCGCGAACAGCAGCGGTTTGCCCGGGCGCATCGCGACCTTGTGAAATATCACCTTGCCGCCGCTGCGCTTGATCGCATCGGGGATCAGGTCATAGCGCCCGGCCGACACGCCGCCGGTCGTCAGGATCACATCGGTCGTCGAAGCCAGTTCGCGCAGTGCCGCGTCCAGGGCCGGCGCTGCGTCGGGTACATTGCGTCGCGCCGTAAGCTGCGCGCCGGTCTGGGCGATGAATGCTTCCAGGTAGGGGCCGTTCGAATCGCGGATCATGCCGTCTTGTTCGGGTGTGCCGCTGGCTGTTAATTCGCTGCCGGTTGTAACGATCGCGATGCGGGCGGATGCGCGCGCGCGGATTGCGTCGATGCCGGTGGCCGCCAGCGCCATGACGTCGTGTGGTTCGATCAGGCATCCGGACCCCAATACCGGCTGGCCGGCCATAAAATCCTCGCCGGCCGCGCGGACATTCTGACCCGGCGTTGCCGGCGTTTCGATCCGGATCGAGGCGATTACCCCGTTGGTCTCGCCCTGCGTTACGACGCGCTCGATCGGCACCACGGCATCGCAGCCGGCCGGCATCGGTGCGCCGGTCATGATCTCGATGCTGGCCCCGGGGGGCGGGGCGTCGGGGGGTGGATCTCCGGCTGCCACGATACCCGCAACGTTCAGTGTCAGCGGTGTGTCCGCCGCCGCCGATACCGTGTCGTTGGCGCGCAGCGCGAAGCCATCCATTGCCGAGTTCGCAAAACCGGGCACGGCCATGTTGCTGGTAACGGTTTCGCTGGTTGCGGCGCCGATCAATTCGCGCAGGGGCAGGTGAGCGGCGGCCATTGGCTTGACGACATCGTTGATCAGTGCGAGGGCTTCGGCATAGCTAATCATGATGCGGCGATTCTACTGGAACGATTGCGGGCTCGCTTGCCTTGCTCAACCCGCCCGCCCGCATTAGCATCAGCCGGCTGGCGCCGTCCTGTTGATAATTATCACCCTGCGTGCGGGTTACCACCGCTAGGCTTTAATGATGTCTGTGAAAACTACCCGAAGAATATTGATCCAGGGCCCGACCGGCGTCCGGGGCGACGAGCCGATCCGGATATTCATTACGCTCGCTGGCCTGGAGGCTGCGGCATGAACCGAATACGTTCCGTCGTCGGCCGCGAGGCCGAGGTGTCCGCCCCGGTTCGCTGTGCCTGCTATGCGGCGTGGTCGGCACTGGTTGCATCGCCACACGATCTCGATCCGCGCGCGTCGCTGCGCGACAAGCTCGGTATCGGCGCGGCCGTGGAATATGGCGCCGCGCTGGATGCGTTGCTGAGTGAATTCGTCGAGGTCGATCTCGACACGCTGAAGCGCGAGTACAGCGGCTTGTTCGAGGTCGGCAGCGACGGGCCCCCGGTGCCAATCCGTGAGGATCTGCAAACCGGTCAGCGCGCCGGTACAAGGGAAGACCTCGTGCGCTTTTATAACTATTTCAATTATACGCTTGGCGAGAAATTCGCCTGGGCACCGGATCACTTGTCGGTCGAGCTCGAGTTCATGCACTACCTGTGCTATCGCGAGACGACGGCCGAATCGGATCTGCTGTCATATCAACTCGCGCAGGTCGATTTTTCCGAGCGGCATCTGGTCGGCTGGCTCCCGAAGCTGGCAGCCGCCGTCGAGACGAATTCACCCGGGTCGCAGTACGGCCGGGTCATTAGCGCCCTGTGCGAATTTGTGGTCACCGACTACGACTGGCAGAGCGGGACGATCGCACCCGTTGACGACTCCGACGGGTAATCAGATTGCGATCGCTGTGGGCCCGAACAAGCATAGCGGTGGTCAGACCTGTACATCTTTATAAGCGGGCGAGCCGGGCCATGCCCGGGTTCGCCGTTCACCTGCGGAACATCGCTCGATAAGACCGGGAATATCTTCGCCCTTTCTGTAATCGTGTTGCCTGTGGTGGCTGGCAGCAGGCATTCGTCACCGGGGATCAGTGAAGAAGGGGACTTAATTGAGTGACGGCGATTTGAACGGGCAGCCTTGGCCGAGTCCGGGCAAGGCATGGTATGCGCTGTGCCTGCTGGTCGTTGCCTTTATCTTTTCCTTTATCGATCGGATCATCATTGCGTTGCTGGTCGATCCGATCAAGGCTGACCTGGGTATTTCCGATTTCGGCATCGGCATGCTGCAGGGGCTCGCGTTCGCGGTGTTCTATGCGGCGGTCGGCATACCGATCGGCCGCTGGGCGGATCAACACAGCCGCCGCCAGATCATCGGCATCGGGATTCTTCTGTGGAGCATCATGACCGCCGCGTGTGGTCTGGCGAGGAATTTCCTGGGGCTGTTCCTCGCGCGCATCGGCGTAGGCGTCGGTCAGGCTGCGTTGTCACCGGCCGCGTACTCGATGATCGCCGACTATTTTCCCAAGGAAAAACTCGGCAGAGCGCTGGGTATATACCAGGCCGGCGCATTCGTCGGCGTCGGTCTGGCCTTCCTCATCGGTGGGCTTGTCATCCGCTACGTCATGGGCTCGACCTCTTTGACGCTGCCGCTGATCGGCGCAGTCGCTCCGTGGCAGGCAGTCTTTTTTGTCGTCGGCCTGCCGGGCGTTATCGTCGCGTTACTGATGGCGACGGTTACCGAGCCCACGCGTCGGGGCACGATGGCGGGGCATGAGGACGGAATCCCGCTGCGTGAGGTACTCGGTTACGTCAGGCAGCACCGCAGGTTATTCCTGTCTCACTTCATGGGTTTTGCGTTGCTGGCCGTGCCAATTACGACGATTGTGACGTGGGCACCCGCCTATTACACGCGTGTGCTGGGTTACACGATGCCAGAGGTCGGCCTGACGCTCGGCTCGATTCTGATCGTGTTGTCGCCCGCGGGCGTATATTTCGGCGGTTGGATGATCGACTTGCTGCAGCGGAGGGGCTACAGCGATGCGATGTTCCGCGTTGGCATCGGCGCAGCGTTAATCTTGCTGCCGCTGAGTTTCGTAGCGACGACGACCACCGATCCGGACATCGCGATTCGGCTGTTCGCCCCGTTCGTGTTCTGCGCGAGCATTTCGATGGCGGCGGCACCGGCCGCGTTGCAGGTCGTGACGCCGAACCAGATGCGCGCCCAGATTTCTGCGACCTGGATGCTGGTGCTGAACCTCGTTACTGCAGGCCTCGGGCCGAGCGCGGTCGGATTTATCTCCGCGTATGTCTTCGCCGACGACATGGCCGTCGGTTCGGCAATCGCGCTGGTCAACTGTCTCAGCGTGCCGCTTGCGGCGCTGGCACTGTGGTATGGCCTGGCGACGTTCCGCCGTGCGGCCGATGAACATGCCGCAGACGGCCGTTGACCAACCCTCAGGTGGCACGATACGGTGTTAAGAATCGGCTTATATTAGAGTGTACGCGGTAAAATAATAACCAGATCCGATTGGTAATCGGCTGATGCTTACGTTCGGAGCCCACAGTGGTTCACCTGCGAATCGCCGGCGAAGTCGGAGGAATGGATTCAGGACTCAGCACCCCGGGGGGAGAATGATGCCGAAGTATTTTTCATTCGGCCGTAACCTGGCCAGCATCGTCATTGCCGTCTGTGTTTTTATCGCGCAGCCCGCTGTCGGGCAGGGCCTCGATGAACTGATCGTAACGGCGCGCAAGACCGAAGAGAACCTGCAGCAGGTCCCGATCTCCATTTCCGCGTTTAGTGGCGATCAAATGCGTGAGCGCGGTATCCTGAATAATTACGACGTCGCGGCGTTCACCCCCAACTTTTCGACATCCCAGCGCGTCGGTCGCGATCTTGATCGCCCGACGATCCGCGGTATGGCAAACCCGGGTTCGCGAGGCGAGCCCAACGCATCGTATTTCATAGACGGCACTTTCGTTGCCGCCAGCATCTCGACGGCGACGACGCAGTCGATGGAGCGAGTCGAAGTGCTGCGCGGCCCGCAATCGGCGCAGTTCGGGCGCGCCACATTTTCCGGTGCCGTCAACTACGTAACCCGCAAGCCGAGCGACGAGTTCGAGACAGAGCTGAATGTTCGCTACGGGACGAGCGACGACAGCATGCTCGGCGGGTGGGCCAGCGGCCCTGTATTCACGGACAAACTCTTGTTCCTCGTGTCAGCAAGCTACGAGGAGTACGGTGGACAGTGGAACAATAATCTGCAGCCGGACTCTGCATTCGTTCCCGGCGACCCGCTTCTTG
>SMWD01000177.1 GCA_004357495.1 Gammaproteobacteria bacterium
GTCGTCGGCGAAATCGACGCCGGTACCGCCACCGCCGACCTGACATTGAGTTCCGCCATGGACCTCCAAATCAAACTGGTGAACGACGGGTATGGCCAGCCATACTTTTCCGGGGAAACCGAAGCCCTACCCGACTGGGCGAATTGGCGCAACGAGGCCTTCGGCTTCACCTATGAGCCAGCGGTCATCATCTACAACCGTGCCCTGGCGCCGGAGCTGGAACGGGTCGTCAGCCGTTTCGAATTGGCGAAAATGTTGAGCGAACGAAGCCTCGACATGCGCAACCGAGTCGCCACCTATGACCCGGAATATAGTGGCCTGGGTTACTTGTTTGCGACCCAGGATGCGGCCCGGTCCGAGGATTTCTGGTATCTGGCCCGCAGCCTGGGCGACAGCGGCGTGCAGCTGATGAGAACGTCCTCGTCCATGATCGACAAGGTGGCCAGCGGCGACGCGCTGATCGCCTACAATGTTCTCGGCTCCTACGCCTTGGCCCGGGCCCGGGAAAATCCCGATTTGGGGATTACCATTCCCCACGATTACTGCCTGGTGATGTCGCGCATCGCGGTCATCGCCAAGGCGGCGCGCAATCCCAAGGCGGCGGGACAATTCATCGACTTCCTGCTGTCGCAGGAAGGCCAGGAACTGATCGCCGGGCCGGCCTTCCTTTATGCCATCAGAACCGATATCAGCGGTGAGGCAACGGCCAAAAATTTGCAGGATACAGCCAATGGTCCCTTGATCCCCATACGCTTCGGTCCGGGCCTGCTGGTCTATCTGGACCGGATGAAACGCGCGGATTTTTTGAGCCGATGGCAAAGGGCCATGGAAGGCAAATAACTCGGGGCGTTACACGACGTGACTTAACAGAACGTTGTAAATGTCGAAGTTCCTGAGCGGCGCATCCGCCGGAAGGTCGATTCCGCGATTGACCAGGAACGGAACCTGCTGCTCGGAGACGCCGCCATGAGAGCGCAGCGGGTCCTTTAAACCGGATAGGTCGTGACGGCTCGCGGAGGTGCCCAGAACTTTGTGCCGGCCGGAAATCACGATGATGTCTCCGACCCTGTCCTCGGGCAGTTCGAACAGCTTGCAGCCGGCCTCGCGGTTCAGCGCCATTTCGATACCGTCCATGGCTTTCAGATTCGAGAGCAGTTCGTCCTGATCGACGCCGTCGGACAAATAAACCGTGGCAAAGGATCCCAAGGCGCCGTGGTGCACGACATAGGGGTCGGTGATCGGCAGAATAACCCGGGCCGCGCCTTCTCCGAGCATGTCGTCCAACACCTGTTGGAGATAAATAACGTCCGGCGCACCGTGGGAATCATGCTTGGCGTTCATGCCGTGGTCCGCGGTGATCGCGATGATGCAGCCCATTTCATCCAGATTCGTGAGATAACCGTCCATCATGGCGTAAAAGGCGTTGGCCACCGGGGTTCCGGGGGCATGCTTGTGCTGAATGTAATCGGTCGTCGAAAGGTACATGATGTCGGGGCGGTCCCGTTCCATGATCTTGACGCCGGCGGCGAAGATAAATTCGGAGAGGTCGGCGGAATAAACGTCCGGCAGCGGCAGGCCGACGAGCTCCAAGACGCCCTCGATACCATGTTCCGCCATGGTGGTCCGGTCGGAGGTTTCGGCCGAAAAGCTGATCGTCGTGCCATCGCCGAATGTGAGGTCCTTACCCAACAATCGGCGCAGTTTGTCCTTCGCCGTAATCACGCAGATCTTGGCGCCCCGGCGCTGAAATACCTTGAAGATCGTTTCCGAACGGAGAAGTTTCGGATCGTTCATCATGACCTCGGAATCGGCGTCCCGGTCGTAAAAGAAATTCCCGCATATCCCGTGTACGGCAGGGGGCCGGCCGGTGACGATCGAGATGTTGTTCGGATTGGTGAACGACGGGACCACGCAGCGCGCGAGCCGGTTCGTCCCCTCCGCCATGATACGCTTGAAAAACGGCGCAACACCCGCCTTCACGGCGGCCTCGATGTAACCCGGTTCGGACCCATCGACACAGACAGCCACGACCGGGGTTTCGGGCCAGGAATAGGATCGCCCGTTCAATTCAACCGCAGAATTCGACATGGCTCGGTTCTCCCGACAGGGGTTTCACTCAAGTGGCGGTCGCGCGCCAAGAAACGGCCGGCCGCGACGCCAGGGTAAAGGGGAGCGTCAGCAGCACCAAGCCGGCGGCGATCGCCACGGTGGTTTCGATCCCGATCCAATCGCCCAACATGCCATAGGCCAGCGGCGCGGCGATACTGCTTACTGTGCCCACCGTATAAAACAGGCCGAAGGCCCGCGATTGACGGTCGCGCTCGACCAAGTCGCCGACCGTACCATACAACACCGACGACGTCCCGTTGAGCGCGATACCGAGCAGGGGCAGAACGGCAAAGGCCGCGATGTTCGGGAGCACCAAGATCAGAAGGATGCCGCCGGCCGTCGCCACCTCGGTGACGATCACGGTGCGGATCACGCCGAGGCGCTCCTCCAGATCGCCGCAGGCCAGCTTTCCCACCATGCCGCCGATCATCAGCAGCGCCGGGATGGCCTGTAACGCCCAACCTTCGGGAAGGCCCTTGGCCAGCATCAAAAAGGTGACAAAGGTGAGGAACCCGGATCGCGTGCCGTTGTCGATCGCCGCGATCGCGCACAAAGAAACGAAACCGCGGCGATTGGCGATGCCCCAACTCTTGGAATTTTGGGGTTTCGGCAGAGTCCGGCGCGGCTGGCACGCCGCCCGCGTCCACCGCCTTGAGCGCAATCATCAACAACACCGCAGCGAGCAGAAAACTCGTACCGAGCCCGGTGGCCGGCGCTTGCCACGCAACGCCCGCGGCCAGGAGCAGGCTGATCGACCCGGCAATGGCGAACTTGCCCAGGTCGCCGGCGAAATTGTAGGTGCCAAGCGCGCCGGGGCGGCCCCGGTCGCGGTAGGCAACGCTGAGGAGCGAGGCGCACAAGGGATGCTGCACCGATTGGCCGAGGCCAACGAGAAACAACATCAGCAGCAACGCCGGATACCCCGACGATTGCGCGGCCAGGATGAACGCCGCACCCGCCAGCGCAGTGCCGCCGACCAGCAAGATGCGTTCGCCCAGCCGCTCCGATAACAGGCCGGCGGGAATCTGAAATAACGAATTGGCGGTGCTGTGTGCGCCGCGGATCATTCCGATCTGTGTCAAGGACAAGCCGAACTGCTCCGCCAGAACCGGCAACAGCACGTAGAGCGTGGCACTCAGCCCGTCATGGGCAACGTGGGTGGCGCCGCAAATGCCGAGCAGGCGGCGGGGTCTGCGGCGCGCCGTTCGATCGAGGGTCGTGCCCCTGTCCTTCATTCGTCAACCGGACCAAGCGGACCCGTCCGAGTCAATGGCGAACTTGCACGCGAAACTGGCTCCGCCAGGGACCTCAGGCTTGCGTCAGATGTGCGGCGATGGCCTCGACCATGCGGTAGGTATCGAGCCCACGGCCGGTATCCAGGAACGTCGGCCAAGTGGAGAGCTTGACGACGACCAGTTCCAATTCGGGATCGATATAGATGAATTGACCGAATACGCCGCGCGCCGAGTAGACGCCGCGCCTGCCATCGACGACCCACCATTGGTTGCTGTATCCGGCATTGGGGTAGTGCGCCGCGAAGTCGCCGTAAAGCACGCGAAAGGCCTCGGTGTCGCCCTGGCGGCATCCGTCGATCCAGTTTGCGGAGGCCACCTGCCGGCCGTTGACGAAACCGCGATCGAGATACATTTGACCGAAGCGGCCGAAATCGCGAAGCGTGGCATTGAGACCGCCATCGGCGAGGGCCGTGCCCTCCCGGTCCACGGTGAAGTTGGCATCGTACTCGGCGCCGATCCGGGACCAAATTTCCGTACCGATGAGCTCCGTCAGACTCGCAGCGCCGACTCGTTCGCAGATCCAGGCGAGAACGTCCGTATCTATGGAGCGGTACTGAAAAAACTCGCCGTGCGGCCGCTGGCCTTCGATCGATACGAGCAGGTCGTGAATCGACTTGGGATCGTCCTCGTCCTTGAGTTCTTTCCAGCCCGCGGCGCGATCCAGGAACGCGAAATCGGCGTCGGGGTCGGTGTAATCCTCGGTGAATTTGACACCGGTCCGCATATTGATGACGTGCTCGACGGTGGCGCCGGCGTAACCGCTGTTTTGCAGTTCGGGAAGATAGTCGGTCACACTTGCGTTTCGGTCGATCAGTCCCCTTTCGATGAAGATGCCGACCAACGTGCCAGTCACCGACTTGGAGATCGACTGCGCCAGGTGCAGCGTATCCGGCGCCATGCCATTGAAGTACTCCTCGCAGACGATCTCGCCACGGTGAAGCACCAGAAACCCATCGGTTTCCGTGGTGTCGAGCACCTCGCGCACCGTCGCCGCGCCGCCGTTGACGCGGGTCAATGCAATGCCGTCCAGATTGCACCGGTTTTCCCGATACTCCCGCACCGGCCCCTCGCCGCGCGATATGGCCGCTACCGGCAGAATCTCGCTCATGTTCAGGAACGACCACCTGTTGAACGGCGGCGCATCCCAATTGGCGAGCGTGATCGATTCGATGGTCATGAAATGGCGGCTCCGATGGAACGGAAATTTGGCAAACGCTGGGCGGTCCACCGTCGCCGGTAGCGATCTTCCGAATTTGCCGTCAGCTTGAACTTGCGTTTACTAGAAACCGACAACAAGGGCCCGGGAGTCCCCCCGGACCCTTGCCGGTCTGCTTGCTACTTCTGCAATTCCGTCCAAATCGCCGTGTAAATCTTTTGTACATCCGGCGAGCAGGCGGGAACGAAGTGACCCGAGGCAACGAACTCAGCCGGGATCACCACCTCAGTCGCCGTCGCCATGTCTTCAGGCATGTACTTGACCGAGCCCTCGACGCCGTTGGCGTATCGCGCGAAAGCTGAAATCAGCGCGGCATTCTCAGGCACCATGATGAAGTTCATGAAGGTCTTGGCGTTTTCGACGTTCTTGGCGTCCTTCAGGATTGCGACACTATCCATCCACAAAGAGTAGCCTTCCCTGGGATAGCCGTAGTGTACGTCCGGGTTCTTCAGGCGGGCCCGAAAGGCGGCACCATTCCAGTAGAGCGAGGCGGCAAGGTCGCCTGCCGCGATTTTCTCGATAACGCCATACTCCATAGACAGCCAATTGGGCTTGGCGGCCATCAGCACATCGCGCGCCTTCTTTAACATGGCTTTGTCGCTCGTGCATGGCTCGCTGCCGATATAACGAAGCACCGTGCCCATGACATCGGCCATCTCCGGGGCGAAATTGATCTTACCAACCAGTTCGGGCGGGGGATCGAAGATAATGGATGAGGTGTTGATGTCGCCATTATAGACGGCCGTGTCGACCATCACCCCAACGCTGCCCCATTGCCATGGCACGGTGTAATGGCGGCCCGGATCCCAGTCCACGTCTTGCCAGCGCGCTTCCAAGTTCTTGAAGTTCGACATCTGATCGGGACGCGCCTCAAGCAATAGGCCTTCTTCGATCCAAATGGGCACATAGTTTGACGATGGCACAACCAAATCGAAGCCATGGCCGCCGACCTTGATCTTGGCGAGTGCGCTATCGTTGTCGTCGTAGTCGGTGATTATAATCTTGATACCGGTTTCTTTTTCAAACTTCTCGACGAGCTCCGGGTTCGTGTAGTTGCCCCAGTTGAACAGATTCAACTCACCTGCCGCGTTTGCGATTCCGCTGGTCATTACGAAGGCGAGAGCCGTAGCAATCGCTGTTAGTTTCCACTTCATTTGATACCCTCCTGTTTGGTTGTGGAAATCGAAATTACGGTACTTTCTTGTCGTTACTTGATCCTTCGATTGAGAAAAAAGATCGCTGTCACTATTGCTACGGACACGGCCAAAAGGACCGATGAGATCGCGTGAACCTCGGGCGTGATGACCCGGCGCAACTGACCGAGCATATAGGTTGGCAGCGTATTCTGGCCGGCCGACTTAACCAACTGGGTGATGACCACATCATCGAGCGAAATGACGAATGCCAAAATCCCTCCTGCCAGAATGCCCGGCCAGACCAGCGGCAAGGTCACCCGGCGGAACGTCAGCCATGGTGTCGCATAGAGGTCGGCGGCAGCGGTTTCCAGCGTCAGATCCATGCCCTCTAGCCGCGCGCGGATGGGCAGATAGGCAAACGGAATACAGAAAGCTGTATGCGCGATAATCAGGTAGGCCATGCCGTGGTAATCTGTCGCCGCCTTGATCCAAGCGAACATAATGAGCAGAGCGACGGCGGTGACGATCTCCGGCACCATCAGGGGTTGGTTTATCATCGCGTAAATGGCCGTCTGGCCCTTGTAGGGTTTGATGCGCGTCGTCCCCAGCGCCGCCATCGTTGCAAGGGTGGTCGCGATGACTGACGCCACGCTCGCCAAGTAAATCGAGCGGATCGTCACATCCTTGACCATTTCGTTGTTCCATGCGGCCACGTACCAGCGAAGGGAAAAACCCTCCCAAAAGGCAAGCGAATCGCCGGCGTTGAACGAGTAAACAACAAGCGGGATCAGCGGCGCGTAGAGCAAGAAGAAACAGATGATGGCCATTTCCGTAAAACCGGTTTGGGTCTTCACGGAAAATGGCCGCCGGGGCATCCTCGATTGGTTCGGGTTGCTGATATCAACCATGACTACCGCCCGTGGACTTGCCGGCGCTTCGCACGTAGAAGAGCAGCGCTAACATCACCAACATCAGAAGCGTCAAGGAGAGCGCCGAACCCAGGGGCCAGTTCCTGCCCTGGCCGAATTGCAGCCCGATCAAGTTGCCCAGCATCATGTGCTTGCCGCCGCCTAAAATCCGCGGAGTCACGTAGGCGCCAAGAGAAGGGATGAAAACTAGGATCGATCCCGCGATAAGTCCCGGTTTGACGAGCGGCACAATGATCCGCTTGAGCACTTTGAAACGAGTCGCATAGAGATCGTAAGCGGCCTCGACCAGACGGAAATCGAGTTTTTCCATCGACGCATATATTGGCAACACCATCAGCGGAAGATAGACGTAGGTCATCCCGATCATGACTGCGAAGTCGGTAAACAGCATCTGGATCGGCTCTTCAATCAGCCCAAACGATGTGAGAACCGTGTTGATGACGCCCTGGTTACGGATCAACTCCATAATGGCAAAGGTGCGGATCAGCAGGTTGGTCCAAAACGGAATGGTGACGAGAAATAGCCAGAGATTGCGCCTTTCCGGCGGCCGGGTCGCAATGAAGTAGGCGGTCGGAAATCCGAATATGAAACAGGTGAAAGTGGTCAGCAGTGAAAGCTTTACCGAGCGCCAGAGAATCGAAACATGGGCATCGGCAATCGACAGGGTGTCGTCGAATATGTCCCGCTGCACGAAAACATTGAACCAGCCGTCAATCGAAAATTTCCATTCGATCCCGCCGTAAGGGCCGGCCGACAGAAAGGAATAAACCAGCATAATCAGCAATGGGCCGGCCGCGGCGCAGAAAATAACGATCAACGCCGGTGTCGATAACAGTATGTTGCGCCGCACCTCTTGCTTGCGCACCTCGCGAACCACGTTGGCCGCGTCCGGCACGGCCGTGTCCGGGGGCATTTTTGCGGCGGTTACGGCGGTAGTGGCCATCAGTCCCTGAGAACCTGAATCGCTTCCGGTTCGATCGCGATACCGACCTGGGCGCCAAGCTCGAACGGCGCCTGGCGGCTTCGGGTATTTTGAACCCGCGCCAAGAAGGTGTCTCCGTCCGGGAGTGTGAGGTGATAGTGGGTGTCCGTGCCGAAGTAGACGATGTTCCGCAATTCACCTTGCAGCAGAGTGCCGCTCGGGTCCGCACAGAGGACCGCCCGCTCAGGCCGCACGGCAATGGTTACCTGCCCGGCAGCGGGCATATCCTCTGGCAGGGTGGCGTTGATCTCTGCCCCCGAGGCAAGCCTGAGCGTGACCTCTTGGCCGTTGGCGGCGAGGATATCGGCTTGGAGAAAGTTGGTATCGCCAATGAAATCCGCGACAAACCGCTCGCTGGGATGGTTGTAAATTTCTTGTGGCGGTCCGACCTGCAGCACCCGGCCCTCGTTCATGACCGCCACCCGATCGGACATGGTCAACGCCTCTTCCTGATCGTGGGTGACGAAGACGAAGGTTATTCCGGTTTCATGTTGCAGCCGCTTGAGTTCGATCTGCATCTCCTTTCGGAGCTTGTAATCGAGGGCCGACAGGGGCTCGTCCAGCAGCAGCACCTGAGGATGGGGCGCCAGCGCGCGGGCCAGCGCCACGCGCTGTTGCTGGCCACCCGAGATTTGATCGGTACGTCGGGATGTCAGCTCCTCCATCTTCACCAGCCGCAACATGGCATCGACCGTAGCCTTGATCTCGGCGCGCGGCTTGCCCAGCATTTCGAGACCGAAACCGATGTTCTCGGCAACGGTCATGTGGGGGAACAGGGCGTAGCTCTGAAACACCGTGTTGACCCGCCGCCGATAGGGCGGCAGATGCCCTATGGGTTGCCCTTCGAGAAGGATCTGGCCCTCGGTCGGATGCTCGAAACCAGCAATGAGACGCAGTAGCGTGGTCTTACCGCAACCCGATGGCCCCAACAGCGTGAAAAATTCGTTTTCTCTGATCGTTATCGAGACATTATCGAGCGCTCGAACTTCGTCCGCGCCACTTCCAAATATCTTGGAGACGCCCTGGGCTTCGATGGCCATCGACACGCCGGCCGTCGTCTCCAACCCGCCCCCAAGCGCGCTTTCAGCCAAATCCTTAACTCCACCCCAGGATA
>SMWD01000178.1 GCA_004357495.1 Gammaproteobacteria bacterium
CGTCACGGCGTACAAGGATAATTTCAACTATCCGGACCGGCAAAAATTCGCCGACCGCTGCGGCCTTCCCAGGAACCAGGTCAGGGCCGAAATGAGCCCTCCCCCGCAGGCGATTGCGGCGGCGGCAAAGGACATCGGCGCAGATCTGGTCGTGATCGCCAGGGTCGGAAAACCGGAAACAAAGCACGCTGTCGGCCACACGGCTGAAAAAATCATCGATACGCTGGACGCAGACCTGCTGGTGCTGCCGATGACGGCACCCGTCTAGCGGGAGCAATCATTGTGGGAGCGGCTTTAGCCGCGAAGAAGCGTCGAATCGCGGCTAAAGCCGCTCCTACAAAAGTCACCCTCCGACAAAAGCCTCCGGGCGGATCAGCCTGCCGGTCCTGTATTGGCTAGCTGTGCTTGATAACGGCCCGCTTGATGTCTTCGATGCCCGTGTTGGCGATCGGCACCTCTTCGGGTTCGATCCCGAACGTCGAACAAATCTGGCTGACCATCGTGTAGACGCCGATCACGACCGTCAGCTCGATCATCTCCGGCGACGGCATGAACCGCGCGACGGCGTCGAACGCCTCCTGCGAAGCGCCGCCATCCCGCACGACCTCGTCGACAAAGCGCAGAACCTCACGCTCCTCGGCTGTAAAGACCGCCTGGCTCTTGCCGGGCACGAGCGCGTCGATCCGCGCGGGGTCCATGCCGATCAGCTTGGCGACGCGCAGATGGTTGCTGACTTCATATTCACTGTCGCATAAATATCCGACCCTGAGAATCACGATTTCCCGCATCTCGTCGGTCAGCAAACCATCATTGAGATAAGCACTGAAAACCCGCGTCAGCGGCCGGAACATGCACGGGCTGCCGGCAAGCATTCGCGAAATATTGAGTTGCGGTAGATCCGCCAAAAAGTCACGGTTTTCCGGCGTCATCGACGCAGGATCGGGATACGGGATACGGGCCATTGAACTACTCTTTATATAATGCGGGTAATCGGGTGGCGGTAACTGGCAACGCCGGACAGTTACTTCGCGGGTCGCTTGTAAATATCGCGTTCGAACATCCGTTCGACTGCGGCCCGCACGACCTCGTCGTTCTCCGCATGCTTCAGCGGCGGCCGGTCGATTGCGCGATTCTTTTCGTACAGCGGCGCATCGTAAATCAGCCGATACTGCTCGGTACGCAGGTCCTTGAGCCAGTTGCCCCACAGCGATTGCGCACGGTACTGGCGCAGAGCCTCGATGTCAATGATCGCCCCGGCATACGAGGCCGCGCCGCCGGCCTTGTGGATGCCGATAATCCGGCCCTGGTAATCGACGAGCATGGATTCGCCACCGAACATGTCTAGCGGATACTTGCTCTCGGCCGACGGCGCGTAGGCAGCCGGATTCGGGCAGACCATGTACATCGTGTTATCGAGCGCGCGTGAGCGATTCTGCACTTCCCACAGCCCGTTGCCGACGTACGGCTCCGGGTAACTCGGCCGGTAAACGAGCTCGGCGCCGTTCATGGCGAGACCGCGCGCGGTCTCGGGAAAGCTGCCCTCCATGCAGATCAGGCAACCGATGCGGCCGATCTCGGTGTCCGTGACCGGGTAAAACGCATCCAGATTCTCGCCGTACAACTCGATCCACCGGTCCCAGACATCGTGCGGCACGGTCGAGTGCTCGCGAGCGAAAACCTGCAGCTTGTAGTGACGGTGAATCACCTCACCCTGCGGATCGATTACGAATGCACAGTTGAAAAATCTTTCCGGGAATTCCGGGTGCGTCGTCTTGGCCTGCGCGATGATAAATGCATCCAACGCGCGGGCCAGGCCGCCGATATAGGCCGTCTCGGGGCCGGGTATCTCGATGGCGAGTCGCTCCACCATATCGACATGATCCCAGTCGAAGATTTCGTCCGTGAAACCCTGCAGTGCGCCTTCCGGAATCGTGTAGAGCCGAACCGGCAGTTCGATCTCGGTCACGTTCCTGGCCGCAAACGCGAGCTCGGCGATATGGTCGAGATTACGCGTGATATCGGCACGCTCCTTGGCTCCGACTATGACCGGCTGCAATGCCAGCGCCATGTACTGAGGAATCGGTTGCGCATCGATCGTCATCACTGGTCTCCGTGGTTGATGGCCGGCAGGCCAATCTGCTCAAGTTTGACAGCAATTTCCCGCAGAATCTCCGGGTCGTCGATCGTGGCCGGAATCGTATATGGATCGCCATCGGCGATCCTGCGCAACGTGCCGCGCAGAATCTTTCCGGACCGCGTCTTGGGCAGACGATCGACGACGACCGCCCGCTTGAATGCAGCGACCGGGCCGATCGTCGAGCGCACGATGCCGATCGATTCCATGACGATATCCTCTGCCTTCCGGTCGACGCCGGCTTTCAGACACAGAAAGCCGAGCGGCACCTGCCCTTTCAGCGCATCCCGGATACCGGTCACGGCGCACTCGGCCACATCGGGGTGCGCTGCGAGGGCTTCCTCGATTGCGCCGGTCGACAACCGGTGCCCGGCGACATTGATGACATCGTCGGTGCGACTCATGACGAACACGTAGCCCGCGGCATCGATGAATCCGGCATCGCCGGTCTGGTAAAAACCGGGATAGCGGTCGAGGTACGCCTCGCGATAACGTTGCGGGGCATTCCAGATCGTCGTTGCCGCCCCCGGCGGCATCGGCAGGCGACAGACGATGGCGCCAGTCTCGCCGACAGCGACCGGCTGACCGTCGTCGCCGAGTACCTGCACATCCCAGCCGGGCATCGCGCGACCGGCGGCACCCGCCCGGACCTCGAACCTGCCAAGGCCGATCGGGTTACCGGAAATCGCCCAACCAGTCTCCGTCTGCCACCAGTGATCGATGACCGGTACGCCGAGTTTCTGCTCGGCCCAGTGCAAGGTCTCCGGATCGCAGCGCTCGCCGGCGACAAACTGGATCTCGTAACGCGACAGGTCGTACGCCTTCAACAACACGCCTTCCGGGTCGGCGCGGCGAATCGCCCGAATCGCGGTCGGCGCCGTGAACATCGCCTTGACGCCGTAGTCGGCAATCACACGCCAAAATGCGCCCGCGTCTGGCGTGCCGACCGGCTTGCCCTCGAACATAACCGTCGTGCAACCGCGCAGCAGCGGCCCGTAAACGATGTACGAATGTCCGACCACCCAGCCGACGTCCGACGCCGCCCAGAATACATCGCCAACGTCGACGCCATAGACCGCCTGCATCGACCAGTGCAATGCGACCGCGTGGCCGCCATTGTCACGAACGATGCCCTTCGGCTCGCCGGTCGTGCCCGACGTGTACAGGATATAAAGCGGATCAGTAGCGGCAACGGCGACACATGCGTGGGGCGGCGCCGCGTCGATGAGGGCATGCCAATCATGATCGCGAGCGGTCATCCTCGCCACGCACTCCGGCCGTTGCAGAATAATGCAGGCCTCCGGCACATGTTCGGCCTGGTCGATGGCCGCATCGAGCAGTGGTTTGTATGCGACGACCCTGCCTGGCTCGAGTCCGCAGCTGGCCAGCACGATTACCCGGGGTCTGGCATCATCGATCCGCATCGCGAGTTCATGCGCCGCAAAACCACCGAACACAACCGAATGCACGGCTCCGAGCCGCGCGCACGCAAGCATCGCAATGGCCGCTTCGGGCACCATCGGCATGTAGATGATCACGCGGTCACCCTTGCCGACGCCGAAACCAGCCAGCACGCCGGCAAATCGAGCAGTCACATACTGAAGTTCTGCATACGTCAGCATGCGCTTCGCGCCGGTCATCGCGCTATCAAAAATCAGTGCGGGCTGATCGCCCCTGCCGGCGGCAACGTGCCGGTCGATTGCATTGAAGCAGGTATTCAGCTCGCCGCCGACAAACCACCGATAGATCGGCGCATCCCGGTCGTCGAGCACCTGCGTCCAGGCGTTTTCCCAGTCAATGCCCGCTGCTGCAGCGGCCCAGAATGCCTCGGGGTCGGCCAACGAAGCCCGGTATGCGCGTTCGTACCCGTCCGACATATCCGGAACTCCCGTCGCCCGACTCAACCGGGCCCTGATGCTAGGTGATTCATGTTGGGCTGACGACGGCGCGTTGCGATTCAGATCCTTCCCGGTGCGTATCACCCGGTTGCGAATTCGTCACGTCAGTCGTCACGAACACGGATGATGATCTTGCCCACTGCATGCAATGTCTGGCTACGCTCGTGCGCCGCGCGAATCTGCTCCAGTGGATACTCGCTGTCGATGACCGGCCTCATTTTTCCCTCTCGGACCCAGCCCGACAGGAATTCAAGATCTCGCGCTTGCGGTGTCCACGCAACGAAATAACCCTTGCCCGCTTCGCGCTGTGTTTCGCCCGGGATGAAAAAATCGATGCCCGGGATCGGCACCAGCGTCAGGTAAACGCCCCCGTCGGCCAGGGATGCCGTGGCCGTCTCCAGGTCCAGAGACCCGATGGCATCGTAAATAATGTCGTAACAGTCGCCATCACGCAGCACATCCCCGGCCGTGTAGTCGATGACCTCGTCTGCCCCCAGGCTGCGAACCAAATCGGCGTTGCGCCCGCTGCAGACAGCGGTGACGTGGGCGCCAAAATTCTTCGCCAGCTGCGTCGCGAAGATGCCCACACCGCCGGATGCGCCGATGAGCAGAATCCGGTCACCGACCCTGATCTGGCCGCAATCCCGCAGGCCGTAGAGAGGCGTGAGAGCGGCGAGGGGCATTGCAGCCGCCTCGACGTAACTCAAGGCCTCGGGTTTTGCCGCAACGGTTGCAGGATTCAGCGCGACATACTCGGCGTAGCAACGACCGGGCCCGTTGTCGGACCGCGCATACACCGCATCACCGACGTTAAAATTGCCAACTGCCTCACCGACCTCGACCACGACGCCCGCGGCATCGAGGCCGAGCACCATCGGGAACTCTTCACCGTAGCGCATGGCCATCATGCCTTCGCGTATCTTCCAGTCGATCGGGTTGACACTGGCGGCATGCACCTCGACCAGGATCTGCCCGGGGTCGATAGCGGGCCTGGGAATGTCGCGCAGTTCCAGCTTCGATGACGACCCGAATTCGTCAATAACAACGGCTCTCATGCCTGTAACCCTTCCCCGGAGATGGACATGCGGTAATTATCAAACGAGCGGCCGGAATTTGCCAGAGCAAGGCGCTACATCGCCGAGTCATGGGGGAATTGACCGATGTCCGGCCGAAGGGCGCGATGAATGTCCGCCAGCGGCGCTTTAGCAGGCTAGAACTCTTCCCATTCCTCGCCGGTGCCGGCAACGGCTACAGTGACGGCACCAATCGGCTGGCTTGCCGTTGCGGTGCTGGCAGCGCTCACCGTGCTGCCCGGCGGCGCAAGTGCCGGATCCTGCGTACCACAGACAGGGGAGCGGGGCTCCGGCCAGGCATCCGTTCCCGACCGCGAACCCCATCCCACGTGGACTGGCAGGGTCATCGACGTACCGAATGACCGCGTGCTGGTAACCGCCAAGGGGCACCTTTGTTGTCGGCGGAAGGCGAATAATCTTTAGTCAGCCGCTCGATTAATCTGCAAGAGATCGGACCAGCCGCACCAGAAAATCGTCACAGAGGCTTATGCAGAGAAATCGAGTTCCAGCTTGTAACCGAACCAACGACGGTTATCGATGAGCCGAATCCAACTGGGTGCCAGGCGATACAGATTTGCCGCCTTGAGGCGCCGGGCAATGGTTTCCTCGTCGTCACCCTGCGGCGCCTCGAACAGGGCACGCACATCGGCAAACTTCGTCAGATAATGCCGCAGTGCATTGACCCGGTCGAGGCCGGTCACCACGCTACAAGTGCCGGCAATCTGCAGACCCCGAACATCGGCCCACCGCGCACAGTCCGTGTTCACCGTCGCCACGACTTCAGCGTACTCTTGTATATGGCGTGCATGTCGCGTGCGGTAGTCGGAAACGAAATACAGGTTGAGGTGCCTGTCGCTCGCGAAGAATACGCTGGCGGCCCAGGGTTTGCCGCCATCGCAGGTCGCCAGCGTAATGGTGTTGTGCGCCTCGAGCATCTGCCGAATGGCATCGCGGTCGGCGTCACTCATCGGCGTGGCGTGGCTGTAACCGGCTACTCGGCGCCGGCATCGTGCCGGTTCACGCCTTGCCAGCGTTTGACCAGACCGCTGTCGATAGCGAACAGATCGAGCAGACGGCCCACCGTGTGATTGATGATGTCGTCCACGGATTGCGGATCATTGTAGAACGCGGGCATCGGCGGCACGATAACGGCACCCATCTGCGCCGCTTCATACAGCAGCCGGGTGTGTCCGACATGGAGCGGACTTTCGCGCGGTACCAGCACGAGGCGGCGCTGTTCCTTCAGCACGACATCGGCCGCACGCACGATCAGATGCTCAGCATATGAATGGACGACGGCGGACAAAGTCTTCATCGAACAGGGCACGATGATCATGCCGTCGGACTGGTAAGATCCGCTGGCAATCGAGGCCGCGAGGTTCTGATCCGAGTGTACGACATCGGCAAGTTCCTCAACCTGCCTGGCCTGCCACTTGGTCTCCAGCGAGATATTCAGCTTCGCCCCGTTACTCATGACGAGGTGCGTCTCGACGTCCGGAATCGTCCGCAGCGCTTCCAGCAGCCGGATCCCGTAAATCACCCCGCTTGCCCCGGTCACTCCGACGATCAGTCGCATACGCCGCCACACCTTCATTATAACTGGGGTTGAAAAGATTCCCTGACGGCCAATCATACGGACGCCTGCGGGTGCACACCACCGGTCGGCGATAATGCACCAGCCTGTGGCCCGCAGCGGCACACACCGTGGTTCCGCGTGTACCACACACCGGTGCCCGAGGGCAAAACGGCTGGCCATGAACGCCCATAATTCGGTAGAGTGTCGATCTGTGGGTTTTGCTAGAATTCAGACACCATAGCTGGCGTAGACACGGATCTACGACGCGAAGACCCGGGGCTAATCACGTTCGTAAGGGGAATCATCAAGATGAGACGAGTCAGTATTGCGTTGCTTATCAGCGTTTTCGCCATGTATGGGTCTGCAGCCCACGCCGTGGATTTCCCCAACGGCCTGTATTGGGGTGGCAGCGGGGGCAGCACGGATCACAGCAACGGCTGCGATGCGCTGTCAGTGCCGGCGAGCTTCGGCTCAGCGACCCGGTGCAGCGATTCTGACTTCGGCTGGCAGATATTCCTCGGCTATCAGGTCATGAAATGGCTGAGCCTCGAAGGCGGCTATGCCGGTCTCGGCGGCACCAACGTGATGGCCATCAACGCATCCAGCAGGTCGGATGTCGATGGCTTCACGCTGAACGCGGTCGTGACGGCACCGCTGCTCGAGAAATTCGGTATCTACGGGACGGTCGGCGCGTTCTTCTGGGATATCGACCTCACGACGGGTGGCGCCGTGAATCAGGACCCGGTCGACACCAGCGACACGGGCACCGACGCCTTCTACGGGGTGGGCCTGCGCTTCCCGCTGACCGAGACCATCGGCATGAGCCTGGAAGCCAAACGCTTCATAGATGTCGGCAGCAACGAAGTCGGCACCACGGACGTCAACCTGTTGTCGGCGGGCCTGCTGTTCCGCTTCTAATTCCAGCGCGCGGCCCGGGTTGCGGCCACTCCCACGTGGCTGGTTCGAAGCCGCGCCGATGGATGATAACAAGCACGGCTCGACATGAGCCTGGCGTACTGCGCGTGACCAGCGTACCGATCAACCCGGTTCCGAACGCAGCGGCGAGAGAGTGAAGCGCAAAAAAATTCCGATGTTGCTGGCCGCGGGGCTTACCCTGATCGCCGCGCCGTTGGTATATGGTCTTTACCTCGGTTTCGTGCCGCTCTCGTGGGGCTGGGCTAACGACTACTACGCCCGCGCCGGCATCGCGATCGAGGGTTACGACCCGGTGGCGTATCACACTGAGGGTGCGGCACGCCGGGGGGAGCCGGATATTTTGCTGCGCTGGCGGCAATTGGAATGGCGGTTCAGCAATGCAGAACACCGCGCGCAGTTTGACGCGGACCCCGCCGCCTATGCGCCTCAATTCGGCGGTTACTGCGCCAAGGCCGTCGGTTCAGGCTTCTCCGGCGGCGGGAATCCCCGCGTCTGGCATATCGACAACGGCAAACTGTATTTCTTTTCAGCGACG
>SMWD01000179.1 GCA_004357495.1 Gammaproteobacteria bacterium
CGAACACCCGCATGCCACGTGGGCCCGGCACAGCCTGCAGTCGTCCCGCGATGTTTCTCACACCCGCCAGCCCCGCCCGCACGGCTTCGATCGAAACGCCGACGGCGCGGGCCGCCGCCGCGGCCGCCAACGCATTGTGGACATTGTGACGACCGGCCATCGGCAGCGTAATCCGGATGAGACCGTCGGGCGTGTGCATGTCAAACGCCAACGTACAGGACGTGTCGGAAACCTCCTCCTCGATTCCGGAGGCACGGTAATCGGCGGCTTCGTGCAACCCGAAGGGGACGCGACCGGCAGACGCCGCGCACGCGCACCATAATGAGAAATTCGCATCGTCGCGATTCAAGACTGCGACACCTCCCTCGCCCAGCGCCTCGAACAACTCACCCTTGGTTGCAGCAACGACGTCTTCACTGCCGAAGCCTTCGAGGTGCGCCGCGCCGGCGTTGGTCACGATGCCCATCGTCGGCGCTGCGATATCGGCCAGGTATGCGATATCGCCTGAACGACTGGCACCCATCTCGCATACGACGACGCGATGACGGTCGCGCAGCCTGAGTACCGTGATCGGCAAACCGATCTCGTTATTCAGATTGCCCTCCGTGACCAACACCACCGAATCCTTGTCACTCGTCGCCGGATCGTCGTATGCCACACGCAGGATGCCAGCGAGCATTTCCTTGCAGGTTGTCTTGCCATTGCTGCCGGTTATCGCCACCAGCTGCGCCTGAAAACGGCCCCGCCACGCGCGTGCCAACGCACCGAGCGCAGCGCGCGTATCTGCAACCTCGATTTGCGGCAGGTCGCCGGCCTGGCGGGATGCGACCACCGCGCCGGCCGCGCCGATGCGCGACGCCTCATCGAGGAATGTAGCCGCATCGAAACGCTCGCCACGCAATGCGAAAAAAAGCTCGCCTGGCTGCAGTTTGCGGGTATCGGTACTGACCGCATCGAACGTGCAATCTTTGCCGGTCAGCGTCCCCTGTACGGCCTCGGCTGCCATCATCAGCGTACCCATGCTCATGCCATCCGTCCCAATGCGGCGCGTGCGGCCGCCGCATCGGAGAATGCCCGCGCGTCGCTGCCGATCAGCTGCCACGCTTCGTGTCCCTTGCCCGCGATCAGGATCGTATCGTCGGCACGTGCTGACCGAATCGCAAAATCGATCGCATCTGCACGATCACGAATGACATCGACGTCATCCGCATCCGGCAAGCCGGCGACGATATCGGCGATGATCGCCTGCGGATCCTCATCGCGCGGGTTGTCATCGGTCACGACCGAACGGTCCGCGAGTTCACCCGCCACCGCGCCCATGGTCGAGCGCTTGCCCCGATCGCGGTTGCCACCGCAGCCAAAGACGCACCAGACCTGTCCGCTGGTATGCTCACGCACGGCCTCGAGCGCTTTGCCAAGTGCATCCGGCGTATGAGCGTAATCGACGATAACAGTCGGGCCGGCAGCCGCACCCCGGATCAATTGCATGCGTCCCGGCGGTGCCACACATTCGGCCAGCGCGGCCACGGCGGCATCGAGTTCGCAGCCCACGGCCAGCAGGATGCCGGTCGCGACGATCAGGTTCTCCGCGTTGAACCGGCCCCACAGAGAACTGTCCAGGGTCGCTGTGCCGAAATCACCACCGAGCTCAAGGCCGATGCCATCGGCACATGCGCCCTGCAGGTGACCGATCAAGCGCACATCCGGCTCGGCGTCGGTATTCACGAGCGCGACGGTGATCAGTTGCACGGACTTGCCGTCTGCGCGTCCCTTCGCGAGGCGACCCGCAAGCTGCGCACCGTATCGATCACCGATGTTGATGACGGCCGTGTCGATACCCGTGCCGGTAAACAGGCGTGCTTTCGTCTCAGCGTAGCTTTCCATGCTGCCGTGATAATCCAGATGATCGCGACTCACGTTGGTCAACGCGGCCGTCCGGAAGCGTACGCCCGCCACGCGCTGCTGATCGAGCGCATGCGACGAAACCTCCATGATCACGTGCCCGGCCCCGGCATCGGCCATCTCGCGCAGCCGACGATGCACGGTGACGCAACCGGGTGTCGTCAGCGAGCTCGCCTCAAGATCGGTGCCGATGCCGTAGCCCAGCGTCCCCATGTAACCTGCCGTCTGGTCGAGCCGGTTCAGCGCTTGCGCGACGAGATACGCGACCGTCGACTTGCCGTTGGTGCCGGTGATACCGGTGACAGCCAGCCGGGCCGACGGGCGCGCGAAGAATCGATCGGCGATGAGGCCGAGATTCGCACCGAGCCCGGGCACACACAGCCCGATGATGTCGGCCGGAAGCTCCGGTCCGTTGCGGCCGTCGACCGGCTCCCAGGCGATCGCGGCAACCTCGGCCGCGATCACCTCTGGCAGGAAATCGAGGCCATGGCTACGCCGGCCTCCACAAGCCAGGAAGAGCCCGCCGCGCCGCGCGCTCTGACTATGGGTCGTAATATCAGCTATGCGTAACTCGGGCACGGCCAGATCCATGTCGGCAAACAACTCGGTCAAATTCATCGGCGCCGTCATGGTGAATTCGCCGCAAGCTTCGTCCCGAGTCGATCGGAGCGCCTGAAGTTGTCCGGGGGAATGGCGAGTATCCGCAAGGAACCCGCGGCGATACGTGAAAACACCGGTGCCGCAATCTCCCCGCCGTAGTACGCGCCCGACTGCGGGTCATCGACCACGACGACGATCGCCAGGCGGGGTCGCGAAACCGGAGCGATGCCGGCGAACAATGCCGTATGGCGATCCTCAGAGTAACCACCCGGCACGAATTTCTTGACCGTGCCGGTCTTGCCGGCCACGCGGTAACCAGCGACCGCGGCGCGCCGCCCCGTCCCCGACTCGCTTACCACGACTTCGAGCATAGCCAGCACGGCAGCAGCCGTCGTGGCGCGGATGACACGGCGTGCGATCGGCGGCTGCTCGATGCGCAACAAGGATACGGGCCGCAGCAGACCGCCCGCCGCAATGACGGCATAGGCCTGGGCGAGTTGCAGGGGCGTCACGGATAATCCGTAGCCGTAGGCCAGTGTGGCCTGGCTGATCGGTCGCCAGTTCGAATAATGGCTCAATAAGCCGGCTGATTCGCCCGGAAACCCGCTGGCGCTGAGCCGGCCCAGGCCGAAACCGGACAGCGTCGCATACAGCGACTCGGACTTGAGCGACATCGCGAGCTTGGTCGCCCCGACGTTGCTGGAACGCGCCAGCAACGTCGTCAGGCTGATTCGGCCCAGGTTCGAGCTATCCTCGATACGCTTCGCACCGACCTGCACGTAGCCCGGCGATGTATCGATGACGCTGGCAGGCACATAGTCACCGCTCTCGAGCGCAGCGGCAACGATGAGCGGCTTCAGGGTCGAGCCCGGCTCGAAGATATCGGTGATCGCACGATTCCGGTAGTTCTTCGCGGCAAACTGCGCGCGATCGTTCGGGTTGTAAGCGGGCTGATTGACCATCGCCAGCACCTCGCCGGTCTCGACGTCGAGCACGACGACGGAACCGGCGGCCGCATCCGTCCGCTGGACTGCGGCCTTCAACTCGCGATACGCGAGATACTGGATGCGCAGGTCGATCGACGCTGCCAGCTCGCGACCGGGACTCGGCTGTTTGATGCGTTCAACGTCCTCGACGATCTGCCCGAGCCGATCCTTCATGACGCGCTTCTTGCCGGCTTCACCGGCCAACCAATGATCGAACTCGAGTTCCAGCCCCTCCTGGCCCATGTCATCGATGTTGGTAAACCCGAGCAGGTGACCGGCAACTTCTCCAGCCGGGTAATAGCGCCGGTACTCACGCTCGATATCGATGCCGGGAATATTCAGGCTGATAATCGCGGCCGCTTCACTTGGCCGCATATGCCGCCGCAGGTATAGAAATTCCTTGCCGACATTGCTCGTCATGCGCCGCGCCAATTCATCGGCATCGGTCCCCAATGCGGCTGCGAGCTCCGGAATGCGCTCCGCCGACTGCACAATCTGGCGCGGATTAATCCAGATGCTGTCGACGGGCGTACTGACTGCCAGCGGCTCGCCATTGCGATCGGTGATAACGCCGCGATGCGCCGAGAGCTTCGCGATGCGAAGATGCCGGACATCGGCCTGATGCGTCAGGAACCCGGTGTTAAAAACCTGCAGGTGTACCGCGCGAGCGACCAGCACCAGCCCGGCGACCAGCAGGCATGCGGCGGCAAACCGTGCTCGCAGCGTGAAACTGCGGCGGACCATCGCTTCGGTGTGTGAGCCCGCTTTCATTCGCCGAGCAGACTGACCTGTTCGGGTGCCGGCATACGCATCTGCATCTGCTCACGCGCCATTTGCTCGACCCGGCCGTAGGCCGACCAGGTGCTTTGTTCGATCTGCAGCCGACCCCAGTTGACCTCCATCCGGTCACGCTCCGTGTTCAGCGACTGCAGCTCGGTGAACAACTTTCGCGACTCGTGTTTTGCATAGACGCTGGCAATCGCAGCCGCCATGACGGCACCCATCAGCACGACAATCGGAGCATAGCGGCGCACGGTCTCGATCATGACAGGCGCTCCCCAACGCGCAAGGTTGCGCTGCGGGCGCGCGGATTACGCTCGAGTTCGGCGCTGCCGGGTCGAATCGCCCGGGTCGGCAGACGCAGACGCGGCTGCGCCGACGCCGGAATAACCGGCATGCGCGACAGCGCCGGATCGACGCGGGCATTGTTACGCAAAAAACGCTTCACGATACGATCCTCTAGCGAGTGAAAACTGATCACACCGAGCCTGCCTCCGGGCGCCAGGGCGTGCAGCGAAACCGCCAGTGCCGTTTCGAGCGCATCGAGCTCTCCGTTGATGAAAATGCGAATGGCCTGAAAGCTTTTCGTCGCCGGATGCCTGGCGCCGGACTTGCGGCGCACGACCGATTCGATCAGTGCCGCCAGCTCGCCCGTCGTTTGCAGCGGGCGTTGTTCGCGCCGCGCGCAGATTGCCCGGGCAATGCGCGCCGCGGCTCGTTCTTCACCCAAGCGATGCAGCACTTTTCTGATCGATTCTTCCGTTGCCTTGTTCAGCCAGTCGCTCGCGCTTTGCCCGGCGTCCGGATCCATACGCATGTCCAGTGGCCCGTCCGCCTGGAAACTGAACCCGCGATCGGGGTCGTCCAGTTGCGGGGACGACACCCCGAGGTCCAGCAATAGCCCACTGACTTCGCCCAACATGCCCCGTTTCTCTAATAGCCCGCGCAACGCCCCAAAGTTCCCGCGCTCGATCTCAAATCGCCGGTCTGTCGCCGCGAGTGACCGGCCCGCTTCTACCGCTTCCGGATCACGATCCATAGCCAGCAACCGTCCGTCCGGACCGAGTTGCCTGAGTATTTCCCGAGCGTGCCCGCCGCGCCCGAAAGTGCCGTCGACATACAGACCATTCGCACGAATACACAGCTGTTCCACAGTCTCTGCGAGCAACACCGGTACGTGCGATATCACCCCACCACCCCCAGGCACTCCGGGATGCGCCAACCTCGATTGACCAAGCGCCGCGCGCGTCTAATACGACAGCGACTCGAGTTCACCCGGCAGATCCGCACCGTCCGCCGAGCCTTCATCGAGCCAACGCTTCAGCTGGTCGTTCCAGCGACTCTCATCCCACAACTCAAACTTGTTACCCTGACCGAACATCATTGCCTGCTTCTCGAGGCCGGCGAATGCCCGGTGCTCTTTGGGAATCAACACGCGACCATGCCCGTCCAGTTCCAGATCGGTGGCATAGCCCATCAACAACCCACGCAACTTCTGGGCCGTCGGATTGAGGCTCGGCAGACGCATCAGCTTGCGCTCCGTCTCCTCCCAGTCCGGCAGCGGGTAAATCAGCAGGCAACTCCTCTGGTCGACCGTGCAAATCAACTGGCCGTTGCAACGCGCAGCGATCCGCTCCCGGTACTTGGTCGGAATTGACAATCGACCCTTTGCATCAAGGGATATTTTTGTTGCTCCACGCAGCATTCGTCCCGAGCCAACTGACCCATTAACTCCCACTTTTTACCACTTCGTGACACTATAGGTACCACCTTGACCACCGTCAACACAACACCAGAATATTTCTTTCAGGACAGCCACTTAGAGACGATTTCGAAACGATTTGGGCGATGATCCGCGGCGACTGCCCAACCAGAAATCATGTGCTTAGCGCGCATTCCTTCCGATGCGGTTAAGACCATGGAAATATCTTGAAAAACCACCGCAACCCGCTCGGACGCCGCGATCACGGCGCGGCGCGCGCAAGTGCATGCAATCAGTGTGCGCCTGCAGGTCGGCAAGTCGCTGGCATGCGCCCGTCGGCACTGCCCGCAGCCGCCCGACCGGAGTCAGTCAGGCGCCGGCAGACAAGGGAAGGAGCCGGCCGATAAGCCGGGTTCTGTCGAGGACAATCATTCATCTGGGACCGCTGTCACCAGCGGCCTCAAGCGACCTACCCGGGAGTCCGCACGGGCGACGGTGCCGCAAACCCTGAGGCCTGCGACGACTCCCCTATTTGGTCTTGCTCCAGGTGGGGTTTACCTAGCCGCGGCGTGTTACCACCCGCGCGGTGCGCTCTTACCGCACCATTTCACCCTTACCACCGGCGTTGCCGCCGGGGCGGTATCTTTTCTGCTGCACTTTCCGTGGACTCGCGTCCCCCAGGCGTTACCTGGCACCCTGCCCGCAGGAGCCCGGACTTTCCTCCCATTGCGCCACTGACGTGGCACGCCGAGCGATTGCCTGGCCGGCTCCAGCGATCACCTTAGACCAGTCGTGGCCCCGGATACAGGGGGACAGCCGCTTTTTTTCACGAGCATCGCGACCGCCAACGAGTACTACGGTGTAGCAAGGCCGCTGGCCGGAAACTCTTTGCGACGAGTTTTCCTGCCCGAGGAGAAAAGAATTTGCGGCCGGCGGCCTTGCGGCAAGCCGGAAAAACTCCGTTCGACCCACTGGTGTCCCACACACTCTGAGTAGTAGCACTTAATTTGCAATAAGTGACAAGGGGTGCGTACAGACCGTAGCCGGGCCGACATGGATCGGGACCTCTGTCTGAGACCCCATTTTACTCGCGATCTTTGATCCGGTTGGCCAGCCGGTAGGCATCACGGCGACCGGCACCGGTGATCCCGGCAGCGAGGCTCGCCGCCTGCCGCACCGATACCTCGCCAAGCAGCACCTCGAGCACGCGCTCGAGTTCGGCCTGTTCGACACTCGGTGGCGCCGCATCACCGGCGATAACCAGCGTAAATTCGCCCTTGTCACCCCCCGGGTCCGCGGCCAGCCGCTCGCGCACGTCGGCAACCCCGCCGCGATGTATGGTTTCGTGCAACTTGGTCAGCTCACGCGCCAACGTCATCGGCCGGTCCGGCCCGAAGACCTGTTCGAGGTCGGCCAGCACATCGCGGATCCGGTGAACGGACTCATACAGAACCAGTGTTTCCGGCCGATGCAGCAGTTCGGCCAGGCGCTTTCGGCGCGCGCCGGCCTTGGCCGGCAAAAAGCCTTCAAACAGGAACCGGTCGCTCGGCAGGCCGGCGACCGACAGCGCCGCAACTGCCGCGCAGCAGCCAGGCAGCGGACTGACCGGCAAGTCGTGGCGCCGCAGCTCGGACAGCAGCCGATAGCCGGGGTCGCTGATCAACGGCGTGCCGGCATCGCTGATCAAGGCAACGTTGCGACCGGACATCAGTACCTCGAGGACCTCGGCAACGCGGTCCGCTTCGTTGTGCTCGTGCAAGGAGACAAGACGATTGCGACACCCCAATCGCGTTAGCAATTGTCCCGCACGGCGGGTATCCTCGGCAGCCACCAGATCCACCCGCGCCAAGGTTTCGCGCGCGCGCGCACTGATGTCATCGAGGTTGCCAATCGGGGTTGCGATGACGAACAGAGTGCCGGGTAATGTGCCGGGTTGGGTTGACAAGTGAGCCACTCCAGTCAGAAAAAGTTCGATTAACCTGCAGCCAATGATCGCAAGTCTACGCCGAGCAATGCCCGGTCACGAAATCCGGCGTCGGAAAACAGGCTCCGCGACTGCCGCCCGGACAATCGGTTCCGCGCGGCGGGCGGCGCTGCGTTTAACCGCGCCCGCGCTGATGTTAATGGCCGCGGCCTGCGGGCCACTGCAGGTTCCGGAAACCGATGCGCCGATCCCGGACGGCCCGGCCAGCGCCGCGGAAGCCCTGTCCGGACAGGGCCGGCATCAGGCCTCGGCAGACGCCTACCTGCAACTGGCACAGGCTGCGGAGTCAACCTGGCGGCAGCGTTACCTGATACTGACGGCACGCGAGCGCCGCCTGGCCGGCAATCCGGAGATCGCGCGGACGATCATGAACCGGCTCAGCCAACCCATCGCTGAACCAAACCGGCTGCTGTGGGCGCAAGTCTCTGCCGAGATCGCCATCGCGATGGGCAACCCGGCGCAGGCACTGGCGAATCTCGACAGTGCGCCGCCCGCCAGCGCACCCGCCGATGCGATGAACATCCTGGTCATTCGCAGCAACGCATTATTCCGTCTCGGCCAGCCGCTGGAAGCCACTCTGGCATTGCTCGAACGCGAGGTCTGGCTGGATGACAGCACCGCGATCGCGGCCAACCAGCGCTTGCTGTGGGAAAGCTACCAGACCTGGGGCGGCAGGCTCGAGCTGTTACAGCCCGGGCCCGATGCCAACCCGACCCTGACCGGCTGGCTCGAGCTCGGCCAGATTGCGTGGACCCGGCGCACGGCGCCGGCCTCCATGCGCCGTGCGCTTCTGATCTGGCAGCAAGCGTACCCGACGCATCCGGCCAACGATCCGCTGATACCGGAAATCATCGCCGACCTGCCCGCGGTTCAAGCGTTCCCGCGCCAGATTGCGGTCCTGCTGCCGCTGACGGGGCGCCAGCACCAGGCGGCCATCGCTGTCCGCGACGGCTTCCTGGCCGCTCACTTCGCGCAAACCGACCTGCCTGATCCGCCATCGATCCGGTTCTACGATGTTACGCCAGATGGCGTGCAAGCGGCATACGCGCAGTCGATTGCCGACGGTGCAACTTTCGTCGTCGGGCCGCTGCTCAAGGAGTCCGTGCAAGCGCTCGCACGATCCACCGTGTCAGCACCGACGCTGTCCCTGAACTTTTTACCGGAAGAGTCGAACCTGGCGCCGGACTTCTTCCAGTTCTCGCTGTCGCCGGAAGACGAGGCGCGACAAGTCGCGCAACGCGCGATTGCACTGGGTCAGTTTCGCGCGCTGGCGCTGGCGCCGAACAATGCCTGGGGCCGACGCCTGCTGACGAGCTTTACGGCACAATTTGAGTCCGGCGGCGGGCAGATACTCGACTACCGGTTCTACGATCCGGCCAGTCCGGATTTCTCGACCGGCATCCAGGCACTGCTGCTGATCAACGAGAGCCGCGCCCGGAAAGAGCGACTGGCCGCAAATCTCGGTATTCCGCTCGAATATGAACCACGACGCCGCGCCGACGTCGACCTAATATTCCTGGCCGCAACGGCGCAAGCCGGTAAGCTGATCCGGCCGCAGTTGCGCTTTCATTACGCGGGGGCGGTGCCCACGTATTCGACCTCGGCGATCTATCAGGAGGGGTCGCGGAATAACGCCGACCTGAACGGCATCATGTTCCCGGATATTCCGTGGCTCATCGCGCCGGACGGTCAGTCAGTCGAAGTGCGCAATACAATCGCCAGGCACTGGCCAAATCGGGCCCGGAAGCAGTCGCGTCTGTATGCGCTGGGCTTCGATGCATACCGCCTGATCCCGGTTGTGAACGCAGCAGCGAGCG
>SMWD01000180.1 GCA_004357495.1 Gammaproteobacteria bacterium
GCCGCACCCAGTTGGCGCCGGCGTATTTCAGCTGCGGGCCGGTCTTGAGGGTCTCGGGCCAGGCGAGTATCCCGGCCGAATTTGCGATACTGACATCCCCGCCCCAGTCTCCGATCGTCTCGCCGAAAAGGCGCAGTTGTTCGGCCGTGACCGGGCTGTCCGTTTCATCGGCCTGCGCCAGGTGAGTCATCAACACCGGGTCACCAGCCACCGCCGGGCAATCCCGCAGACGCTCGATCGCGGCACGGGCGCGCGCCGGCGCCAGGCCAAGGCGACCCATGCCGCTGTCGATCTTGAGCCAGACGGACACGGGCGGCCCCCCGCCCAGCCCCGCAAGCAGCTCGATCTGGGCCTCGGTGTGAATGACCAGCTGCAAGTCGTAGTCGCGCGCCACCTCGACGGCATCGTGACCGAACCCGCCGCTCAGGATGACGATCGGCTTGTCGATGCCGGCCCGGCGCAGCCGGACAGCGGCCTCGACGCGCGCGACGGCGAACGCATCGGCCCCGCCGAGAACCCGTGCAACCTCTTCGAGCCCGTGGCCGTAAGCGTCGGCCTTGATAACTGCCAGCACCCGTGCGCCCGGTGCGGCGCGCCGCACTCGTTCGAGATTACTGTGCAGTGCCGTCGACCGAATTCTCGCGACGGCGCAAGACGTCATCAAAAAACATCCATCTCGGGCACGTAGTTCTCGAACTTCGTGAATTGACCGAGGAAGGTCAGCGTAAACTCGCCGGTCGGGCCATTGCGCTGCTTGGCGATGTTGATGTCAGCGATACCCGGACGCGCGGTGTCCTTGTCATAGACCTCGTCGCGGTAGATGAAGATGATCAGGTCTGCATCCTGCTCGATCGCGCCGGACTCGCGCAGATCGGACATTATCGGCTTCTTGTCCGGACGCTGCTCCACGCTGCGGTTGAGCTGCGACAGCGCGATGATCGGCACCTCGAGCTCGCGTGCCAGCGCTTTGAGCGAACGCGAGATTTCGGAAATTTCGGTGGCACGATTCTCCTTGTTACCGGTCACCTGCATCAGCTGCAAGTAGTCAACGATGATCAGGTCGAGCCCATGCTGGCGC
This sequence comes from Gammaproteobacteria bacterium, assembly GCA_004357495.1. Lineage (GTDB taxonomy): Bacteria > Pseudomonadota > Gammaproteobacteria > Steroidobacterales > SMWD01. The sequence goes on from SMWD01000180.1 coordinate 1,079, forward strand.
TTCAAGCGCCGCGACCGCGCGCGGATCTCCGTCGGTGTCATGGCCGGCGTGTCGTCGATGAACATCTTGGCCTCCTGCATCTGCTGGAACGCACCGGTAATACGCGGCCAATCCTCATCACTGAACCGCCCGTTGCGCAGGTGTGCCTGATTGACGCGGCCGAGCGACGAAATCAGGCGCATGGCGAGCTGCTCGGTGCCCATTTCCATACTGAACACGGCGGCAGACTTGCGCTCACCGATTGGATTCATCGCTACGTTCTCGGCGATGTTCAGCGCCAGCGATGTCTTGCCCATCGACGGGCGACCGGCGATGATGATCAAATCGCCCTTCTGCAAGCCGGCCGTCATCTCGTCGAACTTCGTATAGCCGGTCGACAGGCCGGTCACCGCTGCCTGGTTGCGGTGTCGTTCGTCGATCTGATCGAGCGTCGAGCCGAGCACCTCGCGGAGCTGGACGAAACCTGAACCCCGCCGCTGACCCTGCTCGGCGATCTCAAATACCTTGCGCTCGGCCTCATCGACGAGTTCGTGAATCGGGCGGCCCTCGGTGTGATGGGCACTGGCGGCAATCTCGTTGCCGGCCTGAATCAACCCACGCAGCAGCGCCCGCTCACGAATGATCCTGGCGTAATCGGCGACATTCGCCGCGCTCGGTGTGTCCTTGACGAGGTTGCCGAGATAACCGAGGCCGCCCGCCGCGTCCAGGTCGCCACGCGCGTCGAGATACTCGGACAGAGTGACGGCGTCGCAAGGCTGGTTGCGCTCCGACAAGGCGCGAATCGCACCGAAGATCAGCCGATGGTCGGGGCGGTAAAAGTCATCTTCGGTGACCTGGTCGGCGACGCGATCCCAGGCGCTCTTGTCGAGCATCAGCCCCCCAAGCAGGGCCTGCTCGGCCTGCAGAGACTGGGGCGGCAGATTCAGCCGATCGGTTTCGCTGTAATACTCGTCGGGATCGGGAATCGCGCTAACCATCTGCTTATATTGGGGCTTATATTGGGGCTTATATCGGGGCTTATATCGGGGCTTGTATCAGGGATATGTATCAGGTCCGCGACCCATTCACACCGCAGGTGTCTCGCCGTCGGCAGGCACATCATCGTCCCCGGCATTCTCGTCAGCCGCAGCGCTCTGGTCAGCCTCGGCACTCTCATCAGCCATCACGGTGTCGTCGTCCGCAGCGAGTGCATCCGCAACCGGCTCGCCGTCGCTGACAACTTCGATGCGCACGGCGACATCGACGTCCGTCTGCAGGTGAATCTCGACCTCGTGTTCGCCGAGCATCCGGATCGGGCCGTTCGGCAGTCGAACCTCGCTGCGTTCGACCGCGACACCGGCCGCCGTGCACGCCTCGGCAATGTCAATCGTACCGATCGAACCGAACAACTTGCCCTCGCTGCCGGCCTTGGCCACAAGCTTCAGATTCAAGGCCTGAATCCGGGCACCGCGTTCCGCGGCGGTGGCCGTGTCCTGTGCCTGCCTGGCTTCGAACTCGGCGCGCCGCTGCTCAAAAATCGCTATGTTTTCGGGCGTTGCGACTGTGGCTTTACCCTTTGGTAACAAGTAGTTGCGTCCATAACCTGATCGCACATTCACACGATCACCGATGCCCCCAAGGTTATCGACCTTTTCCAATAATATGATTTCCATTTTTGTCGCTCTCCGTCGACTGGCTGTCGCCAGATTAAACCAAATCGTTTATGAACGATACTTAGCGCTCGTTCCGTCCCGCTCTGCGCAAACCATACCAGTTGTCTACAAAACCCACCGTTGCCAGCAAAAATAGCGTCAGGACCAGGATCGATGCGCCTAAAAACATGGGCAAATACACCAGGATCAATAACGCCCACGGCAACCCCCGCGCAGCCACCAGCCAGTGCACTACCGCCAGGCCCTGGAACACGAAACCGATGCCCAACACCAGCAATACGTTGCCCGCGACCTGGCCCATGCCAAGTAACGCGGCCAAACCTGCCAAGACCGCAATTCCACCAACGACATAGCCGAGGCGAATACTGACAAACAGCGCCCGGAACTCGGCCCCACCGGCGCCGCCGGCCCACCAGGTGCCGATCAGCAAAGCCAGCGTCGAACTCATCACGACGCTGGATGCGACCAGCCCACTCATGATCGGCGCCAGTTCCAGCACCGCCTCCGGCTCCGCCAGCGGCATACCGAACGCGCTCATTTGCTCGGCAAATCTCGCCAGTATCGACTCCCAGAACGCCGTTGGGTTGTCGACGACAACAGCGAACACACCGAGCCCCAGCACCCCGATCACAAGCAATGCCTGCAGGCTCAGAGTCAGCGTCCCGAAGCCTCCGGTCAGCGCGCCCAGCAACATGGCCGTCGCCCACGTCGAAATTCCGCTCAACGCGACCTGCTGCCACGCGCCATCCGCAGAAATCGTCACCAGACCCAGAACGGCGAATGCCAGCAGACAGTCGGCTACCGCAACCCGCCACCCCCTGGCGATCGTGACAGTAACCACCAGGGCCGCGCTCAGGACGCTCGTGACCGGCAACGGCAGCAAGCCGGCAATCAGGCCGATGCGTGCCGCACGATGCTCAACGAGCCATTGACCCAATCCGGAACGCACGTAGTCAGACCGGGCCAGTGCGATCGATCACCGGGGCGCGTCGCTCAGTGCTTGTCGGTGTACGGCAACAGCGCAAGGTACCGGGCCCGCTTGACGGCGGTTGCCAACTGACGCTGATAGTGCGTCTTGGTGCCGGTGATCCGGCTCGGTACTATCTTGCCGGTCTCGGTCACGTAATTACGTAATGTCTCCAGATCCTTGTAATCGATCTCTTTGACACCGTCGGCCGTAAACCGACAAAATTTGCGTCTGCGAAAATATCTGCTCATTGTTCTGATTTCACCTCATCGGTATCGGTCGCATCGGTAGCAGCTTCAGTCGCATCGGCGGCAGCTTCAGTCGCATCGGTAGCAGCTGCGCTCGCATCGACGGCCGCTTCGGTTGCATCCGGAGCGGCTTCGGTTGCCTCAGCGGCAGCTTCAGTTGCCGCATCGCCGTCGCCGGCATTGCTCTGCGGCTTATCACCATGCGCGCGCTTCTCTTTATCGTCTGATTTTCTATCGTCCGACTTGGGCGCATCAGGCTTGGCCAGCAAAGACGGCTCGGTGACCGCCTCGTCGCGACGAATCACGAGATGCCGAAGCACCGCATCGTTGAATTTGAACGCACCCAGAATCTCATCCAGCACACTCTGACCGCACTCGATATTCATAAGTACGTAGTGCGCCTTGTGCAGCTTGGCGATGGAATGGGCGAGTTGCCTGCGGCCCCAGTCTTCCAGGCGGTGAACCTGGCCGTTGCCGGCAGTGACCAGCGACTTGTAGCGATCGATCATCGCAGGCACTTGGTCGCTCTGGTCCGGATGGACCAGGAAAACAATTTCGTAGTGTCTCATTGTGGCTCCCTTCGGGTGTGAACTACCGGCACATGCCGTGCAGCAAGGAGGCCCGCACTATCGATTCCCGGCCAGCATGGCCGCGACACCGGTTCGCGGGAGGCCGAATCCTACCGGACGTGCGGCCGCGGGGCAAGGCTGCCGCGCCGATGGCGGAGTGGAACGGCTGGCACGCGGGCCGGAGTTTCAGCCTACGCGCCGCTGGCGCAGGGCCTCGTACAGGCAGATGCCGGTCGCGACGGAAACATTCAGGCTCTCAACTGCACCGCGCATCGGCAGGCTGGCGAGTTCATCGCAGCGCTCACGGGTCAGATGGCGCAGACCGGCGCCTTCCGCGCCGAGCACCAGGGCAATCCCGGGCGTCAGATCGACGTCGAACAAGGACTGCTCGGCCGCTTCATCCGTGCCGATGATCCAGATGCCTGTGCCGGCCAGGAACTTCAGGAAGCGGGCGAGATTAGCGACCTCGGCCACCGGCTGCAGCCCGGCGGCACCGGCGGCGACCTTGCTGACCACCGGCGTGATGCCGACATTGCGGTTGCGGGCCGTCACCACCAGGTCGACACCCGCCGCGTCGGCGGTCCGCAGGCAAGCGCCGAAGTTGCGTGGGTCCTGAACCCCGTCGAGCACCAGCAGCAAAGGTCGCGTCAGCTCGCGCACGTAGTCTTTCGCCGCGGCCTCGTCTAACGGCGCGCGCTCGTACACCAGGGCGACGACGCCCTGGTGATTATCGGTGCCGGCCATTCGCGCCAGTTCGGCGGCATCGACCTCGGCGACCGGCACGGCATGCCCTTCCAGCGCCGCCGCCAGCCGCGCCCGGCGCTGCGCACCAAGATTGTTTTGTCGACAAATACGGATAATGTGCGCGGCATCCCGGCGCAACATCGTCGCAACCGCATTGATGCCGAACAGCACCCGCTGACGCGTCTCGGCCTGTCGGCGCCCGCTCACCTCAGCGCCGCGCGCCGGATCGGCGGCGACTGCGGCTGCGCCGCGGCCCGGACTGATCCCGCGCGGATTCCCCCCGGTCGGACTTGCCCGGGTCGGACTCATCGACGAGCGCGAAATCGATCTTGGCCGCATCCGTGTCGACCCGCAGCACGCGCACCATGACCTTGTCACCGAGCCCGAAGCTCTTGCCGGTGCGCTCGCCGGTCAGGCGCAAGCCACCGTGTTCGGCGTGGTAGTAATCGTTCGCCAACGCGGTCACGTGAATGAGGCCCTCGATATACAGGTCGTCCAGCGTCACGAACAGGCCGAAATGGGTCACGCCGGTAATCACGCCGGGCAGCGTGTCGCCGACGCGATTCAGCATATAGGCGCACTTGTAGCGCGCTTCCGCCTGACGCGTTGCATCTTCCGCGCGGCGCTCGAGCATGGAGCACGACTTGCCGGCCTGCTCCATCGCCGCCTGATCGGTGTGGAACGCACCGGGTTTCCCGCCGTCGAGACGGTGGCCGATCGCCCGATGCACCAGCAAATCCGGGTAGCGACGAATCGGCGACGTGAAATGCGCGTAGGTCGACAGGCCCAGCCCGAAGTGGCCGATATTCACGGGCTGATAAACGGCCTGTTGCAGGCTGCGCAGGACCGCGACGGTCAGTACCGCGAAATCCGGCCGGCCGGCAATCTTCCCGAGCAACCGGTTCAACTGCTTCGGATCCGTGCGCGCCTCGTCGGCAACCTTGAGGCCGACTTCCTGCAGCAAGGTGCGCAGGTCCTCGAAGCGATCCGCCTCCGGGGTGTCATGCACGCGGAACAGAGACCAGAGCTTATGACGGCTCAGGAATCGCCCGGCTTCGACATTTGCCGCGATCATGCATTCCTCGATCAAGCGGTGCGCGTCGGTGCGCACGCGCGGCACGATACGCTCGATGTGCCCGTCCGCGCCGATTTCCATCCGGACTTCCGGCAGGTCGATATCGAGCGCACCGCGCCGCCGGCGGGCGCCGAGAAGCGACTTATAAACTCCATATAAATTATTGACTTGTGTAACTATACTCGAGTACTTTTTTCGTTCCGAACCCACCCCGCGCTGAATCGCATCGACCTGCTCATAGGTCAGCCGGGCGGCCGAGCGCATGACGCCACGGTAGAACCGGGACTTACTGACCTTGCCGTTCGCCGTAATTCGCAGGTCGCAGACCATGCACAAGCGATCGACTTTCGGCTTCAGCGAACACAAGCCGTTCGACAGCGATTCCGGCAGCATCGGCACGACCCGGTCCGGGAAATACACCGACGTGCCGCGCTTCACAGCCTCGGTGTCCAGCGCCGAGTTCGGGTGCACGTAATGCGACACGTCCGCGATCGCGACGATCAACCGCCAGCCATCGGCGACCGGTTCGGCCCAGACGGCGTCATCAAAATCACGCGCGTCGGAACCATCGATCGTGATCAGCGGCAGCTCGCGCAGGTCCTCTCGGTTCCGCTTGTCGGCGGCCTTGACCCGATCGCCGCAGGCTTCGGCAGCCCGGGTGACCGCAGCCGGAAACTCAACCGGGATCTCGAACTGCTCGAGTGCGACCTCGCTGATCATCGACGGATCGTTCGGGTCGCCGAGAATCCTGACAATCTTGCCCTGCGCTTCGTGCTGCGCCGACGGGTATTCCGTGATCTCGATTTTAACCAGATCGCCGGATTGCGCGCCGCCGCGCTGATGGTTCGGCACGACGAACGTATGCGGCGAGCGGCCGGACTCGCTGACGAAACCGACGCCGTGCTCACGGCGATAATGCCCGACGGCCGTCTGTTTGCCCCGCTCCAGGATCTCGACGACGGCGCCGGCCGGCTTGCCGCGTGCAGCACCGGTCACCCGTACGGCGACCCGGTCGCCATTCAGTAACTGGCGCATTTCCTGGAACGGCAGAAAAATATCCGTGTCGCCCTCATCCGGTATCAGGAAGCCGAAGCCATCCGCGTGCGCCGACACGCGGCCGACCGTCACGCCGATCTTGCCCGGCAGGCAATACTCGCTCTTGCGGTTAACCAGCAACTGGCCGGATGACGCCATGCGCTGCAGACCGCGTCGCAACGCCCGCTGTGCCCGCTCGCCGTCGATTTCGAGCAGCGCAGCCAGCGCATCGAAACCGACCGGCGCACCGCGCGCCTCCAGGGCATCGATGATCTGCCTGAAATCGGGGAGCGGATGTCTGTAGCGCCCGGAGCCACCGGACCGGGCGCCGCCGCCGCGGGCGCCCGGCTGGCGTCGCCTAGCCACTGCTGTCAATTCGGTTGTAATCCATCACGTTGACAAGAATACAGGCTGGAAGTAGAGTCGCGCCACTCATTAATGCCGGCTCCCGTGAGTCCGGGTCCCTGCCCAGGTGGCGGAATTGGTAGACGCGCATGGTTCAGGTCCATGTCTACGCAAGTAGGTGGAGGTTCAAGTCCTCTTCTGGGCACCAGATACAAAAAAGCCGCCGCAAGGCGGTTTTTTTGTATCTGGTGCCCTATGGGCCCATTAATTACGAGCGGCAGGTCGCCCCCCTTTAGCAAATAATTGTTCTACGCGACATCCGATTTAGTTGCATTTCCATAACGCCGCACGCGCAAATCGGCCTGTGCTTTATGGCCCGCGAAACCCTCAAGCTCGCACAGTCGCGGGCAGTATTCTCCTATCGTAGCCGTCGCTGCAGGTGTCACACGCTGGTAGGTACAGGTTTTGATGAATTTGATGCGATGTCTGCTTTCGACCCAATGGTTTTGCCTCAGTTTAGTGGACGGTTTCGTTAAGCCCCTAATGTCCGGTCTTCATACTGTACGGGGCTGATTTCCTTAATGGGAAACCCAAGGTTTGACTGGTGTTACCAATCCGCACCGCACGCGCACATGAACGGTCGCCAGGTACCCGTGCCACGAGGCAAAAC
>SMWD01000181.1 GCA_004357495.1 Gammaproteobacteria bacterium
CCTCGGCCGGTGACATCGCATTGATGACGTATTGCGCCGGGTTGTCATCCCACAGAATAATGTCGACACGCTCGCCGGCAAGCTCGTTGGAGACCGCTTGCACGCGCGAGCCGCGCATACCGACACAGGCGCCGACCGGATCGATACGCGTATCGTTGCTCTTGACGGCAATCTTTGCCCGCAACCCCGGATCGCGAGCCGCACCGAGAATCTCGATCAGGCCCTGACCGACTTCCGGCACCTCGATCTTGAACAGCTCCAGCAGGAACTGTGACGACGAACGGGTCAGGAACAGCTGCGGACCTCGCTGCTCCGAGTGAACCTCGTACAGTAAGGCTTTCAGGCGATCCTGCGGGCGTACGGGCTCACGAGGAATCATGTGCTCACGCGGCACAAAGCCTTCGGCATTACCACCGAGATCGATATAGACCCCGTTCCGGTCCACCCGCTTGACGATGCCGCTGAGCAATTCGCCCACCCGCTCCGTGTATTCCTCGACAATCTTCAGGCGCTCCGCTTCGCGTACCTTCTGCACGATGACCTGCTTGGCCGTCTGCGCGGCGATGCGACCGAATTCAACCGACTCCATCGGCTCCTCGACGTATTCGCCCGGCTGGGCATCCGGATTGATATCGACGGCGTCGATCATGCGCAGTTCGCGCTCCGGAAACTCGAGCTCGGTCGACTCGTCCGCGAACACCATCCACTGGCGGAATGTGTCATATTCGCCGGTCTCGCGATCGATCGAAACGCGCACGTCGATCTCTTCTCCCCGCCGCTTGCGCGAGGCCGATGCCAGCGCGGCCTCGATGGCTTCGAAGATAATTGCTTCCTCGACGCCCTTTTCGTTAGAGACGACCTCGACGACCATCAGGATTTCTTTGCTATCCATTTTTAACGCTCGACTTCAATTCCTTGTGCTGATTTCTGCGCTGCCAGCCCGGAGATACTCACTCCAGTCGGGCACCAGGCGCGCCACTTCTACATCTTCCAATGCGATGGATAAATCCTCGTCGCCCATGCGAACTTTTATCATCTGTGCGTCGCGCCCGAGCAACTGCCCTTTGATACGACGCCGCCCCTCGACCAATCGTTTCAACCGGACCTTGACCATGCTGCCGGCAAAGCGGTCGAAATGCGCCGGCTTGACCAGCTTTCGATCCGCGCCCGGCGACGACACCTCGAGGTTGTAATCTGTTGCAATCGGCTCTTCCACGTCAAGAACACTACTGACCTGGCGACTGACCCGTGCGCAATCCTCCACCGTAACGCCGTTCTCACCGTCGATGAACAGCCGAATCAGCCCGTGCCCATGGCCGAGATTCAATTCGAGATCCGCCAGTTCGTAACCCAGCGCCTCGATAGGTGGCTCCAGTAATCCGATCAAGTTGTCCCTCGTCACACTCATCCGACTCTCCCTGCGGGCCGGCCATTTCCTGCCCCGGTCAGGCCGGGACATATAAAAAATGGGCCATTGGCCCACCTGTCAATCATCGTCCTGCCAAGCTCACCGCGAACCCTCACTGCAGAGCGTTCGCCGGTGCGCCACACACCCGGACTTTTATCCGTGAGCCCAAATAAAAAGCCCCAATCGGGGCCTCTCCTGCCAAGCTAATGACAGCGGGGCTCGCGGCGGTTGCGATGGCAACGGCTGCCAAACCTTCAAATACCACGAGGAACTTCAGCTAAACCAATGATTTACATAGAAATCACTGCAACAGCCGGCCCCTTCGTTCTCAAGGCGTGGAAGTTTATCAAAGCTTGGAACGAAAAGGAATCGTGGCAGCGCCCGCGTGGGCGGCTTCAGCCGCGATTCTGTTTCAGTGGCAGCACCACAACGAAGCACACCCCGCCGGCGCAATTCTCCGCCCACACCGTACCGCCATGAAACTCAACGATCAGCCGCACGATCGTCAGGCCGAGGCCGAGGTGCGGAGCTTGCCCTTGTCCGGCCCGCACCGACACCATCGATGCGAAGATCTCGCCGCACATGCGCTCGGGAAGCCCGGGGCCATCGTTCTCGACACGCAGCACCGCGCTGCGCCGATCGCATTCCAGCGCGAAGCGAATTCGTCCGTCGGCCGGGCAAAAATCGGCGGCGTTATCCATCAGCTTGTCTAGCATCTGTGCCAGCAGGTCCGCAGAGCCCGTGATCTCCAGGCACTCTTCCGGCACGCTGCACTCGATGTCGCGGCCGAATGCCGCTCGGTAAGCCTTGACATGACTGACCAGCAACGCATTCAGGTCGAGTGGCGCGAGTTCAGCCGAGCGAATACTCTCCTCGACGCGACTCGCCTCGCTCATCGCGGTCAGAATTTGCCTCAACCGCTCCGCCCCGCCGCGGGCCCGTTCGATATACTCCGCGCCGCTGCCGGACAGCGACTCATGATGGAGATTGTCGAGCGAACTGCTGACCACGGCCAGGGGTGTCCGCAGTTCGTGCGACAGCTTGGACGCAAGCGTGCGCAGGTAATCGTTATATTCCTTCATGCGCCCCAGCAACTGCCCGAAGTGCCGGCCAAGGTCGCCGATCTCGTCGCTGGCAAAATGCTGCGGGAACTCACCGGTCAACTGGCCGTCTTCGCCGAGCGCACCGGCGACGCTCCGGCCGAGCCGACGAATGCGCAGTGACAGGAAGCTGGCATAGGCCAGGAGACCCCCGCCGATCAGCAAGGTGGCGATCAGCGTCAGCAACAACAGGCGAATCACCGCGCCGTTGGTCAGCGACAGAATCTCGCTGCTCGACTGTTCAGCCAGCAGTACGCCGATGACCCGATTGTCAACGCGCACCGGCAGGGCAACGCTCGCGATCGCCACGCCGCGCTCTCCCGCGACACCGTACCAGCCGGATGCGCGTTCGCCGCGCAGGGCGCGATCGACCTCGGTGCGCTCGATGCGGAGCGGATCCTGCGGCCCATACGCGGCACTGTCCTCGGTACCGAACATGACCCGGCGGTACAGGAACTCAAGCATCCAGGCACCGGCGGGCAACGCGTCGCCCTCGGGTGGCCGGTAGCTCAGGCCGCCGCTGCTCGCCAGCACCCAGCCTTGCTTATCGAGCAAACTGTAACGCAGGTTGTCGCGGCCGAATGCGGCGAGCAGCTCGGTCATGGCCGGCTCCGGACGAATCAGCCGGCCCGGCTGACCATCGGGCGCCATGCTGCCAACCCAGCGACTGCGGTTCTCCCCGTCGACGACGGCAAACCCGAAGCGTTCACCCAGCAACTCGAGTGGCATGCGGACCTCGACCTGGTAGCCGGTCGCCGTATCACGCCAGACTCCGCGAATACGTGGTTCCGTCACGACCGTACCCTGCCTGGAGAATTTTGCGACGAACGGGCCGGGCGCCTCCGGCGCCAGCCAGTAGCGCCGGACCGCACGCCCCCCGCCGAACGCCAGGATAATATGATCGCCGCTCGCCAGGCCACCGGTAGCCGGATTGTGGTAGCGAATGTCCGGGTCGTCGACGCCGATAAAACTGTAGGCTTCCCCGGCCGCGGTGATACCGAGGAACCGCGCCCGCAGGGGTTCGGCCGGCCGGTTGGCCTCGACGAACGGGGTCGGATGCCAGCGAACATCCCCGTCGGACTCCGGATACCCGTCGACTGCGGGCATGGCAGCGGCAGTCCGGAAATAAACGCGCTGCCCGGCCGCCTCCGGCACCGCATTGAGTACCAACGGCTGCAGCAGCCCGGGACGACCCTCGGTGAGCAACGCGACCGATTCTGCCACGGCTGCGAGGGTCGCCAGCTGACCGGACCGCAATACGGTTTCCATTTCGTAGATGAAACGGGCGCCCGCCCACGGCAGGCACAACGCAAACAGGCTGACAACGATGAGCTGAGTGCGCAGCTTCATGCGAGCGCATCTGTCACGCGTCGGAAATGCGCCAGCGATAGCCGATGCCGTATTCCGTGTGCACCGGGTCGGCACCGGCATCGACTTCCCTGAGCTTCTTGCGAATCCGCTTGATGTGCGAGGTGATTGTGCTTTCATCGACGACGATATTGGCCGCATCCATCAGTTGCTGGCGCGTCTTCAGGTGGCCTGGATGCCGTGCGAGACACACGACGATCCAGAACTCGGTGACGCTCAGATCGACCGGCTGCCCGCACCAATGGGCGTCCATGCGATCGGCGTTGATCTCGAGCTCGCCGACCGACCAGACATCGTCGGCAGCCGGCGCAGCACGCAGCGATTCGATGCGCCGGAACAATGCGTTGACGCGTGCCATCAGGTGCGCCTCGGACGTGTCCTTCGTCAGATAGTCGTCGGCACCGAGCCGCAGGCCCGAGATCTCGTCGATCTCGCTGTCACGTGCGGTCAGAAAAATGATCGGTAATTCCGCCGACAGGCTGCGCAGCGCGCGGCACAGCTCAAACCCGCCCTCCGGTTCGTCGCCGAGGCCGATGTCGATGACCACCATGTCCGGTAAACGCTGCTCGAACGCCGCCATCGCCACGGCACGGTCGAGGTAAGCGGCAACCCGGTAACCCTGACGTGCAAAAATATCCCGATAGTTCGCCAGCAATGCGGCTTCGTCTTCGACGATCGCGATCGACCTGGACATTGGCGGTAGGCTCCCGGGTACGGACAGACGACGTAACCCTAACAAAAATACTGATAAAAAAGCGGGAAGGAGCTGGTCTCCCTCCCGCCAATGGCGGTAACACGCGACGCCGATGTGCGTTGTATTGACGAGCGGGTCAGTGGGCCGGATCGATCGGCCCGATCAGTGGACTATGCTGGCCAGTTCGGTGGCGAGCCCGGGCACCGATAATTCAATCGTGACCCGACGCTCCAGTGCGTACGCATCGAAATCCCCCTCGGCAGCAAGCGAATACCGGTCGCCGAACGCGTTGCGCACGATCCGCGCGGCATCGACGCCATTGACCTCGAGCAACGTGGCGATCGTCTGCACGCGACCCTCGGTCAGCGCCAGATTGTATTGATCGTCGCCACGCGGATCGGCATGCCCCGACAGCGTCACGTCGATATCCGGCTGCTCGGCGAGGAACTGGGCCAGCTGCGCGAGACGGCGCTCACTTTCCGGCATCAGTCCGCTCGCACCGGTGTGAAACATCAGTTCGAAGCTGACGTACTGCGATGCCAGCTGCCGATAGCGGGTCATCGCCTGGCGCGACGTCAGCAATTCGGTCTCCAGCGCGCCTGCAGCGGCCGTGCCAATGACGACGGCGCCCTCCTTTACACCGGCCTCCGGGTCGCTCTCGCCCGCGGTTGCCGCAAGACCCGCGGTGCTGACCAGCATGGCGATCGACGCGATGCTAAGAATCCTGTATTTCATGATGCAATCTGCTGGGTTAATTCGCGATTCACGGTGCCCAGTAGACACCGCGTTGGTGGCCGAGTCGGGCTCGAATCGGCACCAGCCGGAGATAAATTCGGGCGAAAGATGACGCCCGGTTTCGTCCGAATTCATCGCTACATTGCCCGGATTTTTACCCGCGCTTGCCAGATCGGCAGCTTTCAATAGTCATCTCCATCTACAGGGATCACGGTCATGAGCTGCAGATCAGAATCCACCGGCTTGCCTGCCGAGCCGCAGCACCTCGTTCACCAGGCGCTCCAGTACCTGGCTCTGTTACTCGTCATGGCGCTGGTCGGTATCGGGCCGGTGCGGGCCGCTGTCGACGACACGCGGCCCGGCAACCCGCCGGACGACGCCGCGCCAATCACGCTCGCTGAGGTCGCAACCGGCGAACTGCTGTTCCGGACAGCGGTCGCCGGTGAATACGTGCCCGCCGTGCAACTCCACACGCGTGCCGACATTCAGGTCAACGGATTCATCGCCAATATCGATGTCGTCCAGCGCTTCAAGAACACGACGCGCGACTGGGTCGAGGGTGTCTACGTTTTCCCGCTACCGGAAACCGCGGCGGTCAACGCGATGGAACTGCGCATCGGCGAGCGCGTCATCGTCGGCGAGATTCGGGAAAAACAGCAGGCGCGCGAGGCATACGCGGCGGCCCGTAAACAAGGCAGGAAGGCGGCGCTGGTCGAACAGCGCCGCCCGAACCTGTTCGCGACCGCCGTCACGAACATCGCCCCCGGCCAGGAAGTGGAGGTGCACTTGAGTTACGTCGAGACGATCATGTACGACAGCGGCACCTTCACCCTGCGCTTCCCGATGACAATCACGCCGCGATACATTCCGGGCGCCCGAACTCAGGCCACAGAGGCGCCGTTGGGCATCGCACCGGGCTCGGGCTGGGCGGCGAATACCGACCAGGTGCCCGATGCGGCGGAGATCACGCCGTTCCTGCAGCCACGCCGGTCGATGTCGTTGCGGCCCCGCAACCCGATCGAGTTGTTTGTCCGCATCGACCCCGGGCTGCCGCTGGCCGGCATCGCCAGCACCTATCACGAGATTCAGGTCGTGCGCCAGTCGGGCATCTATGCCATCAGCCTGACGGGCGGCCCCGTGCCGATGGACCGTGATTTCGAGCTGACCTGGCAGCCGGCGGTCGGCTTCGCGCCGCGGGCTGCCCTGTTCACCGAGCAGCTGGACGGTCAGACCTATGCATTGGCGATGATCCTGCCGCCCGAGCAGAACGTCGAGACCCTGCGCCTGCCGCGCGAGACCGTGTTCATTATCGACACCTCAGGCTCGATGGGTGGCGAACCGATGCGCCAGGCAAAAGCGGCACTGCAAGTCGCGCTGTCACGACTCGGCGCACACGATCGCTTCAACGTCATCGCGTTCAATGACTGGCCGTCGCTGCTGTTCAACGAGGTCCGTCCGGCGACCCCGCAGCACCTGTCCACGGCACAAGACTGGGTCGGACGGCTGCAGTCGGGCGGCGGCACCGAGATGATGCGGGCGCTGGACGCGGCATTGCTGCCCCCGAGTCTCGACAGCGGCGAGTACCTGCGCCAGGTAATCTTCATCACCGACGGTGCGGTCGGCAACGAGGCGGCACTGTTCCGGAGTATCGCCGGCAATCTCGGTGACCGACGCCTGTTCATGGTGGGCATCGGTGCCGCACCGAACCGCCATTTCATGCGCAAGGCCGCCCGCTTCGGGCGCGGTCACTTTACCCATATCGGCCGACAGGACGAGGTCGAGCGCAAGATGGAGGTACTGTTCGATCGGCTGGAGAAACCGCTGCTGCGCGATATCCGCCTGGACTGGCCGGCCGGCAGTGAGGCGCTTACGCAACCCGACCCCGTGCCCGACCTGTATGCCGGACAACCGATCATCGTCACGGCCAGACTTGCGACCCTCGGCGGCACGGTGTCCGCGACCGGGTTGACGGCGGCCGGAGCGTGGCAGCAGTCGCTGGAATTGACCGCCAGCCGCAGCCATCGTGGCGTCGCAACGCTGTGGGCCCGCGAGCAACTCGCGGCGATGAACGATCAGATCGCGCTGCAGGGTGAAACCGATGAACGCCGCGCCCGCATGCTCAAGCTTGCGCTGCGTCACCAACTCCTCAGTCGTTATACGAGCTTCCTCGCGGTCGAGCAAAAACCCAGCCGCCCGCTTAGCATGGCCGACCGGTCGCGCGCGGTGCCGAACCTGCGGCCGCACGGCCAGTCGCCGCAACCGTTCGCCTACCCGCAGACGGCGACGTCGTCCGTCGAGGCCTTCTGGTTCGGCCTCGTCGGGCTGATCGCGACGGCGCTGCTGTGGTTCCGGGTCATGACGATCCGCGTCGCCACGGCCCCGCAGGGTCCCCAGCGGTGAAGTTCGGCGCACACCTGCGCCAGCTCGCGATGATCGCGACGCTGGGTTTTACGATCTGGCACTGGGCCGGCGCCGCAACGATCCGAGCCAAGGCCTACCTCGCCCCGATTCTGATTGCACGCGCGTGGGATGAATCACGCGCGCACCAGGTCGATGTCAAACCGTGGCCGTGGGCGGACACCTGGCCGGTCGCTCGCCTGCACGTGCCGGCACTGAATATTGATCAATACGTGCTGGCCGGGGCAAACGGCGCCGCCCTGCCGTTCGGCCCCGGTCACCTGACCGGGACGGCACTGCCAGGCGAACCGGGCGGCGTGGTCATCGCCGGCCACAGCGATACGCACTTTTATTTCCTGCACGACCTGCCGATCGGCACGAAGATCGTGCTGGAGCGCAGAGACAATGGGCGCTTGACCTACGAGGTCACGGATAAAACCATCGTCGACACCCGCGTCGAGAACCTGCTGATCGAACCGGACCACCCGCTACTGCTCCTCGTGACCTGCGAACCGGACTCTATTTTCTCCGCGAGGGGCCCGTACCGGCTGGTGGTGACTGCTCTGCCGGCGATAGAGCGGCCGCAGCAGGAACCAGCAGCTTTCGTGGAAGCTGGCTAGTGTGGGAGCGGCTTCAGCCGCGATTCTTTACTGCGGAATCGCGGCTGAAGCCGCTCCCACAACGAGATCAGTTCGTCGCTGCCTGACCCGCG
>SMWD01000182.1 GCA_004357495.1 Gammaproteobacteria bacterium
CGCCCTGAACCCGCCTGCCCCCACACAGAGCGACGCGACGCAAGCCATCATCCGCGCGCAAAATCTGTGCCGCCGCTACCCGATGGGTGACACCATCGTGCATGCGCTGCGCGGGGTCGATCTGACCATCCGCCGGGGCGAATACGTGGCGATCATGGGTCCATCGGGCTCCGGGAAATCGACGCTGATGAACGTCATTGGCTGTCTCGACACGCCCGACGACGGCAGCTACGAACTGAACGGCCGGCTGGTATCGAACATGGGCGACCGCCAGCTTGCCCAGGTTCGCAACGAGGAAATCGGCTTCGTCTTCCAGACCTTCAACCTGCTGAACCGCACGACTGCCCGGCATAACGTCGAGATGCCACTGATCTACGCGGGCGTTCGCCGCAAGCAACGTGAGCAGCGCGCGACCGACGTGCTCAATCGCGTCGGCCTGACGGATCGCATGCACCACAAACCCACGGAACTGTCCGGTGGACAACGACAACGTGTCGCCATAGCCAGAGCGCTGGTCACGTCACCGAGCATCCTGCTGGCCGACGAGCCGACCGGCAATCTCGACTCGGGCACGGCGCGCGAGATCATGGCGCTGTTTGACGAACTCCACGAGGCGGGTCATACCATCGTGCTCGTAACCCATGATGCAAACGTAGCCAATCACGCGGACCGCATCGTCCGCCTGCTCGACGGATTCGTCGAATCGGACCAGCCTAATCAGGACAAAGTATGAAGCGCAGCTTGTTAATGATCATCGTCATCGCCGGCCTGAGCGGTTGTGAGCAACCGGAAGAAGTCTTGATCTACGAGAGCGCACCGGTCGTGCGTCGCGACATCGTCGTCGCCGTCGAGGCGGCCGGCACCATCGAACCGTTTGTGACGGTCGAGGTCAAGTCGAAAGCATCGGGTGAAATCCTCAGTATCAAGGGCGAGACCGGCGACATCATCGAACGGCGACAACTGCTCGTGCAGATCGATAAACGCTCGCCGACCAATCAGCTCGCACAGGCCGATGCCGAGCTCGAAGCAGCGCAGGCACGCCAGGGTATCGCCGCGGCCCAGTCGAAGCGGGCGAAAACGCTGTTCGAATCAGGCACCTTCAACGAGGTCGACTACGAGCAGACGGTCCTCGAATATGCCAACGCGAAGGCCGATGTCATTCGCTCGGAAGTCGCCGTCGAGAATGCGCGTATCGCGCTCGACGACACCGACGTACGCGCGCCGATTACCGGTACAATCATCGAGAGACTGGTCGAAACCGGCCAGGTCATCTCCTCGCCGACGCAGGATGTCGGCGGCGGCACGGCGCTGCTGACCATGGCCGACCTGACCTCGGTCCAGGTCAAGGCGCTCGTCGACGAGACGGATATCGGCAAGGTCCGCCCCGGCCAGCCGGTTACGGTTGAGATCACCGCCTATCCGAACCAGCCGTTCGACGGTGAAGTCGCAAAAATCGAGCCAAAAGCCGTCGACGATCAAACCGTGACGACATTCTCGGTACTGATCGTCCTGGATAACAGCAATGGCCTGCTGCGGCCGGGCATGAATGCCGATATCGAGATTCGTATCGCCGAACGACGCGACGTGATCGCCGTGCCGACCGCCGCGCTGCGCGTCGACAAAGACATCGACGTGTCCAGTCAACTGGTCGGCCTGACGCGCGAAGTTGTGACCGGGCAACTGCGTGCGGGCCGCGAAGACCAGCAGACGAGTAACGCGTCCCGAGCCGGCAATCCGGCCGGTTACCAGTTCAGCAGCCGCTACTGGGTGTTCGTCGACGGGCCTTCCGGCCCGCGTGCGGTCAACGTCGTGGCGGGCCTGACCGACATGGACTACAGCGAGGTCCTGTCCGGCCTCAACGAAGGCGACCGCGTCCTGATGCTGCCAAGTTCCGGTCTGATTCGCTCGCAACAACGCTTCCAGGCACAGATGCGCAAGTTCATGGGCATGCCGGGCATGAATAGCTCCAAAGAAAACGGCAAAAGCAAAGACTAAGGGCAAATAAGCAAGCTTTGCAGGAACAGCCAGTGTGCCCGCTCCCACAACAGCACTCCTGCGAACCGCACTCTCGAATATTACAGCGCGAGTTCGATTGCGCGCGTCAGCGTCGACAGGTCTTGCGCCTCGATCACGTAGGGCGGCATCAGATAAATCAGCGACCCGAACGGGCGGATCCAGACGCCGGCATCGACAAATCGCCTTTGCGCTGCGGCCACGTTCACGGGCTCACGCGTCTCGACAACGCCGATCGCACCGAGCACGCGCACGTCGCGGACGTTCGGGTGATCGGCGTACACCGCCAGTTCGTCGCGCAGCTGGGCCTCGATGCGCGCAACCCGTTGCTGCCACGGGCTGGCCAGTAACAACTCGATGCTGCGGCAGGCGACGCTGACGGCCAGCGGGTTGGCCATGAAGGTCGGCCCGTGCATCAGAACCCCGCCGTCGGTCGAGATGCCGTGGGCGACCCGTTCGCTGGTCAGCGTCGCGGCCAGACTCAGGTAGCCCCCGGTCAGCGCCTTGCCGAGACACAGTATGTCCGGCTCGACGCCGGCGTGTTCGCACGCGAACAGCGTGCCGGTACGGCCGAAACCGGTCGCAATCTCGTCGGCAATCAGCAGCACATCGGCCTGACGACACAAATCGGCGACCTCGCCCAGGTAATCGGCCGAATAAAACCACATGCCACCGGCAGCCTGCACGACAGGCTCCAGAATCACGGCCGCGATCTCATCCCGATGACGCTGCAGCCGGGCCGAGAACGATTCGATCTCCGCGGCCGCCGGTGCCTCACCGAACCGCGCGGTCGGCCGGTCGACAAACAGGTGCTGCGGCAGCACGGCGCGAAACTGCTCGTGCATGCCGCTGACCGGGTCACATACCGCCATCGCACCGAACGTATCGCCATGATAGCCGCCGCGAATCGTCAGCAACCGGTTCTTCCGAGGATGACCGTTCGCAAACCAGTACTGGATTGCCATCTTGATCGCGACTTCCACCGCCACGGAACCCGAATCCGAGAAGAACACATGGCGCAGGGACGCCGGCGTCAGGGAGATGAGATGTTGAGCCAGGCGCACCGCCGGCGCGTGGGTCAGGCCACCGAACATGACATGCGACATCTTCGCAAGCTGCTCCGTCACCGCAGCGTTGAGTTCCGGCACGTTGTAGCCGTGGATTGCACACCACCAGGATGACATGCCGTCGATCAACTCGCGGCCGTCGTCGAGCCGCAGCCGCACACCACTGGCCGAGGCCACCGGGTAAACCGGCAGCGGATCGGTCATCGACGTATACGGATGCCAGATATGCTGCTTGTCGAATTCAATCATCGATCAGTCTTGCGAACTGCAGATGTCCGGCGACGTCGTCCGGCCCGCTGCCCGGTACCAGATGCGGTACGCGGCCGAGGCATGGCGCCGACAGTCGCCGGTGCAGGGTGTCGATGTTCGCATCGAGCCCGGACATCTCCGGCTCGACACAGTTCGCAACCCAGCCGGCCAGTTCGAGCCCGACGTTACCAATTGCCGCAGCCGTCAGCAACGCATGGTTCAGACAACCGAGCCGCATGCCAACCACCAGTATCACCGGCAGGCCGAGCACGCGGCAAAAGTCCGCGAACGTTTCCTCATCGTTCAGCGGCACCAACCAGCCGCCGGCCCCTTCGATGACCACCAGGTCGACGTCAGCCGTTAACAGGGTCCGGCAATGCGCGGCCAGTGCGCTGACGCGGACCTCGACCCCCTCTTCGGCCGCGGCGATATGCGGCGCGATCGGACGCTGCAACAGGACCGGGTTGACGGCGGCATAATCGACGTCGAGTGTCGCCGCGTTCTGCAGGACGATCGCATCGGCATTGTAAGGGTTGCCATCGTGCTCGCCGTCCACGCCCGCGGCGACCGGTTTGATCCCGAGCGTACGCAATCCGGCGCGCGCACCCGCGGCCAGCAGGGCCCCGGCAACCCACGTCTTACCGACGCCGGTATCCGTACCCGTCACGAAAAACACCCGACCGGCGTAGCACTCCGGCATCAACAGCCCTCCGCCACGGTCTCGCGGACCTCGGCCAGAGCTGCCAGCAGCCGATCGACGTCCGCTTCGCTGTGGCCGGCCGTCAACGTGATGCGCAGCCGCGCCGTGCCGGCCGGCACGGTCGGTGGCCGAATGGCCGTAATCAGCACGCCGCGGGCCTCGAGTGCCTGGCTCAGGGCGACGGCATGGCCGGACTCGCCGACGACGAGCGGCTGAATCGGCGTGTCCGACGGCAGCAGATCCCAGCCGATCCGTTCCGCACCGGAACGAAAGCGCCGGATCAAGGCCTGCAGGTGAGTGCGACGCCATTCCTCATCGGCGATGATCTCCAGACTCTTCAGGGTTGCAACCGCAACGGCCGAAGGCAGCGCCGTAGTGTAGATATAGTTCCGCGCGCGCTGAATCAGGAACTCGATCAACGCTTCGTCACCCGCCACGAACGCACCGAAAGTACCGACGGCCTTGCCGAGCGTCGCCATCAGAACCGGGACATCGGCCAGGCCGTAGCGCGCCGGGTCGACGAGCCCGCAACCGCGCGGGCCGTGTACGCCGAAGCCGTGCGCATCGTCGATCATGACCCATGCGTCGTGGCGCCGACCGGCCGACACGAGTTCGTCAAGCGGGGCCTGGTCTCCGTCCATGCTGAACGTGCCGTCACTGACGATCAGCGTGCGGTGTGACGCCTGCGCAGCCAACCCCTGCTCGAGATCGCCGATATTCGCGTGTTCATACCAGTGGAACGCAGCGCGACTGACCCAGCCCCCGTCGAGCAGCGATGCATGATTCAGTCGATCCTCGAATACCCGGTCATGGGCACCGACCAGCGCGTTGATGGTGCCAAGATTGGCCGCGTATCCGTTCGAAAACAAAAGAGCGCGTGGCCGGCCGGTGAAATCCGCCAGCGCCTCCTCGAGTTCGTGATGCGCCGCCGTGTGTCCGCAGACGAGATGTGACGCCCCCGCGCCGACACCCCAGCGATCGACACCGGCCTTGAATGCATCCCTGATGCGTTCATCGTTGGCCAGACCGAGGTAATCGTTGCTGCAGAAATTCAGCACGTGTCCGCCGCCGATCGCGACCTCAGGCGCGAGGGCACTGTCGATGACCCGTCGACGCCGGTACATCCCGCGCTGCTTGAGTCGCGCGAGTTGATCCGGAATGTCATCAAATGCGGACATTGCGTGGTTCCATGCAAACAGGCCGGCCTGATCGCGACCAATGTATGAGCGGCCCGTAGTGTAACCCGGGGCGCGTAGAAAATTGGGCTATGCTGTCGAGCATCCGGGCCACGCGCGATCCCGGCTCACTTGAATCACAGGGGAGGCACGGCAGGATGCTGCGCTGGCAAATTGGTGATGTCCACATCACCCGCATCGTCGAGACGGAAGACACCTCGATGCCCGCCGAGGTCATGGTGCCCGAAGCCACGCCCGGGAATGTCCTGCCGATCGAGTGGCTGCAGCCGCATTTCATTGATGAGGCAGGGCGTCTGAAGTCGGCGATTTATTCGCTGCTGGTCGAGACACAGGGCAAACGGCTGGTTATCGACACCTGCCTGGGCAACGACAAGCCGCGCATTGTGCCGGACTGGAACCGGCGCCAGGGTGCTTTTCTCGAGGAAATCGCGGCCGCGGGCTTCCCACGGGAGTCGGTCGACTATGTCGCCTGCACACACCTGCATCCCGACCACGTCGGCTGGAACACGATGTGGGTCGATGACGAATGGCAACCGACCTTTCCGAACGCACGCTATCTGTTCAGTGAGAAAGACTGGGAATGGCTGGACAACGCACCCGTGACACCGCTCGGAGATTTTTGCGGCGACTCGGTTCGGCCGATTTTCGCGGCCGGGCTCGCCGACCTGATCGTGCCCGATCACCGCATCACCGACGAGGTCTGGCTCGAGTCAACGCCGGGCCACTCCCCCGGACACGTCTGCGTGCGCATCACATCCGGCGGCGAACACGCGGTGGTCACGGGTGACCTGATTCACCATCCATGCCAGATGGTGCATCCGGAATGGTGCAGCCCGTTTGATTTCGACTCGCAGCAAGCGCTTACGACACGCGAACGGTTTCTCGATGAATTCGCCGATGAACCGGTGCTGATCATCGGCTCGCACTTCGCCAGACCGACGGCCGGGCGAATCGTTCGGGACGGAGATGTTTATCGCTTCGAGGTATGAACGCCTCCATGGCAATTGCCGCCGGTCGAATGACAGTTAAAGTATTACGTCAACTGCAAAACAATATTCACCTGATTGTCCCGGTTCGTGCGCCAGTTCGTGTATGCCGGCAGCGCGATGCTTTAGAATGCGCGCCATTAAAATAAAAAAAGCCCGGGAAGGCGGAACGTTCGCAAGCGTTTTCCTGGCCATGGCCCTGGCCATTATGTTCCCTCCATTCTCGTTCGCCGATTCACCCGTATGGATTCTCTATCACGAGCCACTGGTGCTGCTGGCCGATCCGACTCACGATGTCCCGCCTGACGAGGCCTCGATCAACGGCCTGCGCTTCGACGCATTTGGCCGGCGTTTCGAGATCGAACTGACCGAGCCGATCCGGCGCAGTTCGATAGCAGACGTCGAATTCATTACGGGCGCCCTGGCGGGCACTCCGGGCTCGTGGGTCAGGCTGACCCGGCACATCGACACGCAGCGGGGCGACGAGCTACGCGGTATGATCCACGACCGGACCGACACCTATGTCATCGAGCCGCGCGCCGCGAATCCGGCGCAATTAATCGGTCAAGACCCGCTCGACGACTCCATCAACATCATTTATCGACTCGCCGACGCGCTCGTCACACCGGGCCTCCTGTCCTGCCCGACACACGGCGGCACCACCGGCGGCGAACCGGTGAGCGCGAAGCTCGCGTTCGCCGAGTTGACTGCCGAACTCGGCGCGAACTCGGCGCTGCAAGCCGATGGCGCCGATGACGTGGCCCGGGTCGGGGTGGTCACGGATGCCTCGTTTCGCGCCTCGCAGAGCGAGGACTCAGGTTTCGTCGTAGCTTCGCTATTCGCGGTCGCCGATGGCATCTTCACCGCGCAGCTCGATGTCAATATTGACCCGGTCGATATCTTCGACGCGCCGGATGGAATCGACAGTCCGATGAGTACGGCGCGCGACGGGCAGAACTTGCTCAACGAACTCAGCGCCTGGCGCCTGCAAAATCACACGCAATACGCCATTACCCACCTGATAACGAATCGACAATTGCAAAATGACAGCGGCGCAGCGATTGCCGGCATCAGTTTCCTCGGCTCACCCGGTCAAACCGGAGTATGCGACGACCGCACCAGTGTGTCGATCAGTGAGTGGATCGGCAGCCTGACGAGTCTGGTGATCGCACACGAGATCGGCCATAACTTTGGTGCGCCACACGATGGCGAGCCATCCGGCGATCCGGACAGACCGAATGCCTGCATCGGCACGCCGTCGGGCCAGTTCCTGATGTCGGCAAGACTGAAAAGCGCGAACAGCGATCAATTCAGTGACTGCAGTATCGAGCAAATGCGGCCGGTCATCGCCGCCGCTGCCTGCCTGCGCCCGGTCTCGGCCACTGCTGTCGTCACCGACAACAGTGGTGGCGGTGGCGGCGGTGGCGGCGGCGCAATGCACTGGATCAGTCTGCTTACGTTGCTCATGGTCGGCACCCTGCGTCGCCGCTCGTGCACGCGCAACTCCCGACCCGGGCACTGACAAGCTGCCACGGCGTGCGCCGAGCACGCACCGCACCCACCGCCGGGCTGCGTCCGGCCCGGCGCCTGTCGGTCACGTCATCGGTCGTTTTGCCAAATGCGGATCGCCCGTGAGATATTGGGCGCATTGATTCACGTCGTCGGAAAGGCCACGGGTTATGCGCATCCTGACTGCCGTCGTGCTTGCCACCGCACTGCTGAGCCCGGTTGCCGGCCCGGCAACCGAGTACCGCGTCGAACAGCTGGTGCCGGACACGCCGCTGCACGGCGCGAACGGTATGCACTTCGCGGCAGACGGCAAGCTGATCGGCGGCAGCATGATGGGCGGGACCATATTCAGCCTCGACACGCAGACCGGCGCGCTCGAAACCCTGGTCCCCTCCCCGCTCGGCATCGCCGATGATCTGGCGATCGGCCCGGACGGGCAAATCGTCTGGACAAGCATGCCGATGGGCATCGTGCATGGCTACCGCCCGGGAGAGAAGGTGCGCAAGCTGGCCACCGGCCTGCGGCTGATCAATTCGATTTATTTCAACCCGGAGGGTCGCCTGTTCGCGGCGCAGGTCACAGAAGACCTCGGCAATCTGTATGAAATTGACCCGGCCGGCGAGCTGCCGCCACGCGTTGTCATTGCTGACCTGGCGGGCCTGAACGGCTTCGAAATCACCGCGGACAACATCCTGTATGGCCCGCTGATGAATGCCGGCAAGGTCATCCGGATCGATCTCGACACCCTCGAAATCACCGATGTCGCCGATGGCTTCACGCAGCCGGTCGCCGTGAACCTGGACTCGCACGGCTATCTGTACGTCATCGACATCGTGACCGGCGAACTGACGCGCATCGACCCCGACAACGGCAAGCAACGGTTGATCGCGCAACTGACACCCCCGATCGACAATATTGTCATCAGCGAGGACGACCTGATCTACGTGTCAGCCCCGTGCCATAACGGCATCCAGGAAATTAACCCCGAGACCGGCGCCGTGCGCCAGATCGCCGCCGGATCCATCGGCCTGCCGGGCGCCGGCGTGATCACCCGGCACAACGGGCGCGAGACGCTGGTGATTCCGGGCATGTTCTGCCAGAACCTGATCGACACGGAAACCGGTGAGGTCACTCTGCTACCCCGTCGCGGCAAGGTCATCTGGTCCTCGTGGCTCGACTGGCGAAACGATGTCATCGTGTTATCCAGCTTCGCATTCGGCCAGTTGCAATGGCTCGATGCCGTCACCGGCGAGCCATTTCGCACCCTCCCTGGCTTTGAAAATCCGTACGCAGTCCGGATCATGGATGATGGCAGCGTACTCGTCGCGGAGTATGGTTCGGGGCGTATTTTGCGCCTGACCGAACCATTCGACGGCACGTCGGAGGTCGTGGCGGATGGACTGGAAGGGCCGCTCGGTTTCACGCTGACAGACTCGAACCGACTCATCGTCACTGAAGCTGCCGGCGGCCGCATCACGGCGATCGACCTCGACGACGGCTCCCGCACCCTGATTCGAGACGGCCTGGATCAACCGGAAGGCATCGCGATGCGCGCAGACGGGCGGCTGATCGTCGCCGAGGTTGGCCGGCGACGCATCATCGCAATCGACCCGCAGTCGGCTGAACTGGATGTCATAGCCGATCACCTGCCGATCGGCATGCCGCCGATCATGGGCCCGCCGAAAACTTTTCTGCCGACCGGCGTACTCGTGGGCAACGGTGGCATCATCTACATCACGACCGACATCGATCACAACGTGCTGAAAATCACTCCGGTCGACTGACACGATCGCGGCTAAAGCCGCTCCCACAGAACCTGTACGCGGTGACGTGGGAGCGGCTTTTGTGGGAGCGGCTTCAGCCGCGATTCCCCGACTGATGTAAATGGGCCAACCCTGCCTCCCCCTTGTGGGAGCGGCTTCAGCCGCGATTCCCCGGCTTATGTAAATCACGGCATGACGCAGTTCCGATAATGTGAACACGGTTTTGTTTTGCCGCGCTGAATATTGCTATGCTGACCGCCTGAATAACCATACGCACCCGCACTGCTCCAACCACAAAAAACATCCGCGAGCAGCGCGCGCGAGAAGAGCCCGCAAGAACGGCTCAAAAACAACTCAGGCCCATATTCGACGGAGACACGCATGCCCGATTTCCGAACGTTCAAACTGATTTCCCTGGCAATTGCCGTTATCACCCTGGCCGCCTGCGGCGGTGGTGGTGGTGGCGGCGGTGTCGTCGCTGCTGGTGGTGGCGGCGGAGATGGCGGCGCTAACCCCGCACCGGCCACGCAGACATTGATCACGGTCGGCAACGCGCCGGCCATCGC
>SMWD01000183.1 GCA_004357495.1 Gammaproteobacteria bacterium
CAGCACGACCGCGCCCGAGAACAGGCCGATGATGCCGTTCATGAGCATGCCGCCGATCGCGCCCATCAGGATGACCGGCATCGGTACATCCAGCCCACGACCCATCAATAGCGGCTTTAGCACGGTATCGGCGAAGCTCGTCATCACCGACCAGACCGCGAATATGACGGCCGGCGTCGTATCCGCATAGGAAAAAACATACGCGATGATCGGGCCGAGGATCAGGATCGGCGGCAACTGCATAATTGCCAGCAACAGGACGAGCACGGTCCACAAGCCCGCCGCCGGCACGTCCATGACGAACAGCCCGATCCCGGCGAGGAATGCCTGGATCACCGCGACACCGAGTACGCCCTGCACGACGCTGCGCACGGTCGCGCCGCTCAGATCGACCCATTCCGAACCCTGCTCGCCCACGAGCCGCGTCACCATGTGCTTGATCGCGGGAACGGCGGCACCCGCCTTGGCCATGAACAATCCGGCAATGATGATCGAGATAATGAACATCAGCACGCTGACCAGGGTGCTGGCGACCTGGGACAACAGCCACGTACCTGCCGCCCGTAACTGAGGCTCTATCTGCTGCAATGCTGCCTCGAGATTGTTCGACGCCAGCGTCCAGATCTGGTTGATCAGCTCACCGATGAACGGCCACCCGGCTACCTCGGGTGGCGGCTTCGGAATATTGATATCGCCTTGCTCAAAGTGTGCCGCGATCGTCTGCACCGACCCCACGATGGAATCGGACAAAATAATCGTCGGTACGACAAGCGCGGCAACGCCAAGCAATGTCAACAGCGTCGCCGCAGTTGCATGGCGGCCGCCCAGTAATGCCTTGAGCTTCAGCATCACGGGCATCAGCGCGACGGCGATAATCGCGCCCCAGAGAATCGGGATGACAAACGGACTGATGAGTTGGTAAGACCAGAACAACAGGATGAATATCAAGCCGATCCGCAAGGCCGACTCGACCATGTTGTCGACGAATTGCTTGTTCTCCGAGCCGCTATCCGATTCAGTGCTCATGATTTCCACCCTCTGCCGATGAAACTCGATTGTGCCGGACAGAGCGCAGTGCTTGGTATTGAGCGCAGTGTAGTGGAGCTTCGGAGCACAGACAATGCGTGGTACCGGCATGGTTCCCTGAATCGGCATCAGGCTCGAATAGCGGTCGCACGGCCGGCCAGGCACTGGTTTCGGTCAGCCCGTTACATTGACGCAGAACCCCCGTACCATACACACCATCCAGCCGTTGACATACTGCCGGACGCCGGGCGAGCCCGGGCCTGATTCAGAGGAAAAGACGAACATGAGCCGAAAGATATTTTTGTTGCTGATACTGACACTGCCGTTGACCGGCTGGGCCGACGACGGAGACACCTACACGAGGGCGCTGAAAAAGTTTCAGGAGACGCCTGTCATCGCTGCAATGCTGGCCGAGTCCTACGGTTACGCGCTGTTCCCGACCATCGGCAAGGGTGGCATCGGTATCGGTGCAGCCTTCGGTAACGGCCGGGTTTACGTGGGCGGCAAGCATGTCGGCGACACTTCGCTCGGACAAATCAGCATCGGCTTTCAGCTCGGCGGCACCGCATTCAGCGAAATCGTCATGTTCAAGAACAAGGACGCATTCGAGGAGTTCTCGACCGGCAGTTTCGCGTTCGGCGCGGAAGCGTCCGTCGTCGCGATTACTTCCGGCGCACAGGCGATGGCGACCACCACGGGAACCTCGTCGTCTGCCAGCGATCGGGCGCCGGGCGGGGCGGCGGCGGGTACATGGAAGGGCGGCATGGCCACGTTTGTTTTTGTGAAGGGCGGGCTGATGTATGAAGCCGCCATCAGCGGACAAAAGTTCGGGTACAAAGCCGTCCCGTAGGAGCGGCTTCCAGCCGCGATTCCATTCAAACCGCCCGCAGGTACCACTCGTAGTCCCGGTTGGTGATCTGCGAGTGAAATCGCTCGCACTCCTCGCGCCGGCACGACGCAAACACCCGGTGATACTCCTCTCCGAGATAAGCGGGCAGGCGCTTACCCGCGTCGAATGCATCCAGCGCGAGTTCCCAGCGCACGGGTAAGGTGACGATCTCATCGATCTTCTCGCGCTCCCGCACCATGACTCCAGGGTCGCATTGCCCGGCTATACCGTGATGCATGCCGGCCAGGATCGCGGCGACGACGAGGTAGGGATTCGCGTCCGCACCCGCCACCCGGTGTTCTACCCGGGTGTTTTCCGGCGATGACAACGGGATCCGCAGCGCCAGATCGCGATGATTCGGCCCCCAGTTCGGCGTACTCGGCACATATGAGTTTCTTGCGTAACGTCGATACGAGTTCGCGTTATGGGCGAAGATCGCCATGCTCTCTTCCATCATCGCGCCCATGCCGCCGATGGCATGCCGCAGCGTATCGGAGAAGGCGCCGTCGGCGCTCTGGCCTGCAAACACATTGTCGCCATTCGCATCCAGCAGGCTGATATGTACGTGCATGCCACAACCCGCAAACTCGGCGAACGGCTTGGCCATGAATGTCGCCGCAAGGCCGTTGCGGCGCGCAGCACCCTTGACGGCACGCTTGAGCAACACCGCATGATCACAGGCGAGTTCGGGACTATCGACGTGATGCAGATTCACCTCGAACTGCCCGGGCGCATACTCGGAAAGCGCGGCCCCGGCCGGGATGTTCTGCTCACGACAGATGTTCGCAAGATTGGTCAGGAACGGATCGACGTCGAGCAGGTCGTCGAGGCTGGAGAACTGCAGGCCGTCCTGCGGCAGATCGGAACCGGGGATGCGCGCGGTTCGCGGGCGAAACACCTCACCGTCATGCTCGACCAGATAGAACTCGAGTTCGGTCGCGATCACCGGGTGCAGGCCCATGTCGGTCAGCGGCTGACGCGCGGCGCGCAGCACGTTCCGCGGGTCGAGGAAGTGCGGGCTGCCGTCGTTCTCCAACAACTCCAGCAGGACTTGTGCCGTCGGTCGTGCGGCCCAGGACACGGTCGCGAGCGAGCCGGGTACGGCGTGGCCCAACACGTCCGGGTCGCCGTCCTCATTGCCATAGCGGATGCTTTCGAACGCCTCGCCCTTTGAATCCATGACGCAGGAACTCGCGCAGAAATTGATGCCGGACCCGAAGGCCTTGTCGAAATCGCCGACCCCGATGCGCTTGCCACGCAACATGCCGTTCATGTCCGGCACCAGGATCTCGAGTAACTCGGTGTCGGGCGCCTGTTTCAGATACGCCGCCAGTTCATCCTTACCTTGCTCGCTCGTCATTCGCCTCTACTCTCCCTGTGCATCGTCCGACGCGCCGCGCACGCGGGCATCGCGCCAGGCGACTGCGGCCCGGACGCCGTCTTTTTCCAGTACCTGGTTAAACTGTCGCGATTCATCCGTCTCGGTGCCCTCGACAATCGTATCGATTTCGAGGGCCTGCAACAGCGCCTGCCGCATTCCCGCAATATCATAGCCACGATTTATCGCCTGCTTCGTCAGCCTGACGGCCAGCGAGTCGTTACGGGCGATGTCGTTTGCAAGCGACCGTGCGCACTCCATGAGCTCAGCCCCCGGCACGACTCGATTGACCAGGCCGTAATCCCCGGCAGTCTCTGCGGACAGGTCATCGATACCCGTCAGCAGCAATTCCTTCGCGCGCTTCGGCCCGATGAACCACGGCAGCACGAGCGCAATGATTCCGCTGCCGAACTTCACCTCCGGCGCGCCGAACCGGCAGCCCTCGGCCGCGATGGTCAGATCACAGGCAACCGCCATTTCCATCGCACTGCCGAGGCAGTAGCCATGCACGGCCGCGATGGTAATTTTTGGTGAATCCCAGAAGCGCATGATGATGTCGAAGTCCTCACGCAACTCCTTCCGGAGCGCAATATGATCGCCCGCATCTGCACCGCCGTCGAGATCGAAGCCGGCGGAAAACGCCCGGCCGTTTCCGTTCAGCAGGATCACCCGCACGTGCTCGTCTGCTTCCGCGGCATCGAGTGCCGCATTCAGGTCGGCGACCATCTGCCCGTTGATCGCGTTCAGCTTGTCCGGACGATTTAACGTCAGAATTGCCAGCAGCCCGTCGGTTGCGTATTCGATCGTTTTAAAATCCATGCTCAACGATCTCAACCCGTCGTCAGCTTGATCCACGCCGACTTTAACTGCGTGTAGCTCTTCATGCTTTCCATGCAGTTATCGCGCGCGTGACCGGACTGCTTGTAGCCGCCGAACGGCTGCGTCATGTCGCCGCTATCATAACAATTTACCCATACCATGCCGGCCTCGATCTCCTTGATCATTCGGAATGCCTGATCGATATCACGTGTCCAGAGCCCGGCTCCAAGCCCGTAAATCGTGTCATTCGCAATCGCAATCGCCTCATCTGCACCATCGAACGGGATCACACTGGCGACCGGCCCGAAGATCTCCTGCCGCGCAATCGTCATGCTGTTATCGACATCCGAGAACAACGTCGGACTGACATACGCACCCGCCTCGAGACCCGCCGGCACGCCGCCGCCGAAGTGCAGCGTCGCACCCTCCGCCTTGCCGCGCCCGATCAGGCCGAGCACACGATCCTGCGCCTCACGGGTCACCAATGGCCCCATGTTGGTCGCGGGATCGAGCGGGTCGCCGGGCACGTAGGCGTCCTTGCCTTCGTTCACGAAGCGTTCCACAAACTCCCCGTAGATCGAGCGGTCGACGAGCAGGCGCGAGCCGGCGCTGCACACCTCGCCCTGATTCGCAAAGATACCGTGATAGGCAGCCTCGACAGCGGCGCCGAGATCCGGCGTGTCGGCCATGAATATATGCGGTGATTTTCCGCCGCATTCGAGACCGGTACGCTTCATATTCGACTGTCCGGCGTATTGAAGAATCAGCTTGCCGACTTCGGTCGAGCCGGTGAAGCTGATTTTCGCGACATCGTTGTGCAATGCCAGCGCCTTGCCGGTCACTTCGCCAACCCCGTTGATGACGTTAAAGACGCCGGGCGGACCGCCGGCCTCGACGAATAGCTCGGCAAGCCGCAGACAACTCAGCGGCGCCTGCTCGGCGGGCTTCAATACGACGGTGTTACCGGCGGCCAGCGCTGGTGCGAGTTTCCAGGTTGCCATCAGCAACGGATAATTCCAGGGCGATATCGCTCCGACCACGCCGAGTGATTCGCGCAGGGTGAAATGCATGGCATCGTCCGCGGTATTCGTCACGGCACCCTCGATCTTGTCGATGCATTCAGCCATGAATCGAATCGTATTGACAACGGCCGGCAGATCCTCGCTGACGACGACGCTGATCGGCTTGCCCATGTCCAGCGTCTCGAGCACCGCGAGTTCCACCGTGTGGGCCTCGACCAGATCGGCAAAGCGATACATCACCGCCATCCGCTCGCGCGGCGCCATGCGCGACCAGACACCGGAGCGATACGCCTGCCTGGCGGATGCAACCGCGCGGTCGACATCGGCCACGGCGGCCTGCGACATAGCGGCGAGGATCTCGCCGTTCGCCGGGTTAATCGTTTCGAAGCGACCGCCATCAGCAGAATCTGAATACTCCCCGCCGATAAACAGGCGTGTCTCGAAGTGATCTTTTGCATCGGCGGCAATGCCGTGCCAGCGATCGCGATCGTAGCTCTCTGCAGTATTCTGGCTCATGCTGTTTTCCTCTTATCATTGACCATTTCGCCGGTCACACACCGGCCAACAACCAGCGCATCGACCGCAACACAGCCTTGCGCACCCACAATGACCGGATTTATATCCGCTTCTGCGACCACATCGCCGAGACTTGCGGCCAGCAACGAGAACCGCGCAGCGGCCTCACAGTAAGCGGCGATATCGACCGGTGTACCGCCGCGTTGCCCGTCGAGCAGCTCTCGCAATCGCAATCCATCGACCAGTCGCCTGGCGGTTGCCGCATCGAACGGCGGTAATGCACAAACGATATCCCGAAAGATTTTGATATGCACGCCACCGAACCCAAGCATGACCAACGGCCCGAACTGCGCGTCGTGAATCCAGCCCAGCATCATCTCGACGCCCGGATCGGTGAGCATCGGAGCCAGCAACACGCGCGGCCCGAGGCGTTTGCTCATATCACGCCAGGCAACAACAAGTTCCGCTTCGTTCACGATGCCAAGGCGTACGCCATCCTGATCGGTCTTGTGCAGAATACCCGGCTGCGCAGTTTTCAGCACGACCGGGAAACCAAGCTCGGCTGCCGCGGCAAGCGCAGTTCGCTCGTCTTCGGCAATGCGATTCGGATTCATCGGCAAGCCGGCATCGAGCATCAGTGTTGCAGCATCCGCCTCATCCAGTGTCTCGCCCGCGGCCAGCCGGCTACGCCATCGATCGCCGAGACCCGGCGGCAGGAGTTGCGCAGTCATTGTTTTACGCGCGCGAAAGTCGCGATAATCGAACAGGCATTTGACGCCACGCAGGAACGACCGGATGCCGTCGAGCACCGGAAATCCGTCGTGAGTCGCACTCACCACCTGCGGATCGGCGCCACTGCCCTGCCGGTTCGAGACGAGGAACGTCGGCTTGCCGGATGCGTCGTGACCCTCGACCATGTAGTCGAGATACTTTTTATAAATGCGCCCGTGCGGCGCGCGATCGTGTATGACGGCGCCAATTGCCGCACCCTCATCGGCCATCATCGCTGCCAGACAATCTTCCATGATCTTGTCGGCACCCGGACCGCCGGCACCCCAGGCATCCAGGGGGTTGACGGGCGGCAGGCCGGCATCCAGCAAACCGGTCAGTGTCGCGGCGGTCGCATCCGACACCTGCGTCAATGGCACATCCATGTCATGTGCCAGATCGATCATCAGTTGCCGCTCTCCGCCGGAGTCATGAATCGTCACGAGCCCGCCATCGCCGACCGGGTGCGGCTGGGCGAACATAATCAGCGCCGTCGCCAGCTCATCCATGTCGTCAACACGCTGCACACCATAGCGATCGAACAACGCGTCATACGCGGCATCGTGACCGGCCATTGCCCCCGAATGTGAGATAGCAAGCCGTGCAGCCAGTTCGGTGCGCCCGACTTTCAGCGCGACGACCGGCACATTGCGGTCATTTGCTTTCTGCAGTGCGCGGCGCATGCCGTCGGGTTTGCGCACCGTTTCCATGAACAAACCGATAACCCGTGTCTCAGGGCGGTCAAGCGCGAAATCGATGTAGTCGTCCATCGATACGCCGAGTTCCTGCCCGGTCGATACGGCGAGACTGAAACGGATACGCTCCTCGCAATCCGTGATGCCGGCCATGCCGGAGCCGGAATGGCTGATCAAAACAACGTTGCCGTCGTTACCATGGTGACGGGTATCGAAACCACAGGCCCACACGCCGTCCGTGAAGTTATAAAAGCCCATGCCGTTCGCGCCGCAGACGAGCAGATCCGACTGCCGCAGCTGTGCCTCGATGCGTTCGCGTAGCAGCGGCGTGGTGTCGTCTGCAAGCACGAGACTCGACATGATGGTGGCGGCACGAGCGCCATGTTCGATGACATCATCCAGCGCCGCCTCCACGCGCGCGTCGCCGATCGCGAAGATCACATGCTCCACCGGCTCGGGCACTGCCTCCAGTGAGGGGAAACAGGCCACGCCGAGGACCTCCTGATAGCCGGGATTGATGGCATACAGGCGGCCGGGGAACTTGCCTTCGAGCAAGTTCTCCAGCGTCTGGCGGCCGACGGCGCCGGCACGCTCCGTCGCCCCCAGCACGGCGATGGAACCGGGTCTCAGCAATGGATCCAGTCGATGTGCCATGTTTCCGGGCTCAAGCCGAACCAGCGCTGGGCCGGCTCAGAAGTCCGGCGCGGGCGTCATGCGACGGCGCGGCGGCTCGAAGAAGTTATGGTCGATAACGCGGCATGGCGCCAGTACGCGCGTCCACTTCAGCTCGCGCTGATAGTAGATCTCCGCGAGAAACTCCTCCCCCACCTGGCCGTACGGTGCTTCGAGCGAAGCGAATGCAATGTTGGCCTTCGCCGACGGCGACCACATGGCCGACGTGACGTGACCGACGGTCGTCTTGTTCTGCAACATGATGAACGAATCATTCGCCGGCTTGTTGCCATCGATATCGAGTTTCACAAAGTTGTAGCGCGACCCGTTCTTCTTCTCCTCGAGCAGCGCCTGACGACCATTGAAGCAGGGCTTGCTCAGATCGACGAGCCAGTCGAGACCAAGCTCGAACGGCGAGCGAGTCCGTTCCGGACGCACGGTGCCGTCGGCCGGCAGAAAATCCTTGCCGCACAGGAGCAGGCCGGCTTCGATCCGCACCAGGTCGAGCGCATTGCCACCGAACGGCATGATGCCGTGCAATTCGCCGGCCTCGAACAGCCGGTCCCACAGGTCCTCCGCCGCGGACGGGTCGATCCACAGTTCGTAACCGAGATCACCGGAGTAGCCGGTACGTGACACCATGAGTTCGGTCCCGGCAAACGCGTAATGCTTGATGCCGAACGGCTTCAGATTCTCGATATCGTCGAGCCCCATCTTCCTGAGAACTGCGCAACTGGTCGGCCCCTGAAACGCCAGCGCGGCCACCTCGTGGGTTTCTACCCGGATGTCGACATCGAAGCCAATCGCGCTGGTCAGCATCCAGTCGAGTTGCGGATGCAGCGAACAGAGCCGGTAGTCGCCCTCGTGCAAATGAAACAGGGTGCCGTCGTCCAGCAGACGGCCATTGTCGTCACACCACACGCAATAGCCGACGCGCCCCGGTTTAACCTTCTCGACACTGCGCGTCAGCAACCGATCGAGATAAGCGAACGCATCCGGCCCCGTCACCCGGGTTTTCTCCATCGGCGTCAGATCGAACACGGCGCAGGTATTGCGCACCGCGAAGTATTCCTTCGAGTCGCAGATATAGGTGTCGGCCGACAGGTAATCGTGCCAGCGTCCCCATTCCTTGAGCTTGTTAAGCGGTTCCAGTCGCGAGTGGAACGGGCTCGGGTAGACATTTTTTCGAAAGTGGCCTCTGGATCTCATGTCTTTACTCTCCGCTCAATACCGCGGCCGCTGCATTACGACCGGCCGCGCCCATGACACCGCCGCCCGGATGGCTGCCCGCGCCGCACAGGTACAAGCCACCAACCGGTGTCTTGTACTGCGCGAGACCCGGGACCGGTCGCAGCATCAGCGCCTGATCGAGAGTCAGCTCGCCGTGATGCCAGTGCCCGCCGGTAATCCGAAACTCGCGCTCGATATCGACTGGCGTCATCAGTTCCGTGTGCATTACTTGTTCGCGAATCTTCGGCGCGTAACGCCCCAGCACCTCCATGCATTGATTGGTGAATGCCGTGCGCGCCGCTTCGTCCCAGCCGCCCTTCAGGTCGTACGGCGCATACTGCACGACTGCCGACAACACATGCTGACCGGACGGTGCGAGGGTCGTGTCATGAACCGTCGGTATGGTGATCTCCATGACCGGCTCGACCGAATGCTCGCCGTATTTCGAATGGTTGAACGCGTGTTCGACATAGACGAGATCGGGTGCGATGACCAGGCGCTCGCCGAGCTGATCGGCGCCAAGGCCGGTAAATTCCGGCGCGCCGTTCAGCGCAAGATTCAGCTTCGCAGCCTTGCCGCTCATGCGAATATTGCTCACGCGTCGCACGATGCCGGCCTCGAGGTGACGCGCGCCGAGCAGATCGAACAATGTCGTGCGTGGATCGGCGTTCGATACGACGATGCCCGCATCGATCTTCTCGCCACCCTCGAGCTCCACGCCGCAGACATGGTCGCCGTCCATCAGGATGCTTGCGACGGGACTCGATGTGCGAATCGTTGCCCCGTTCATTTGCGCGGCCTGAGCCAACGCCGCGGTCACTGACCCCATACCACCGGCCGGCAACGCCAGTGCACCGCGGGTCCCGCCGACCTGGCCGCTGAGGCGATGCAACGCCGCGAACACACCGTTGTTCGAACGCGGCCCGAGACTCCCGCCGAGCATACCATCGAGGCTGAGTGCGCCCTTGAGCAATGCGCTGTCGAATTGTTCTTCGAGAATGTCGAACATGTTGATGCCGGCGATGCGCAGGAACTCGCGCATATCGTCACGCCCGAGCAGCCGGATATCGAGCGCGAGCCGGGCAGCGCTCATCAGATCTTTGCGGTTATGCGTACCGAGTCGCGGCGGCTCGCGCGTGTAGAGTTTGGCGAGTACGTCGGAAAATTTCTCCATGCGGCGACGGTATTTCGGATAGGCCGCCCGGTCGTCGGCCGATACGTCACCCCCGGAGACCGCGGTCGTCGTATAGGTCAGGTGCTTGCCGTCCGCGGCGAGTGCGACGGTGGCCAGATCCTGCCGGGCGAAGCGCAGGCCGTGCGTCTCGAGCCCGAGCTCGCGGCTGATGCCGGCATCCATCAGGTACAGCAGATGGGCGCAGCTGGAAACCTTGAAACCCGGGGTAAACTCGCGCGTGACAGCGGCGCCGCCGACCTGCTCGGCGGCCTCGACCACCATGACCTCCCGACCTTTCTTCGCCAGGTAAGCCGCACAGACCAGGCCGTTATGGCCGCCGCCGACGATGACAATGCGTTTTGAATCAGTCATCGACCCAGCCCTCCGGTACGCTGTTCGGTCGTTTCAGATCCATCAATATCTCACGGGCTGCATTCGCGCCGGGTGCCGCCATGACGCCGCCGCCCGGGTGGGTTGCCGAACCGCACATATACATGCCTTTGACCGGGCCGCGATATTGCGCATAGCCGGGGAATGGGCGATTAAACAGCAACTGGTCCATCGTCAGTTCGCCCTGAAAAATATTCCCTTCGGTCAGCCCGACCTCCGCTTCGATTTCACGCGGTGTGCGAATCTCGACATCGAGGATCAGGTCCTTGAAGTTCGGGCTGTAGTTTGCGATCTGGTCGAGGACCGTCTGGCCGAATGCATCGCGGTCTGCGTCCGTCCAGTCGCGACCATTGACCTTCGGCGGGACGTACTGCACGAACACCGACATGAAATGTTTGCCCTCGGGCGTCATGGTCGGATCGGTCAGGGTTGGAATCAGCATGTCGACATACGGGTCCTTCGACCAGGTGCCGTTCTTCCAGTCATCGTAGGCGCGTTCGAGCCGCTCGATCGAATCCATGAAATGCATGTCGCCGCGAATCAACTCGTTATCCTTGCCGAGTGCCGGAAACTCGGGCACGCCGTCGAGCGCGATATTCAGCTTGCCCGACGAGCCGCGAATCTTGAAATTCTTCGCCTTTTCGACGAACGACGGATCGAGGTCTTTTTCGTCCATGATCTTCAGGAACGTGCGCTTCGGATCGAGATTGGAGACGATAACCTGCGCATAATGCTCGTCGCCGTTCTCCAGCGCGACGCCGACGGCGCGGCCGTTCCTGACGATGATCTGCTCGACGCCGGCATCGGTACGGATCTCGCCACCCAGATCCACCAGAGCCGCGGCCATGGCATCCGCAATCGCGCCCATACCGCCGCGCGCAAAGCCCCAGGCGCCCATACTGCCATCGACCTCGCCCATCGCGTGATGCAGCAGCACATAAGAGGTACCCGGCGACATGACGCCGAGCGCGGAACCGATGATGCCGGAGCCGGCAAAGGCCGCCTTGATCACGCCCGACTCGAAGTACTCGTCCAGATACTCGGCAATGCTCATCGTGTAGAAACGAATCGTGTCGTAGATCACTTCCTCGCCGAGCTTGTAGTACTCCTTTCCGTAATGGATCAGCTCCCGGATGTCGCGCGGCTTGAAAGACGTCGGGTCCGGCGGCGTGCGCATCAGGAACGGCCGGATGAACTTGCACTGGCGCATGATGTCCCGGTCGAAGCGTACCGCTGCTACCGCATCACGCTCGCTGTGCCGCTGCATTTCCCGGCGGGCAACATCGGCATCCGTAAAGTTACCGAAGAAGTCGCCGTTCTCGCACAGGGTCACGCTGCCGCCGTAGGGCACAATCTGCAAACCGTACTTCGCCAGGTTCAGATCGCGGTAGATCTCCGGCCGCAGCAGGCTGCATACGTACGAGCAATTGGAATACTTGAAGCCCGGATAAATCTCGCGGCTGACGGTAGCGCCGCCGATATACGGATTGCGCTCCAGCAGCAACACGCTGAGGCCGGCTTTGGCGAGGAACGCCGCGTTGGTCAGGCCATTATGGCCGGCACCAATGACGATCGCATCGTACTTTTTCACAGCATGTAGTCCCTGTCAGCCGGCACTGCTTGTCGCTGCACCGTTCAATTGACTGGTGGTGGTATCGACCGCCTGCTCGAACTTTTGCAGGGTCTCATCAAGGCACCCGTCGGCATGCGCTTCGCACAGGAACCAGGGCTCGCGAGAATCTGGCTCGACGAGAATACCCAGTTCATGCAGTTCGAGTGCCAGCGCATCGTAGAACGTGTAGTCCGTGCTCGCCCAATCGCGATAGTTCGTCGGCGGAGTATCGCTGAAGAACAGCCCGCCCATCGACGGGTGCCCGGCATAGGAGTGCGGAATACTGCGCGCCGACAGAATTTCGCTGATTCCGCGCTGCAGGTCCTGACCATATTTCTTGACGGTCTCCAAAGCCTGCGTCTCGTCGAGAATCTCCAGCGTCTTTTCTGCAGCGGCGAGTGCGACCGAGTGGCAGGTAAATGTCCCGCCATGCACCACGTCATCGCCGATGCGCCGCATGATGTCTTCCCGCCCGGCGACGACGGCGAGCGGATAACCGTTTGCAATGGCTTTGGCAAACGTACACAGGTCCGCCTTGAAACCCATCAGTTCCTGCACGCCACCGCGGGCAACCCGGAAACCGGTCTTGACCTCGTCGACAATCATCAGGACGTTGTGTTGCTCGCACAGGGCCCGCGCATCATGCATGTACTCCCGGGTCGCACTGATGGAACAGCAGTTGCCCATGATCGGCTCGATCAGATACGCTCCGATCGCATCGCCGTGCTTTTGCAGCAGCGATTCAAGCCGATTCGCATCGTTCAGGGGCACCATGTGCAGCATGCTCTTTAGCAACAACGGCACACCCTCGCTTTCCGCAGCCACCTCCGGATCACCCTTCGACGGATCCCAGCCCTCCATCGGTGTGCCCCAGAGCACCGCGTCAAACAGACCGTGGTAGCCGCCCTCAACCATGACGTAAGAGTCTTTGCCGGTCCAGGCGCGGGCGAGGCGCAGGGCCGCCATGACCGCCTCGGTGCCGGAATTCGAGAACCGCACGAGTTCGGCGGCCGGCACCATTTTCGAGATTCGCTCGGCCACCGTGTATTCACGCTCGGTGGCCAGGGCAAAGACGCCGCCGACCTCCATGCCCGCGCGCGCCGCCTCGTCCACACGCGGATCAGCATAGCCGAGGATGCAGGGACCGTAGCCGAGCCGATAATCGATGTATTCATTGCCATCGATGTCCCAGATCCTGCCACCTTTGGCGTGATCGACATAGATTGTCTTGTCGTCACCCCAGTAACGAAAGTTCGACGTGACGCCGAGCGGCAGCCGGGTCACGGCCTTTTTAAAATGCTGGTTGGAGCGGATGAGTGAGCGGGGCATTACGGTAGCCGAGCCTGATTGATGACTGACGAAGCCTCGCACAATCATCTTTCCGTGTCCAGAAAATGAATGATCATTCATTCATTAACAAGCGGGGCAATTAGCGGTAGTATGGACGTTGGCGCCGCGAGTGCCATATTGCAAGTGATTGATTTAATTAGCTTGATGAGAGCACTGCATGGTAGTGAGTCCACCCAAGACGGCCCCCGGGCGACGCACCGCATCGAAGGCGGAGCGTCGTCTGCAGCTGATCAAGGCCACGATCCGCAGCATAGCGAAGCGGGGCCTGTCGGAGACGACGATGGCCGCCGTCGCGGGCGAGGCGCGACTGAGCCAAGGCATCATCAACCTGCACTTCCAGAGCAAGGAGCGGCTGCTGATCGAGACGCTGCGTTATGTCGCGGACGAATACCGAGCCACTTGGGAGAAGGCACTGCAAGGCGCCGGGAATTCGAACGCGGAACGCCTCGAGGCGCTGGTCTATGCCGATTTCTCCAAGCCCGTGTGTGACCGCAACAAGCTGTCGGTCTGGTTCGCATTCTGGGGCGAGAGCAAGTCCCGGCCCACGTATCGGAAGATCTGTGCCGAACGGGACCGCGAGTACGATGAGATGCTGACTGACCTGTGTGCGGGCCTCATCGCCGAAGGCCCCTACCCCGGAGTCGACCCCGCTCTCGTCGCCACCGGCCTGGCATCGATGAGCGAGGGCCTGTGGCTGGACCTGCTCGTCGACCCGGATTCCATGAGCCCGGAAAAAGCCATGCGAGTCTATCAGGTCTACCTGGCAGGCATGTTCCCGAAGCATTTTGCTTACTGAACGATCCTCGGCGGAGACGTAGTGCGTGAAGATCAGCCTGGATAACATCGCCACCGAATGGCAGGCCAAGTCGCGAAAATTCGTGGAAGAAGAACTGATTCCGTGTGAAGTTGAAGCGGAAATGAATGCGGGCAAATTGCCTGCCGAGGTCGT
Organism: Gammaproteobacteria bacterium; assembly: GCA_004357495.1. GTDB lineage: Bacteria > Pseudomonadota > Gammaproteobacteria > Steroidobacterales > SMWD01. The sequence goes on from SMWD01000183.1 coordinate 14,491, forward strand.
GCTCAAGCATAAGACACGCGCCATCGAGCTCGGCTTCAGCGCCATGGACGCACCGGTCGAACTGGGCGGCCTGCAGGCGCGAACCATCGACCAGGTGGCCGTCTGGGAACAACTCGGCCGGGTTACGAACGCACTGTGCTGGTGCTTCCCGGAGCCGCACCGGTGGATGTTCGAAGCCTGCAATGACGATCAGGTACAACGCTATATACTGCCGATGATGCGGGGTGAGTTAAAAGAGTGCTATGCAATCACCGAACGCGAGTCGGGCTCGGACGTCGTGATCGAGACGACGGCCCAACGCACTGACGACGGTTATCGAATCAACGGCGAGAAATGGTTCGTCACCAGCGCGAACCGGGCCAATTTCTATTTCCTGCAGGCCCGACTGCAGGATGGCCCGCATGCCGGCACGGACGCTCTGTTCTTCGTCGACAAGGATACGCCGGGTATCGAAGAGATCGCCTCGCCGCTGTTCAGCCATACCTTCGACCATCACCACCCGACGCTGCGCTTCAACGATGTGTGCGTCCCCGCAGCCAACCGGATCGGTGCCGAGGGCGACGGCATGGGCTACGCCCACAGCTGGTTCCGGCGCGAGCGGCTGATGATCGCGGCGCGCAGCTGTGGCGCCGGGGCACGCCTGATCGAGGAAGCCACCGAGTATGCGAAGCAACGAATGGTCGACGGCGGACCGCTGATCGAGAAGCAATTTGTCCAG
>SMWD01000184.1 GCA_004357495.1 Gammaproteobacteria bacterium
CTGGTTGAACGACACCAGAACATCGCCTTTTTGCAGGTCGAACGTATTGGCACCTCCGCCCACGGTGATGCTGCTGCCCACGAAATGCAGGGCGCCGACGTCGGTGGGATCCAGGGCGAACGTGTCGAAATCGATCACCGAGGAGAAATCACCGTCGGTGGATGCGCCGAAGGCCAGGTCCACACCACCGAACTCCAGTACCTCGCCCTCCAGCCATCCCCCCGGCAGACCATCCGCGCCCGGTGCCACGACATTCGAATCAGTGGAAATCCAGAGGGCGTTGGCCGTCGTCACCGCTTCAACAGTGAGCGTGACGGTGGCGAGGTTCGAGTCGTTCGTGCCGTCATTGGCGCGGTAGGTAAAGGTATCGGTCCCGATGAATCCCGCCGTGGGTGTGTAATCGAACGACCCGTCCGCATTCAGCGTGAACGATTGCGCATTGGTGGGGCCAGTCACAAGCACCGCGGTCAGCGGATCATCATCGGCATCGTAGTCGTTCGCCAGCACACCCCCGGCGGCCGATGTATTCAGCGTGGTGTCCTGGTAAATCGTGTAGTGCTGCGACGCCGCGCCGTAAAGATTACGGACCTGCTCCGGACTCAGTTCCACGCCGAAAATCGCAACCTCATCGATGATGCCGTCGAAATGTCGATACGTTCCCGTTGTTACCAGATTTCCGCTGGCTTGCGTCGAGGCGCCTAGTGCAATCGGCTCCGCATTACCGCTGCCGCCCGATGTGGTGGCAAGTCCGCCCGTGTACGGGTCAGTGGCCTCGAGCTTGCCATCGACATAGAGCCGCATGCCATCGGACCCGAAAGTGAACACGACGTGATGCCACTCACCGGGCGTTAATACGGTGGTGGATTCGATGATGTAGTCGGTGGTGGTGCTCTGCAGCCTCACCATCACGTGGGATGTTGATGTGAGTTCGATCGTGACGTGACCGCCGGTATCGAAGTTCGTCGAGTCCTTCGAAAACAACCCCGCGGTTTGAGTGACATCCGACGTGTTGAACCAGAGCTGAATCGAGCCGTCGTCAAGCTCGTAGCTGGCGTCGTGGGCAATCTCGATGAAGTCACCGGTGTCGTCGTTCACGGTACCATCAAACGCAATGGCTGTGTTGGCCGGCTCGTCCGTTAGCGCTCCACCTTGGCCCAGCGTCGAACCGTTTACGTTGGTACCGTTGTTTGTTCCGGTTTCGTCGTAAACCGTAGTGCCGCTGGACTCACCCAGGCGCCAATAGCCCAATGGTCCCAGGCTGGTGACCAGGCTGCTGTACGCCACCGGGTCGTCGTTAGCAGTTGGGATCGCCAAAACTCCGTCCCACTGGCGTTGCGCCTCGACGCTGAGCGCGACATCGGCCTCGATGATGCCGTGGTGGTATTCCAGGTCCCAGTCGCCGCCTTGGGCCGCGTCGCCGGTCAGGTCGACGCTGGCGGCGACATCGGCACCGGTCAATTGACCGAGCGTATTGATAAACGCACGGCCATCGGCGCCCGCCGCGAGATTGCAGCCATAAATCAGCAGGTCGCCGTCGTCCGTGAATGCGTCGCCCCAACCCTGGATGGTCTTGGCGTTACTGATCAACCCTTCATAGTCGAGCACGCTGTCGCCGAGAGTGATGCTGCCGTCGCTGCCATGGGAAATGATATGTACGGCGCTGAGGTCTGAGCGCTCAGCGAGCAGTTCGGTGATCTGTTCGATGCCGTCTCGGTCCGCGTCCAGGATCACGACTTCGAAGGAGCGCCCGTCGCCGCGTTTGGCGATGAGGTCGTTGACGAACACTTCATAGTCCGGCGTCGAGGAGTCGATGATGATGAGTTCGTGAGTTTGCGTCACGGCAGCATCGGCCGTGCTCCATTCGCCAATATCCACGACGACCAATGGATCGGATAAGGGCCCGGCAGCCCCGAGTATGACATTGGAGTCAGCGAGTCCGACGGGCAAATCGGCGGACAGAAGTACGCGCGATTCCATCTCCGTCATGAGTGGCCCCGCCGAGCAGGCTTTGTCGATTCGCCGTTTCTTCATTGCGCTGTTTCACCGTCAACCAGTGCACGCCAAACGCCGTGCGCGCGTGAGTGCTGGCTTAATACAAATAGGGTAAAACCCACCGAAGCGTATGGGATTCGGGCACAGAATGTGTGGCACGGGTCACATTTTCGCCGCGGAAACGCGCCGACAACTTAATTGCCCGATTGTTCGTTCAGCGCAGCGTTGAAACCCCGGCAAGGGTTTGACCCGATTGATCGCGGCTGACGACGATTTCACACCGCGATGCGGCGAAATCTGTCTTTCCGAGTGTTTTCTCCGCCGCTGCGAGATTCAAGGCCGTGATTCGCGGCAGCAGTTCGACGTCGAGCCAGAAGCGTGAGCGCGTTTCCGTACGAGACACCAATTCGGATTCGAATCCGAGTTCGTGGAGTTGGGTCTGGCGTTCTTCTGCGTACGCCTTGTTCCTGTGGACCCCCAGCGAAATACGGCCCTTATGTGGCCCGCGCCAGAAGATGTAGAAGTCGTTGAATCCGGCAGCCTGCATTTTTTCGGTCAGGGCGCGCGAGTCCTCCAGTGACGGCTGCGGCTCGGCCAAAAGCAGATACGATTCGACGCTGCTCTGGCTTACTTCACGCAATCTGAGCTGGGTCGCCTGCCCGGTCAGCGTCATCATGATCCGGTCGGCTGCCGACGCGTCCGCTATCGGCCCGATGGTCTGACATGTCCGGGCGGCGACCTCGGCCCCGGTCGCAGCGATCATCTCATTCGGTAGCGGGCCTGGCTCGTCGGTCGTCCGAGTTGTCGGCGGTTCCGGACCAGGTCCGGCCGCTGTTTCGGTATCCGGTGGTGCATCGTTGGGTAAGAATCTGACCCGGCATCGAAGTCCACTAGGTAGGCTGTAGTCCTCGTTGGGCAGTCCGAGGCGAACGCGAAACGTGCCGCTGGATGCATCCGCGACGCCGTCTACGATCGTCACCGTGGCCGCGTATTCGCCTTCCATCGGCGCCTCCGGCCGCATAATCGCGCGCTGACCGACCTGGATGGTCCCGAACGCCATCACCGGAACGATCACTTCCACGCGCAGCGGGTCGATTTGCGCGAGCCGCATGATCGGCTGTTCCTCGACGGCTTCTCCAGGTGCGAGATAGTGTCGGACGACGATTCCGCGTATCGGACTGCGCAGAGTATGACGCTTGAGCACCTCACGCGCCTGACGCAACTCGAGTTTTGCAATGAGCTGGTTTTCTTTGGCCCTCTTGAGCTGCAGGCGCGACAGCTCATACTCGGTCTTTATCTCATCAAGCTTGTCGGTCGACACGGCATTGCTGCGGTGCAATTCCTGAATGCGATCGTTTCTCCTTTGCGCGAACTCGGCGCTGACGTTACTGGCAAGAATTTCCGCCATCGCTTCGGCGCGCACCTGCGCTCTTGCGACAGTGGCCCGTTCCACGCTCGATTCGAGGCGTACGAGTACCTGACCCTTTTCGATGAGCTCGCCGCGCTCGACTTCCATTGTTTCCACGATCCCGTCGACACGGCTGCTGAGGTCGATGACCACGTGCGGTTCGATGACGCAATCGAGCTCGTCGAGATCTTCCGCAAGTGCCACCGTCGAATTCAGACACGCCAAAAACAATGCCGCTCGTGCAAGCATCGCGCGGCTTCTTTTCGACATCCTTATCAATGTAATCACGAGGGTTATTCCATCAGTCCACTGATCGCGAAAACGTCTTCTAGACGTTGATCCTGCGTTAGCAGGTCTTTACGCGTGCGCGCATGGCTTCGTTCCATCGAGCGTTGCGCCGCCCACGTCAATGCCAGTCCGGTCCAATAGGTAAACTGTGTCTGCCAGTTTATCTTTCGCGCCAACCCCAAAATGGGACGTAACGCACAAGCGTCCATGATTTCGTCTTCCCAGGACAGGATCGCCTCGACGCTGCCTGGATCGCCCTGGCGGGCGCAGCGTCCGAACAGCTGTCGGTCGATGCGCCGCGCTTCGTTGCGCTCCGTGGCAATGACGTGCAAGCCGCCGGCATCGGTAACCTCGGGGGCCAGGTTGATATCGGTCCCGCGTCCGGCCATGTTCGTTGCGACGGTGATCCGGCCCGGTTGCCCGGCCTGCGCGACGATCTCGGCCTCACGGCGATCCTGGCGCGCGTTCAGGACCTGATGATCCAGCCCGGCTCGGGTCAGCAGTTCGCTCAGCTTTTCGGAAGATTCGACCGACCGGGTGCCGATCAACACCGCGCGGTGTTTGTCTTGCATGACTTTCGCGTGAGCAACGACGTCCTGCCACTTCTCATCGGCTGTCCGGTGCATGCGCGTCGGCAAAGACCGGCGCCTGGACGGTTTATTGCTCGGTATCTTGACGACCGGCAGGCGATAGACCGACCAGAGCTCGCCCGCAACTTCCTGCGCGGTGCCGGTCATTGCGCCAAGACGCAGGTAGCGGCGGAAGAATCTTTGATAGGTGATGCGCGCCAGGCTTTCGGCGGGGTCCGTGATCTCAACCTGTTCCTTGGCCTCGATCATCTGATGCAGGCCCATTTCCCATGAACGCTCGGGCATAACGCGCCCCGTGTTTTCGTCGATGATCTGAATTTTGCCGTCGCGAACGAGATACTGCCGGTCCCTGATGAACAGGTGCTTGGCGCTCAAGGCCTGCTTGATCATGAGTTCACGACGCCGCGGGCTCGTCCACGGCCGGTCCCGCCCTTCGGCAAGCTGCGCAAGGTAGGCCTTACCTTTTTCCGTCAGCTCGATACGGCGCGTGTTGTCGATCACATAGCTGTTGCCATAGTTCTCGATCTGATCTGCGAATTGCAGAGCCTGCCGCAGGACCCGCCGGTCGACCTGGTTTGCCGCTGCCCCGGACAATTTCAATGGCGTGCGCGCTTCATCGATCAGCACGCTGTCCGCTTCATCGACGATACCGAAGCACAATCCTCTGAGCAGCAACTGGCCGACTTGCGTTTCGCCGCTACGCAGGCCATCGATGCTGCGATAGAGGCGACCGCGCCGATATCCCATGGTGACGCGATCGCGTAGATAGTCGAATGCGACTGCCTGGTTCGTGCAGTAGGCAATGTCGCAGGCGTAAAC
>SMWD01000001.1 GCA_004357495.1 Gammaproteobacteria bacterium
CGCGCACGCGCACCTGCAGTCTGCGTTGTGTTACACACAACTGATTCCGAAACACGAACCCGGCATCCGGCGCTTCTGCCTGTGGGCGATCGGCATGGCGGTGCTGACCTTACGAAGGATTCATGAAAACCCGGGTTATGTCGCTGGTGCCGAGGTCAAGATCTCGCGGCGTGCCGTCAAAGCGACCATCGTTGCCTGCAACATCGCGCAGGTCAGCAATCGAGCGACGCGAGCCTTGTTCACGGCCGCCGGCCGCGGATTACCCCTGGCGCCGCGCGGTGAATTGTGCCCGCCACCCGGCGCCCTGCTTGCCTCTGACCGGCTGGCCTGAGCCGCGGCCGGCCGACCCGCGCAACCCGCATGCACAGTTCACCGGGCAAGACTCGGCCCGTCGTGTTCGCCGTCGCCACGGCCACCGAACGCAAAGCCTGCGCGAGTCTCGCGCACACCGTTGACGCCACCCGCCCGTCCCGGTTTCTGCAAACCGGACTCGGCCCCCTGAACAGCGAACGCCTGGCGGCACAGTTAACGGATATCCGGGCTGCGGGCCTGGTGTCGATCGGCACCGCCGGCGGGCTCATCGACGACCTGCCCGCGGGCAGCGTGTTGTTGCCGACGCAAATTCTGCGCCGGAATCACGATACATTGCCGGTAGACCTCGACTGGCATGGCCGCATCGAGGCGGCACTGGCAAAACGCTTTGAGGTGCGCACGGATAGCCTGATCACCGTCGATCATGTCGTCCGCGAACCCGGGCAGAAGCGCGGCCTGAATGCGGCGACCGGTGCGGCCGCCGTCGACATGGAATCGGCCGAGCTGGCCACCGCCGCTTCCCGGGTCCACATCCCGTTCATCACGCTGCGTGTCGTGCTCGACACCTGCGCGGATTCGATCCCGCCGATTGTCGCGGTAGCGCTCGACCGCGCCGGCAATCCGCAACCGCTACGCGTACTGGCCGGCCTGTTGCGCCGCCCGGGCAACCTGCCGGGCTTGCTGCGCATCATGGCCCGCCTGCGTACCGCGGCCGGGGTGCTGCGTCAGGTGTGTCGCGACGGCGGCGGCGCCCTGCTCGACCCATGAACGTCGACCTATGAACCTCGACTCGTCACCTGCCCGGCACGCCTTCGGCCGTCACACCAGCGCTCTGCTATATTAGGCACCCATGGGCATCCCGTTACTGCAGCAATATCGCGTCGGCAAATACCTGCTGACCCAGAAACTCCGGCGGCGGAAACGCTATCCCCTCGTTTTGATGCTGGAACCACTGTTCCAGTGCAATCTCGCCTGCGCCGGCTGCGGCAAGATCGACTACCCCGATGACATCCTGCGCAAACGCATCAGCGTCGCAGACGCGCTGGCGGCCGTCGATGAATGCGATGCCCCGATCGTATCGATCCCCGGCGGTGAACCGCTGATCCACAAGGACATGCCCGCGATCGTCCGCGGCATCATCGCGCGCAGGAAATTTGTTTACCTGTGTACGAACGCATTGCTGCTGAGCCGCAAGATCGATCTGTACGAACCGTCGCCTTACCTCACGCTGTCCATTCACCTGGACGGCGACCGGACGCATCACGACGCATCGGTTTGTCAGGACGGCGTGTTCGACAAAGCCGTGACGGCTATCCGGCTGGCGCTGGAACGCGGCTTCCGCGTCAACGTCAACTGCACCTTGTTCTCGACCGAAAATCCGCAGGAAGTCGCCGACTTCTTCGACTTTGTGACCGACCTCGGTGTCGAGGGCATCACCGTGTCACCGGGATATGAGTATCAGCACGCACCTCGCCAGGACGTATTCCTCGGTCGGCGTCAGACCAAGCGCCTGTTCCGCAAGATTTTCACGATCGGTCGGGAACGCCGGCGCAAATGGCCGTTCAACCATTCCGGCCTGTATCTCGATTTCCTGGCCGGTAACCGCAGCTTTGCCTGCACCCCGTGGAGCAACCCGACGTACAACGTGTTCGGTTGGCAGAAGCCGTGCTACCTGCTCGTCGACGAGGGCTATGCAAGCAGTTTCACCGAGTTGCTCGAGACCACCGAGTGGCACCGCTACGGCACCGGACACAACGCGAAGTGCAATAACTGCATGGCGCACTGCGGGTATGAAGGCACGGCGGTCGAGGCGACGCTGAATCACCCGTTGACGGCACTGCAGACCTTCCTGTTCGGCCCGCGACTGACCGGGCCGATGGCCCCCGAACTGCCGTATGTGGAGCCTGAGGGCGGCATCGACATCGAAGTGCCGCTGGACCAGATCACGCGCGCCCGGGCACTCGACGGGGGCTGAGTCCGGCCGATCCGGGCGCATCGACAAACGCTTATATGCGTGTTTTATCAATATCTTGCGTGATATTCTTCACGCTTTCATTCACAACAGTCAACGGCGATGATCAGCCCACGCCGAGCGCCGCGGCAGCCGCTACCGTCGAACGTCTGACGCGCCAGATTCTGTCCATCGACGCCCGCTTCGGCGTGCGCGGCGAAACCGCATTCGCTGCGCGCCACGCCGCCTACGCGCCGCTGATCGACGCCACGCACGACCTGCTGTTCATGGCCCGACTGACCGTCCGGCGCCAGTGGCACACATTCGACCCGGAACAACGTACCCGCTTCATCGATGCATTTCGTGAATTGACGATCACCGCCTACGCCGCGAGATACCGGGGCCTGGACGGTGTGCGGTTTGCGTCCACCGAGGCGCGCTCGATGCCGAGGGGACGGGTCGAGATACGCACGACGCTGATCGACCCTGCCGACGACGACGTCAGGTTCAGCTACGTCTTGCACGCGACTGACGATGGCTGGCGCATCGTCAACATCACCGCTGACGGAGTCAGTGAACTCGCGCTGAAACGCGGGCAGTACAGCCGGGTCCTGGTTGACGGCGGCGCCGCCGCCCTGCTCGAACGACTCGCGGTCGAACAGGCAGAACTCCGCGCGTCGGCCCTGTAGTCACCGACAAAACTACGCCACGCTAGCGGCGGGCGTTGACCCGGCCGAGCGCCATTAGCGGGAAATAGTGGCGGTAGAGGTTGTAGTTGATCATGAATGCGCGTTGCAACTCGGCGCCCTGCCCGAGCCGCCGGCCGAGGCCCGGGTTGTCCAGCGCAGTGCGCGCACCCACCCCGTAGCCGGGGAAACCGGTGCCCGTGTATTCCCGCTCGTGCCAGGTCCCGTCGCGCTGCGTGCTCAGCAGGAAATTCGTGCCCCGGTCGATGACCTGCGCATGGGCTTCATCATCGACAGCGATCAACCCCATCAGCGCCCAGCCGGTCTGTGATGCGGTGCTGACACCGCGCCCGATCCAGGCCGGATCCATATACGATGCGCAGGTTTCACCCCAGCCGCCATCGCGATTCTGCCGGGCCGCAAGCCATGCGGCCGCGCGCCGGATGTCAGCGGCCCGCATGTCTTCACCGACGGCCCGCAGCGCCGGCAGCACCGCCGCCGTGCCGTAAATATGGTTGACGCCCCAGCGGCCGAACCAGCTACCCGATGCTTCCTGCTCGCGCCTCAGGAATGCGAGGCCGCGCGCCACCGCCGGAGCGGTGCGATCGAAGCCGAGTTCGCCGAGCGCCTCGAGCACGTGCGCCGTCACGTCCGCACTCGGCGGATCCAGCGCCTCGCCGAAGTCGCTGAACGGAATCTGCGCAAGCACCGCGCTGTCGTTATCCCGGTCGAAAGACGCCCAGCCGCCGTTCGACGACTGCATCGCGAGCATCCAGTGCCGGCCGCGATCGATCGCGGCGGCAAGCTCGCCGCGCCACACCGAATCGGCCGCCAACTGACGACGGACCCGTGCCAGCACGATCAGCACGACCGCCGTATCGTCGATATCCGGATAGTTCAGGTTGGCGCGCTCGAAAGCCCAGCCGCCCGGCTCGACGTGCGGCGCCTTGACAGACCAATCACCCCGCACCCGCACCTCGTTGGCAAGCAACCAGTCGATGGCACGGCGCAACGCAGGCGACGTTTCCACCTGCAAACCGTTGTCGAGCATGGCCAGCGCGGTCAGCGCGGTATCCCAGACCGATGACTCGCTGGCATGGATCATGCGGGCGTCGTCCCGTTCGTAATACCAGTGCTTGTCGAGCGCTTCGAGACCGCGGGCAATCACCGGATCGCTCAGGGTGCGGCCCTCCGCATGCAGCGCAAGCAGTGAGTAGATCCACGGCGGCTGAATCCCGCCCCACGCGCCATCGGCATCCTGATGGCGAATCACCCAGTCAACGCAGCGGCGCACGGCGCGGCGCCGGCCCGGTGTCCAGCCCCCGTTCTGTATCGCATGCAGAACACGATCCGCGGTTCGGAAGAAGCCGCTCCACGACAAACGCCGGCCCCGGCGTGGCAGCGAGTAATCGAAGTTTTCGCGCCCATCCGGAAACAATTCATCGAGCCGATGCTCGGGCGGCAGCGGCTTGACGTGGCGCCGCGCCGACAACACCGCCAACGGCACGATCGTCGCCCGCGCCCATGAGGCAAAGTGATAGATGTTAAACGGCGTCCACAGCGGCATATGGATCATTTCGGGCGGCAGGTTGGGCACGGCCCGCCACGGCCACTCGCCGATCATCGCCAGCCAGATACGCGTGAAAACACGGATGTTAGCGAGGCCGCCGTGGCCCTGAATCCAGGCCCGGGCGCGGCGTAATTCGTCAGAGTCCGGCGAGATGCCATTGGCCCGCAGCGCGGCGTAAGACTCGACCGTCGCGTTGATATCGCCGGACGGTGCATCGAAATAAGTTTCCCATGCGCCATCGCTGCGCTGGCGCTGGAGGATACCCCGCACCAACGCGTCCCGGTGCGCATAGTCGTAGCCGAGCAAATGAAACGCGAGCAGCCATTCCGCCTCCATGCACGCGTTCGACTCGAGCGTACCGCACCAGAAACCCGCCGGGTCCTGGTTGGCCTCACTCCAGCCCAGCGCCGCCTCGATACCCGCCGCAAGGCCCGGCGGCCACGCACGTACCGGCCCGGCGTGAACGACCGGGGATGTTTCGGGCTTGATCAATGTCAGTCGATCAGAACCGCAGCGTCAGACGGGCGCCGAACGTGCGCGGATCCGGCAGCACCGCAAACACATGCGAGACCCCGAAGCCGGCCGTGAAACCAAGCTGACCGACCTGCTCGGCGAAATCGGGGCCACTGCCGCCGGTCTGAATCGTGTCGTCATCCAGCAGGTTGTCGATATAGATCAGGAACTCGAACTTCTCGCCGGTCAGACCGAAGCGCGTATCGGCAATCCAGTAGCTGTCAAAGAATATGGCGTTGTCCTGGGCGATAAAGCGCTCATCCTGAAAGGTGGCAGTCCCTTCCCAGAACCAGTCGAAATCCGACTCCATGAACTGCGTCGTATACGTGAAGTTGCCGACGAATGCGTTCTCGGGCGTACGCTCGAGCTGGTTGCCGGTCAGATCGATTTCGCAGAACCGGACCGACGGGTCCACGCCGGGCGCGAAGGGATCACCGCCGTCCTTGAGCACGATCTTGCACTCGCCGGCCTGGGCTGCACGGATCATGGACCGCGTCTGGTCCTCGAAATCCGTGTACTTGGCATCAAGGTAGGTATAGCTCGCGTTCAGCATCAGGCCCTC
>SMWD01000011.1 GCA_004357495.1 Gammaproteobacteria bacterium
CGATTTACGGCATCGCGCAGGTTGGCCTGGCCATTCAGGAGATTCGCCCAGGTCGGTGAGCAGGAATCCTCGAAGTCAGCCATGAAACACTTCGCCGGCGCGTTCAGCGCGTTGATGACCATTTTCCGATCGACCGGCCCGGTGATCTCGACGCGGCGGTCCGTCAGGTCGGCGGGCGCCGGCGCGACCTGCCAGTCGGCAGCACGGATGTGTTCGGTGTCGGGCAGGAAATCAGGTAACCCTCCCGCATCGATTTCGCCCTGGCGCGTGACGCGGGCCGCAAGTAACTCCAGTCGACGCTCGTTGAATTGCCGCTGCAGCATCGCCAGCAGGGAAATCGCTTCGGTGTTGAGAATTCCGACCGCGGACTCAGGCGCATCCGCCGTGAATTCGACACCGGAATGCTCGGCAGCCATTCTTGCTTTTTTAGCTGTATTCATAGGCTTCAGAGGATAAATTGTTTGAAATTTCAATTCGATGATGGCGATCACAGAAGTTTAAGGGTAAAATGAAGCGAAATTTCACAACAAAAATTTTACAATGTAAATTTCACAACCACTTATGTCTAATCTCCAGCGCAAAAGCCACTTCCTGGGCGCCAAGTTTCGTAACTTGCGGAAACGCAATGGTTTGACGCTGCAGGATGTCTCCTCGCGCTGCATCCAGATCCACGCCGACATCGCACCCTCCGTGTCGTACCTGAGCATGATCGAGACCGGCAAACGGACGCCATCGCCGGAGGTACTCGAGTTGCTCGCGTCGATTTTTCAGAAGAGCCCCAGGTGGTTCCTCGACGAGAACGCGAATCTTGCCACGCCGAAAAAACCTGCCACCCGGGGCGGTCAGCCCCGGATGCCGTTCGAACCCGCCTTCTTGTTCTCGAAGAACCTGCTCGAGGCCGCGATTCCCGAACTCTTGTCACAGACGGGCACCAGCGGTCGGCAGTTCGCCCACCTGATGATTCGTTCACTGCAGGAGGTACACCAGAACCAGTTCCCGGACCTCGAGCGCAGCGCCGAGGCGGTCGGCGACCGGCGCTTCGCGATGACCGTCGACGACCTGCTCTTGCTGTGCAAGCGGGTTGGACTGAAGGTCAGATGGTTCGACCGGGAAGCGCAGCAAACGCAGGAAAATGAACGTGTGTTCAAGACCCTGGTCCGGTCATTCTTCCAGGCTCCGGCGACAATCTATATGAATGAGCGCTTGCGCCGGGACCCCGCGCGACTGAAATTCGACCTCGCAGCGCATATCGGACACAAAGTGCTCCACGACGGCGATGGTTTGAAGTCCGTCCATGCGACTGGCGGCCGACTCGGGGGTACTCCCGAAACCAGCGCGCGCCACTTCGGCGCTATGAACTCACAGGACGTATTGTTTGCGTGGCGCGATTTCGAGTGTGGATTTTTTGCTGAAGCATTACTGTGCCCGAAGCAACCGATGCGCCGCTTCCTGATGCGCGAGAATTATCGCGTCGAGGCACGCGACAAGCTGCAACTGACACCGGCCGTCATGATGCGGCGCATGACCGCTGTCTCGCCCTACCGACACTGGCATTATTTCGATGCCTATCCCCCCGGCTACTTGCGCTCGGTCTATCGCGGCAATGGTATTCCACTGCCGTGGGGCAACCTGTCGATGGTCACCGACCCGTGCCCCCAGTGGGCCGTCTTTTCCATGCTGCACCAACCGAACGCGCGCAAGCCGTCGTCACAAATCTCAGTCCTGCAGGACGGCGACCGCTCACTACTGTACTGCTGCCATTCGTTTCGCACCCGGGACTCGGCCGGAAACCATCACGTGCTATCGGTCGGCATCGACCTCGTACCGGCGCTGGAATCGCAGGGCTATGACACGGATAATGTCGTCGATGCGATCGGTGCCAGCACCCGCCGCGGCGGCGGCCGGGGTGCGCTACCCGCGCGCGCCAGGCAGGCGATCCAGAGTACTGGCCGGGTCTTGAACATCGGCTGGGTCGCCGAAGCCGCGGAGTCGGCAGCCAGCATCATCTGCCCGCGCAGCATGACCTGCCCCAGGCCGAAGCGCTGCGCCGAATTGCCATCGATGCCGAAGACCGCCGAGATTGCCGAGATCCGTGACCAGATTATCCGCGACGTAAATTGATCGGAGTCAGCGCGCTGGCTGGCCCGAGAAAAACTTGTCGTCAATGCTTACGCAGGAAGCCGGACCACAGTCTCAGAAAGAGGTCCCGACCCATGTCGGCCCGACTGCGATCTGCCCGCAGCGAAGATCCCCTCTTCGCTCAGGCAGGGGTACATTTTTTAGCGGGACACCAGTGACTAGCTACAAACACCAGCACAGATACGATTGCCAGTGACTTCCCGACCAGGATGTAAAGGGGTTCACTTTGGGACTTTGCAACACGTCACTCGATGGAACGACCAAAACGGTCTTTGAGGTACGAAAAGAAAAGGTAAAACGCTATTGCCATAGCCACAAGCCCGAACCCAGTCCCGATGAGCTTTCCAGCAGAAATATGACCGGAATTCATAAACCAAAGACCGATCATTACTCCTGCCCAGCAAACGAAAAATGCAATTTTAAGCTTGACCATAGTTTTTAGTGACACCCAAAAACGTCAACCCGGCAGAATTGAACCCCAAATGCGCCACCGATTCCTTCGGTAAAGCCTCCGCCCAATGTCCCACTCGACGAATTGACATCTAATGTCCCAAAGGCTCCGCCGCCAGCCGCCCCGACTGCGAATACGCCGAATGTACCAAAAGTATCGTTCTCTAGAGGAGCAGTCATGCCGCCTACTGCTTGGCCAGTTATACCAAAAAAACCTCCGAACCCAACTTGGACGCAAACCTGATTAAATGCGCAAGCTACCCCATCCTTGCGAATCTCTCTAATCCCTCCGCTACTACCGGTAACGCCGATTACACCAGCGAATATACCTGCCCCTGCCTCAACTCCACCAAAAACAATGGCGCCAGCATCTTGCCGTGAAATTGCATCTGTATCAGGACTCTGGTTGATCGACGCACGGTCAGCCCCTTCCAACTCGGCTTGCTTCGAACCCAACACATCGCTGGCCGTGCCGGGCGCATCCGCGGCGGGCGGCGTGCCCGGCGGCAATGGAGCTGGAGCGGGTTCCGGAACCGGAGCCGGTGCCGGATCGACCGGAGAGGCCCCGACACCGGGTGGCCACGAGCCGGCGGCAACCTGCTTGGCGCAGCTCGTTTGACCCGCCGCGATACAGTCCGCTCTCAGAGCCGCCCTTTCAGCTCTGAACGCTTTGTTTACAGGACTATTCCGCCCCAGCCGTCTGGTCGGGTGCAGCCAATGCCTGACTATGTTGATCGGCCCAAGAATATAAAAACCGACCCCTCCGTGCGGACCGAATACTCCGCCGCCTTCTCCACCCTCTCCACCGCCGCAATCCGGGCAGAAGCCGCTCGGATCCGCCAATGTCAGCGGATTATTACGCACATAGCTATACGGATTCTGCGACTGCGGATTACCGAGCGAACCCAACACCGGATCCGGTGACATCATCCGCCCGATTGCCGGCTCCTGCACCCGACCATTCATATGAATCACTCCCACGCCATCCAGGTGCTCATGCCCGGTATAGCCGCGCTCGGTAAAATGATCGTCGCCCGCCCGCGCGCCGATGGTATCCGGGCCCCAGTCCAGATTGCGCCGTTGCCCGAACGCATCGAAGGCAAACTGTGTCACCTCGCCGGTGGCCGAACCATATGCCTGCACCAGCGTATCCACACTGCCCTGATGATTGCGGTGGACGTAAAAACCCCGCGACTCCGGCCCGGCGGCTTCCTCCTTCTGGATGTAGACCACCCGGCCATCGACAAAAACCTTCGACTTATACGTCGTATTCGCGCCGTTCGTTGCCACCTCAAAATGCGGGCCGACGTAATCAATACGGGTCGTCACGTTGATAACCTGTCTGATCCGCTGTCGATTCGGGCCGTAGAAGAACTCGGCCGAGTTTGCACCCGCCGTAATCAACCGCGGCTTGTTAAACAGCGTCCAAGCAATCATCGTGCCGTTGCGGTTCGTCATGTTGCCATTGGCATCATACGCAAACGACATCGAACCGGCCGGCCCGGCGGAGATCGACGCAACCGCATGGGGCCCACCGGCGCCAGAGTAATTGTAGTTACCGACATCCGACTTCGACAGCAGGTTGCCGGCCGCATCGTAGCTCAGGTTCAGCACCTGTGGCGAGCCCGCGAACGACCCAGTGGTTATCAACTGCGTCATCCGGTTCAGGCGATCGTATACGACCGTCTCGCGCGGTGCGCCAGGCAAGTCGAAGGCCTGGCGGGCGGTCAGATTGCCAAGCGTATCCCACCCGTAGGTACGGCTCTGGATCGCGCCGGCCATCCCCGTGCGGATCGACTGCAGCAACAGGTTGGCCTGGTCGTAGTTGTGTTGCTCCGGGTAGGCGCCCCTGCCGAAGCCGAATATCGCAGCCGTGGTCCGTCCGAGCGGATCGTCGGATGCCATGACCGTGTAAATCGGGTTGTTGATGCCGGCGGTCTGATCGCTGACTGCGGACAGGTAGCCGTTCGCGCTGTATTGGTACTTGAATTTCGGCCGGTGGCCGTCGACCGTCTGCGGATACGTGATCGTATCCAGGCGTCGCTGCGCGTCGAATGTGCGGTCGGTCACGTAAGTCACCCCGCCAGCGCCGACTCGCGTGGCCGTCCGGATGGGCAGACCGAGCGTATCGTAGGTATAGGTTTCCGTGAATCCGTTCGACCCGCTGACCCGCGTCAGCCGACCCTGACCCGGACTCGAGAGGCTATATGACCAATTGGCCAGACCGGTAATCGCCGCGCCTGCGTAGTCCCTCCGGTCGATCACGCGACCGCGGCGATCATAGGAAAATCTGACCTCACCGGGATTCGGCGAACTATCGTCCGTCTGGTTCAGAATCTGGCCGTAGGCGTTATACGTATAGGCCCAGGTACCGCTGTCGGGATCCGTCGCCAAGGTTATCATGCCACGGCTGTTGTACGTGAACGTCCGCACGTTCGTACCGGGATCGGTAATCGAGGCCAACTCACCGAACGGCGTATACGCATAGGTCGTGATGCCCGCCGCATCCGCGACCGAGGCCAGGGTGCCGGTCGGGTAACGCATGCGCGTTATCGTCTGCAGTTCCGGGTTCGTCTCGGTAACCTGCAGGCCGTTGTAAGCAAGCGTCGTGATTGCACCCGCGCCGCGCGACTCGTCGATCGGCCGGTCGATGGAGATCACCCGGTTAAAACCATCAAAGGCATAGGTGGCCCAGTACACGGAACTTCCCGTGAGGTACGGAATCGACTGCCGGCCCACCCGACCCAGTGCATCGTAGTCGGTGCGCGTGCGACTCTCCCGACCGTTGAACAGCATACTGGCCGCGCCAATCTGCCGGCCGTAGCCATCGTGCACCGTCCTGGACTGCCGGCCGTCAGAGCCCGTCAGTCGAACCTGGTACCGACTGTTGCCCGGGCAGAACCCGCTGCAATTCTGGTATGCGATATCGACGGCCACAGTATCGTTCAGCGACTCGGCGCGAGTCAGCCGGCCAAGATCGTCGTAAGTCCATCGTGTCTGCAGACCGTCAACGGCCGTGCGTTCGGCCTCCAGGCCCAGCGCATAATTCCACGTATGCGACAGCGTATCCCAGTTCAATGTCGCGCTGCCGCCGCAGCTGGCCGCGGTTTCTGACACGAGATATTGCTCGGCGACGATACGGTAGCCGTCACTGTCGTAAGACAACACCGTCTCGCGCTGTTGTGCCGGCAAGTCGGCGCCATAGGTCTTGATATTGACAACGTTGCCAAAGCCGTCGTAACTCGCTTCCGTAACCAGTGGCATCGGCGCGGGATTCGGGTTTGCTGCGGTCTGCGGATCAACGCTCGTCGTGGCGACGTTGCACCGGGTAATGTTATTGGTCTGCATGGCCATGCGCACTGCAGATCCGGTGGCCGGATCAGTCGTCGTAACCTTGACCTCGAGCGGCATGCCGAGACAATAGAACGAAGACGACAAGCCCGCATTGTCCAATATCCGGTTCGTCTGGGTCGTGAAGCTGCCGGCCCACTGTGGCGAGGTGATTGCGGTGATCATGGTTTTCGCCACGCCGTGATCAACGTCGAAGTCAGATGGCGTGTTTGTCGTATAACGGAATTCTCCGTTCTGATCGTACTCCCTGATATTCCTGATGTACCTGTCGATGTAATAGTATTTTTCCGCCGGGTCGGACGGGGCCGCCTCCGTATCATCTGAGATGTAGGCGTAATTGATTATCGACTTGAGTCGACCGGCCTGGAGAGTACGGGTCTGACGAAGCCGACCCTGGTACGGGAAAATCCAATTGTAAGTAGTTGACGAAACCACATCGCGTGAATCTTGCACTACAATTTTCTGAAAGCCGAGAAACCCTCTGCCGCTCAGGTCAACCCAGCCGTCGTAGTATCGGTAATCCTTTGTATAGCTGCCGCCGACGCCGTCGTTACTCGTATAGGATTTAACCAGGCGCATGTCCTGGTTGTAATAATTCTGCGTGCCCGATGGCGCACCCCCCGTTACCCTGTGCGCAGCGGTACTGCTCTGCCCCAGAGTGAGTGGATTGGTATATCCGTATTCCATACCGTAGGTGTTACCGAGGCCATCGTTGATCTGACTGAGCAGGAACGTATTCTCAAGGCCCGTATGAAAATCAAATGTCCACTTGAAAAGGTCGTTGCGATCGATATACAGGTCGGTCACGCCGAGACCTCGCAGATTGGCGGGCAAGATATCAGACACAACGCCCGGGTCCGGAAGGCCGGTTTCGAAGTAACGTGCACTCGAGAAAGACCGGCCGTCAGATGTGTAGACGCGCCACTTCGTGCCCGATGGCAACAGGATATCGTCCCGCCCGTCGGGCTCATAGTCGACGATTCTCGGCGACCTCCCGTATTGAGGGCCAGACAGTGGCTGGCTGGTAATACCGGTATTCGTCGCCGCGGCAAAACCGTCACCCGTGCTCAGCACCGTCCACCAATTCCCGTTGTAGCTGTAAATAACATCTGACAAGCCGTCTCCATTGACGTCCAGAATTTCGACGACCTCGCCAGTGAATGTCCCCATCGGCGTCGATTCGAATTGGACGCCCGTGGACCGATGCGCCTGCCAGATCACGCTACCGGACGGCCCATCGACCGGGAACAGGACATCCTCACGGCCATCACCGTCGAAGTCGGTAAGCGTATTGCTGCGCCGTATCTGGCCAAGATAGGTTGCCCAGGCCACCGCGCTGATCTCCGGCAGGCCGCTCGCGTAGCCACCGGAAAACACGGCGCCCGGCAGCGTATTCATACGCACGCAGACTTGCGTATAGCCCGCACAATAGTAAATGACGTCATCCAGGCCATCGCCATTCAGATCGATCGGGTGCGGAAATGCGCCGAGATTGCCAAGCGAGGTCCAGCTGTTGTAGGCGGGCGGGCTGGCGCCGGTGTTTTTCGCCAGCCGCCACTCGCCGGCCGATGTATAGAGCAGGAGGTCCGCATCCCTGTCGCCATCGTAATCAAGGGATGTCACCCACGCCCCGTCGATATTAAAACCGAGGTCATACTGCCGGAGGTAACCGTTGACGGTCATATATAGATACATCTGACCGGAATAGGGTTCCTGCGCCAGGAATTCCTCGTCCCCGTCACCATCGTAGTCGAGCAACTCCATCGCCCAGGTACCCCTGGCGGGGAAAATATTGCCCGGGATGTTCTGCCAGCCTGGCGACGAATTTACCGCCACATCAAACGTGGTCGGCGGCAGGCAGTTCTGCGTACCGCCCAGGTGCCCGCATTGCGTGACGCTCGCGAGCAGGCTGTAAACCCTGTTTTCACCCGGCTGATAAGCGAGGCTGTAGGAATGTACATCGCTGCCGGTGTATTCGTAGGTAATCCTGGTGAGCCGGTGCGCACGTTGCCACGGTGTGCCACCAATGTAGCCGGACCAGACGTCCGGGCAGCGACCGTTACAGGCCGTGCGCCGGTTCTCATAGTTGAAGCGGAGCGCATATTTTGCGCTCGTGCCCTGCGTCGGGTTGCCGCTCCACTCGATCCTGATCGGGTGATATTCACCGGCGGCCGGATCTTCATAGTACGAATAGACAACGCGATTGTCGTACCTGTCGATGACATCCTTCAGCAACCAGGTGCGAACCTCCGTCGTACCAACGGCCTGGATTGTCGCATCGGTGCCGCCCTCCCGGTTGCCGTAGATCAGCGTCCTGCCGGACGGTAGCTGAACCTCGAAGTACTGCGGACTGGCGCTGCTGCCAGGATAAGCGCCGTACTGCACGATGCGCTCGTAGTTGTGCACCTCCTTGCGATACTCGGTGGCCGAGACATGAATCAGTGGCTGACCATCGAGACACAAGCGATCCCCCGCATCGAACTTGATGCTGCGAGGCGCGCCGTCCGTTGCGACGGTCGAACCACACCGCCTGATGCGCGATAAGCCGGCCAGTGTCCAGCCGCGGCCGGCGAGGCCCACACCCTGCTGACTGTTGTAAGACAGGGCGATACCCGGCGCCATGCCGTTTGCGCCGGCCGGAACGGTAATCGGAATCGAGTAAGTCGCCGCGCCGGCCGCATTCACCGAGAAATTCCCGGCGATTTTACCGACCAGGCCGGCGGCGCTTACACCCGATACAGACAGGATAACCAAGAACATAGAGATCACCCGAAGCGGTACGGGTGACATGCTCGTCATCGAACCCGTGCGATCCTTCGCCATAACCTTCCCCGGTCAACCAGCGGCCGCGTCTCGACGGCCGGCTGCACTTGCTGTAAACACAGCGGAATTTGTTCGCTCGATCAATCAGGCGTTCGAGCCCTGACTGACAGTCAGCACGATATCGACGTGCCGGCGCGTAACAAACCGCTGAATCGAACGCAAATGACCGTATTCATCTCTGGCCGGCTTACAGAAAGTTCCCGATACTCATTTCCCCCGTTTGCTTATTCATGATCTGACTCCGATGCATGCCGGTGATTTATCGATAAGCCCCCGACGCAGCCCAGGGCGCCGCCATGTCGCATGCGTCCGACCAATGCCTGCCGGCAGGCCATGATTCTGGAGACCGGAAACTGGGCATTGCACGCGGCGCTGGCATTCGCGCTGGCGACTTCGCTGATGTCGTTCATCGGGGTACGCGCCACTGCAATCCGCTGGGCGCGCTGGTGCATTCCATCGGCCATCGCGGAAATCGGTTTTCTGGCGCTGGCATATGTTTGCCTGACATCCGCGTTCATCAGCCATGATTTTTCCTCCGCCTATGTCGCTGCCAACTCCAACATCGAGTTGCCGCTGGTCTATCGCATCACGGCGGTCTGGGGTGAGCACGAAGGCTCGTTGTTATTGTGGGTCTGCCTGCTGGGCGTCTGGACGGGTGCCCTGATTTGTTATGGCCGTCGCCTGCCGCCGGCCTTGCTCGGCCTGACGCTGGGAATTCTTGGCCTGATCACCGCCGGTATCTGCACCGGGATTCTGCTGACAGCAAACCCGTTCGCGACGCTGACGCTGGTACCGGAAAACGGCAATGACCTGAATCCGCTGCTGCAGGATCCGGCCATGGCCATTCACCCCCCGTTGCTGTATGCCGGCTACGCCGGCGCCGCGCTGCCGTTCGCGTTCGCTGTCGCCATGCTGTTGCTCGGCCGCATCGAGCAGGCATGGTTTCACTGGCTGCGCCCGTTCGCGACGGCCGGCTGGATGTGTCTGACGCTCGGCATCGCGGTCGGCAGCGGCTGGTCATACTATGAACTTGGCTGGGGCGGCTGGTGGTTCTGGGATCCGGTCGAGAATGCATCGTTCATGCCCTGGCTGATCTCGACGGCGCTCGTGCACTCGATCGCCGTCACCGCAAAGCGCGGCATTTTCATGAACTGGACGCTGCTGCTGTCAATTACGATCTTCTCCCTGAGCCTGGTCGGCACCTTTCTGGCCCGCGCCGGCGCACTGGCGTCGGTGCATACGTTCGCGACGGCACCGGGCAGCGGCCAGTTGCTGCTCGGCGGGTTCACGGTTCTGATCGCCGCGGCAGTCATTATCTATATCGCACGCGCGAAACACCGGGAGCCGACTTCCGGTTTCGCCGTGCTGTCACGCGAGACTTTTCTGCTGGCGAATAACCTGTTGCTGACGATCGCGGCCGGGCTGATCTTCGTTGGCACCTTCTACCCCGTCATGCTGAGTACATTCGGGCTCGCCCGACTCTCCGTCGGGGCACCCTGGTTCGAGGCGGTTTTCCTGATCCCGATGTTGCCACTGCTGTTCGCCGTCGCAATCGGCATGCAAACGGCCTGGGGCACGATGGCGTGGCAGCGGCTTGCACGCAAATTGCGCTGGCCACTGGTAGTCTCGATCAGCATGGGCATCGGCTTGCCGGTCGTCGCGTACGGCAGCAATACGGCGCTGACGGCCGTCGGCGTCGCAGCGGCATGCGGGCTGATCACGACCGCGCTGCTCGATCCGGTGCGCCGCCTGTTCGGCCGCGGGCCACAACTGACGCGGGGCCTGCTCGGCATGCAGGTTGCGCACCTCGGTCTCGGCCTGACAGTGCTCGGCATGACGGTGTCCACGGCGTTTGGTGTACAGGCCGATCGACGTATCGTCGCCGGGCAAACGGTCGAACTCGGCGAATATGCCGTACGGCTGGTCGAAATCCGCAGTGTCCGCGGGCCAAACTACCACGCCATCGAGGCAGCCGTGCAGTTCACGCGCGACGGCCGGGTTGTCGCCGAACTCACACCACAGAAGCGCACGTACGCGGTACGCAATATCGTCATGACGGAGGCCGGCATCGACGCACGCTGGAGGCGTGATCTGTTCGTCGCGCTCGGCGACGATCTCGGCCGAGGTGCGTGGAGTATGCGCCTGCAGTACCGGCCGCTGATTCGATTGATCTGGTGCGGCGCGGTCGTGATGGCGCTCGGCGGCCTGATCGCATTGATGGGCCGCCGCCGTTCAACGCCAACCACTACTCATGCGCGCTGATTGGGGCCAGATACGATCTGGCCACCGGCAGTTTGTGGCGTAATGCGCCCCATCGCCGCCCTGTTGACACTGACGGCCTGCGTGATCGCGACGGCTGCTTTGGCAATCGACCCGCAACGCCTTGCCGATCCCGATCAGCAGCGAATATACGAGCAACTGATCGACGAAATACGCTGTCCGGTCAGTCGCAACATGTCGCTGGCCGATTCCTCCGAGTATCGGGCCGCGGATCGCCGCCGCGAACTTCGCGACCTCGTCCGGGCCGGCATGGACGAGGCGGACATCAAGGAGTTCCTGGTACGCCGCTACGGCGAAAATGTGCTCTACGCACCGCGACTGACGCCCGATACGATTCCGCTGTGGCTGGCGCCCGTGGCGATCATGGCGGCCGGTGGGTGGGTGCTCCGGAAGATTCTGCGTCGACGGACACAACTGCCGATACCGGATAGTCGGGGCGGGACAGTGAGCGTGGCGGACAAATAAATTGTCCCCGGAAATTAGCCCGGAAATGAAACCCTGAAATAAACAAGGGCCGGCGATAGCCGGCCCTGTGTAGTCAGAATGTTTATCGAAAATATTCGGTTAACGTGTCTGTCGTTTCCTGATCAAGCCAATCATAAGGAACCCAAACCCGATCAGTGCCAATGGACCCGGTTCCGCCAGCGCAACCCGGGGGCCATCCTGAACCGATGTCGTCTGAGCCAAACCCGCTCCCTGAGACAAATTGGTGATCGCCCCGGCGAAAGTAAAGGTCGAACCCTTCTGCCAACCGGTATCAAACGCATACATCGCGAGTCTGGCCAATCCCGAAACACCCAAATATGTGTATGCGAAGTCGGTAGACCCGCCTTCCCACTTACCGTTGGAAAAGAAGAAGAAAGACAACACCGAGTAAGACCCGCTAACGGCCTCGGTCGTCGTTTCAGGCGTCGTAAAATCAACGGAAACGGACAAAGTGCCTGCTCCAGAACCCACCACAGAGACCGAACCAAAATTCAGCCACGTCGCGGTTTCTCCGACATCGAGGGCCGCGGTCGTGCCCGAGCTTGCCGAATACCTGGCAAGACCAAATGCGTTGGTAGCGCTCAGCGAGCCACCGCTCCAGGCAAACGGAACCGCCATGGCGTGCGTTGCGCCGGCCAGCAAGGTCAAAACCAAAAAAATAACTATATTCTTCATCGCATAGAGTCGGTAAAAATGATGCTCTGGTACCCAATAACAAGCACGTATCGTGCCAACCAAAGTTTTCCTTGTATTTCAATAAGTTAAAGGTTTAACCTGGGTGCTGTGTATAAGCATATGTAAGTTTTGCCGACATAGCAATATCGGCTTAAGGAAAACGCAGAAAATGCTCACCCAGCGAATCGCTGCTCGCAGCCTTAGGGTGAACTCGCAATAGATAGCGAGAGCTTGATTTTGGAAACCGAGGCAGGTTCAGTGCGGCTACCGGTCCTGGCTATATTATTAATTGTAAAAAGAAGACTTATTATGAATTAACATATATGTGTAAAGCCTGCCGACATAGTAATGTTCGCTGGATGCCTGATCGCCAAAGGCCCTGCTCGCATCTACGGTGGTTGCAAACCGGCAGGTCGCACATCCTGATCCAGGGCAAGCCTGAATCCGACCGTGTTCAGGCGGTCGGACGGCCCGTTCTTGCTGCGGTTGGCGGAGCGCACACTGCGGGCAGAATTCATCCGGCTGCTGCCGCGAAATACCCGGAAACCGCACACCTCGTGGTCAGCAGCAAACCCGTATTCGCGCGCCCAGCAGTCTGCAACCCACTCCCAGGCATTGCCACTCAGATCGTAAATGCCAAACGAATTCATAACGTAGCTGCCAACCGGCGCAGTGAAGGGGTAACCGTCGTTGCAGTCAATCCTGCCAAACGGCGACTTCACGTGACCAGGCCAAACATTTCTGTCCGCAACGTTCGCGTACTGACAGCTGTCGGTGTCTGTATCGCCCCACGGGTAGACAGTGCGAGTCCCCCCCCGTACCGCGTACTCCCACTCGGCCTCGGTCGGCAATCGAAATGCCAAACCGGTCTGCCTGTTCAGCCACGAAATAAAAGCCAGAGCGTCGTTGTAACTGACACATACCACCGGGTGCCGGTCGGCTTGCTCAAAGCCCGGATTTTTCCAGCTATACGCCGGTCGATACCGAAAACTCCACTCACCGGGATCAACTGCCAGGCAGCCTGGCTGTGCAACGTGCTCGCGTTCCGCGTCGCTAAGATAGCCCGTAGCCTCGATAAATGCCCTGAATTGCCGGCGAGTCACTTCGTGACGCCCAAGCCAGAAAGTACCCAGCTGTGCGGCATGAACCGGCTGTTCATCCGGTTCGCCATTGCCGGACATATCGCCCATGCAGAAGTTGCCGGCCGGGATGCGTAGCATGGTTCCGGACAAACCCGACTCAACGGCCTCCGCTTGTTCGCCCCTGGGTGAACCCGTTACCTCATCGATCTCGGCGCAACCCCCGGCCGGGACGGTGTCGATGATACAAAACGTCAACATGCCGATCAGCAGAGCCTCTGCCAAACCGAAACTTGAATTCCAGATGCTTGATATTGTCATTCGCCGTCAAAAAATCTCGCCAGCAAACTTGTGCTGCTCGCAGTGACCGGGTTCTCCGGATGCCGCTCAGTAAAGATCAGCAGCAGCGGCCAGCTGTTCGCTGACCATCTGGCGCAGCGAGGCCGGCGCCAGGACCTCGACATCGGCGCCATATTTCATGATGTCCATGACCAGCTCGCGCGGATCGCTGTAGGGAACAGTAAGCATGTAGCCGCCGTCAAGCTCGAAATGACCATCCTGCTCGGGGTGCCAGGTCTCGCGTGAGACCCAACGGGCACGCAGCGGAGAAAACCGCAGCACGGCCGTCTGCGTATGGCGGCCGGAAAAAATACCAAAACCCGCGCCTAAGGTCCGATCGAGCGTCTTGTCGCTGATCTCGCGTGCGCGCTTTGACAGCACTTTCGCTTCATTAATGACGTCGACGGAGAACGTGCGCAAACCCTTGCGCAGATGACACCATGCATCCAGGTACCAGTTATCGCGATAATAAACGAGACGCTGTGGCGAGATCTCGCGCTCGAGCGTCTCGTCACGCGCCCGCCGATAATGCCTGATATGCAACCGGCGGCGCGACAACAGCCCCGACGAAAGCGCCTGAAACGTGACCGATTCGACCGGCCGCACACCGACCTGCAGAATCCGGATGCGCCGGTTGACTTCACTGGCGGTAAAATCGCCGCTGTCGAGCGACTTGCGAATCACGTCGCGCAGCGGTCGGAGTTGCGGCCCGAGCAAACCGGGTTGCAAACGCTCGAGAAAATGCTCCATCGTCAGCAGCGCGTGTACCTCTTCGGAACTGAACCACAACCCCGGCAACTGGAACAGGTGGGCAGTCGCCGCATCCTGGTCGATTCGATAACCACCGAGCTCGCGATCATAGATGACCGGCATCTGCATGCGATCGCGCAGGTACTCGAGGTCGCGTTTGAAGGTTGCCCGGGAGACTTCCAGCTCTTCGAGAAATGCATCCCGGGTAACCGACTTGCGCTGGTTCAACAGGCGCTGAATCTTGTAGAAGCGTTCGGTACGATCCACGCTGATGTCTCTCGCGAGAGCCGGATGTTACTCGAGGCCGAGGATATAATCCCAGTGTTTCCCGGACACTGGCATGACCGACAAACGATTACCCTTGCGTACCAGCAGCAGATCCGCGAGCCCGGAATGCGTCCTGATCTCCCGCAGTGTAATATTGCGTTTCAGCTTGCGCTGAAACTGCACGTCGACCATGAACCAGGTCGGGTTGGCCGAATCGGCGTTCGCCTTGATCTCCTTGCCCTTGCGCCCAAACGTGATGTCATCGGGGTAAGCCTCGCGGCAGATTTTCATGACGCCGACCACGCCCGGCTCCTTGCAATTGGAATGATAAAATAATGCGAGGTCACCCTTGCGCATATCGTCGCGCATCATGTTCCGCGCCTGGTAGTTGCGTACCCCGTCCCAGCTGTTACGCCGCACCTTTTTCAGGTCGTCGATGCTGAATGCATGAGGTTCGGATTTCATGAGCCAGTATGCCATTTTGCGATTCCCGGATATTTGCTGATGGTGAAGCCGAAGCGCGCATCACTATAGCACCCCGGCGCTCCGAGCCGCTATGATGCGCGGAGTTGCGGCAACAAGCCCGAGAGGGAACAAACACATCATGCGTTGGTACAACGATCTCGTCGTGCGGGTTTCGCACTCGTTTTTCCTGTGGATCATGTCGGCCATTTTTGCGTTCGGCTCGCTGGCCTTCGTGTTCATGAACATCAACGTGCCGTTCGAGAAGACGGTCGGCAACCCGATGTTTGACTTTCAGAATGGCCTGACAGTAGAGCAGATATACGCCCAGCTGCCTTTGTATGACGAATCGATGTTCGCCCTGTACCGGGCCTTCTTGTTTGTCGACTTTTACTTTCCGTTCTTTGCGGGACTGGTCATGGCCGCGGCGGGCGCATTCGCCTGGCGTCATCTGATGCCGACCCGCTATCAGATCATCAAGAGCAAACAGCTGTTTGCCCTGTTCCTGATTCCAACGCTCTTCGACTGGAGCGAGAACATTTTCGCAATTGTCGTGGTCAGCGCATACCCGGAAGAAATCCGGTGGGCCGCAACCCTGCTGGTGCTGTGCAAGCAGGGCAAGCTGGCAACGGTCATGCTCGCGCAGGGAATTGTTTCGCTGTCACTGATCGCCGCGAGCCTGAAATGGCTGGCTACGAAGGCCGGCATCATCAAGGCCTGAAGACACGGGCGCCCGGCGCGTGCACGAACGTCGCGGCAGTGCGCGGCTAGCGCGGAGTGCCGAACTCGGCAATGCCGGCCAAGGTTCGATTCGGCGCCTTCATCCCGGTCTCGATCGTGCCCACCGTTTCGCCGGATTCGATGTTGACCTTGGCGACCGTACCTTCCCAGATGTTACTGACCAGGCAATGCTCGCCATCGCGGCAGACCTCGATATCCGACCAGCCGTAGGTCTCCAGCGGGTAGGTCCGCAGCACCTCGCCCTGCTCGTCGAGCAGTTCCATAAAATCGCCGCGTGTGACGAGCAAGCGGCCGTCCGGCAGATGCTTGACGGCGATCGCCCAAACCTTGTCCATCGGGTCATCGCCCGGATAGGTCACGAAATCGGGCATTTGCCTGTCGTTGACGATGTCGTAGCGCATAATTCGCTTGCCGGTCTCGGTCGAGTACGTGATGAACTCTTCGCTCGGATGCAGCGTCGAATGCGTGCAGCCCTTGAAGGTGGTGAATTCCGGCGCCGTCTCGCATTCGAATACGGCCTGCAGATTCCGGTCGGCGTCATACTTGTAGATGAAACCGAAACCCAATACGTCCTCGCCCGGAATGACCGGAAACTTGATCGTCGTGCGCGCGCCGATACCCTCCGTCGGCTTGGTCCTGGCTTTCATATGCTCGCCAAGGAATACGCTGCCATCTTTGGCGAAGCTCGCGCTGCGATAAACGCGCGGCAGGAACTTTTCCGACAGCGGCAACTGCCGGGCAGTTCGTGAATCAATCTGGATCACCGAAAGATCGTTAAAGGCCCACAGTATGCCGTGATTGTCGAACTCGAGACCGCCGACCAGGTGCACGCCGCCCTCGGTCCACAGTTCGCCCTTGCGATTTAACTCCTGGTCGTATTGAACGATCCGGCCAAGGCCCGCGTGATCGTCGTCCGAATCATTCAGCTCGGTCAGGCCGAGGAAGATATCGCCAGCCTCGAACGGCTGTATGGTGGATTCTCTGGTCACTTTTTTTCCTCAATAGCGAGCTGCTATCGCCTGTTTCGCTGGCCCCTTATTGGCGACCCGCAGTGCAGTGTAGTTCTTCTCATGCCGGACCCGGCTCCGGGCCGTTCGATTTATAACGCCGCAATCGTCTCGTCGATAACCGATACCAGCCATTCGAGATATTTCGGGTGCTCCGCCATGCCCTTGTCGGCAAACGTGTAATTCAGCCCGCGCAGATCGGTTCGAATATGCGTCTGCACGCCGTGACTGGCCGCGGCGATGGCGACGACAATAACATCCTGACCTTTGTCGTCGGCCTTCTTGATCCAGCGCCGCAGCTTCTTGACATTCGACTTGCGAATCGGCGGAATCGCATCGTCCTGCAGGTTAATGATGCGCACATCGGCAAACTCGTTCTTCGCCTTGATGCGCTCGACATGCGCACTGAGAATTTCCAGATCGGGCACGTTGTCTTCGGTATCTTCCGGACCGTGTCCGACGATGATGACGAATTCATTGCCCGGGTTCTTGCTGACGTCCTTGATATGGTCGTACAGGATGTCGGAAATCAACGGGTGGTCACCGAACGGCGGTGTCATCACGAAATGCACATCCGATTGCACCACCGGCACCTCGAGATAGGTCGCTTCCTCACCGAGATCAAAGATATATCTCCACTGACGCGTCAGCGAGTTGTATTCGGTCGCCGTGCCGTTCTGCGCCAGCACGATCGTCGTCGCGCCACGCTCGACCAGATCGTCGACTGCCGACTGCAGATGAGCAGACGTCATCATCGCCATGCCGAAGCCAATCGCGGTCGGCTGATTTTCTCCGAGTGGCTGGAACGTTTCGTGTAGCATACGATCGCTGTTCTCACCGACGCCGTGCGAAAGAATCAGCACGCCGATATCCCCCTGAAGCGCCGTATCGCTGACATACCATTCGTAGTTCGGCCCCATCGCCGACATATTCATATTGAGCTCGCGGTCGGTCATGCCCCGGTAGAGAGGAATCTTGTCCCGCAATGCCGCCATCGTCGCCTCGTCCATATCGTGCCTGACCTGGTAACTCGCCAGCCGCTTGCCGTCATCGCTCATCTCCGGCACGTCGCCGTCGTGGTGATGGTGATCTTGCTCCTGCTCCTGAGCAACCGTGCTGACGGCAGCCAGTGACCACAGAGCGATTATCGTGGCGGCCCGGAAACCGGCTTGCGCCCTTGTCGTCATGTTGATCCTCCAGTGCCCAGTACGCTGCGTACCGAACGTTTCAATTCCCGCGCGACGCCCTCGACGTCGTCCGAATCCATCGCGAGCGTGCCCGCGGACTGCACCATGCCGGCGATCATCGCGCTGATGAGCTTTGGATCGCGGCCGGAACCTGCCAGCAAGCCGGTGACGGCGACCTCCAGCACACGGCGCGGTGGCTCGTGCAGGGCGCCGATTTCACGGCGTAATTCTTGCGAAGACTCACCCATGTCGCCGAGCATCTTCATCATCGCGTGACACGGCCCGGTGGCGAGTTCCATTTGCAGGTCCAGCCACGCGTCGATGCGTGCCGCCGGATCCGGATGACTCTGTGCCAGTGCATCTATGCGCTCGATGCACGGCACCATGGCCCGCTGCATCACCGCAACGAGGATGTGATCCTTGCTCGGGTAATAGCGATACAGCGAATTGCGCGCAAGCCCCATTGCCTGGGCGATGTCACCCATGTCCGTGCCACGGTAGCCATGCTGAGAAAACAGGTCGAGCGCGGCATTCAGTATCCGGCCGGTCTGCCGGCGGACGTGTTCTTCGATATTGGCGGCAGCTATCTTGGGCATGTCATGCGTTCACGGCTGTGTCGATTGTGGTGGCCTCGGCAAGGCGACCGTCGCTGATTTCCAGAACACGATCAGCCAGATCCAGAATGCTGTGATCATGCGTTACCATCAGGGTCGCAACGCTGTGTTCATGGCATTCGCGTGCGAGCAGTTCGACGATCTGCCTGCCACGATTACGGTCGAGCATCGAGGTCGGCTCGTCGACGAGCAGAATCTTCGGCTCGCTCATGAATGCCCGCGCAATGCCGACGCGCTGACGCTCGCCCCCCGACAGCTCGCCGGGCCGCCGATTCGCCTTGTCTGCGATCCCGACCTCGTCCAGCAACCGCATCGCCCTTTCACGGTCGGTCGCGCCGGGCCGCCGGCCGCGCAGGTGTACGAGCAGCAGCAACTGATCGACCGACGTCAGCGACGGCACGAGGTTGGACTGCTGAAACACGAAACCGATGCGCTCCCGCCGGATCTTCGTCCGTTCCGATCCGGACGCCTGATTAATGTCGACACCATCGATGGAAATCCGGCCGCTCGTCGGCGTACGCAAGCCGCCGCATACGGCCAGCAGGCTCGACTTGCCGGCACCCGAGGGCCCCAGCACGGCAACCATCTCGCCCGCATCAATTTCAAAGCACACGTCATCGAGCGCCGTGACCTCGCTGGCGCCGTCGCCGAGAATCAGAGTCACATGTTCTGTTGTCAGGCTTTTACTCATTATTTTTGCCCCCTATTGCACGCGGCCCAGCGCGATGATCGGGTCGATGCTCGTGATGCGATTGACCGACATACCGGCACCGATCATGCCGGCAACCATCAGTGCAGCCATCGCCGTGATGAGCGTTGATGTCTCAAGCATGAACGGCATCTCGCTCCCTTCAGCCGCGATACCGAGCCAGATGGCGAGCCCCATGCCTACCAGCGTGCCCGCACCAACCAGAAAAAATGCCTGACTGAGCGAATCACGCACCAGGTACCCGTTTGACGCCCCGAGTGCTTTTACGAGACCAATCTCATTGGTGCGCTGAATCGTCCAGATAGAAAAGAATGCACCTATAACCACGGCGGAGATCACGAACAACAGCCACTGAATCAACTGCACGGACTGCACTTCCGCATCGTAACCCGTCGATGCCGAATAGAATTTGAGCCGATCGAGTGTCAATGTCTCGTTCTGATCATCAAGCGCTTCGATCGCCGTGCCCTCTTCGAGCTGCAGCATGATGACGCTGACGAAATCGAACACGATGTCCGGCAGGCTCTCGCCCGGGGGCGGGCCGCCGGGCGGGCCGTAAGTGGCTTCCTGCCACTTGCGCAGCGGTGCGTAGATGATCGGCACGTGACCGATCGTCCGGACTTCCTCCATGATGCCGACGACGACAAGTTCCGTCAGCACGCGGTCGAGTGTAATCATGTCACCGACCTCGATACCCTCATCGGCGAGGCCGCCCGAAATGATGACGCCGTTTTCAAGCTCGCCCAGTTGCTCGCCACGCGTAACCATTGGCTCGATGATCGAATCCGGCATAAGGCCCCACAGGGCAATCTCCAGCGGCTGGTCGGCGGCGGAACGGGCGTTGAAAACGGTGTGGCCCATCGGCTCGACCCGCTTGACGCCCGCCTGCCCGACCCAGCCTTCCCACATATACCGCTCGACCATCGTGTTGCGGTAACCCGGGTGGTCGGTGTACTCGAAGGCAATATGCGTCGCGGGCAAGGCCATCAGGCCGGAGATATTGGCCTTGACGAGGCCCGCGGACAGGCCGCTCAGCATGATGACCAGAAAGGAGACCAGGGACACGACGATGCCCATCAGCAGGAACCGGCCCCTGGCGTAGGTCAGATCACGAATGGCAATGAACATGGCTTTGAGGCTCTTATCGACTTCTTGTCGCTATCATGCGCAGGTTGTCGACAGGGTGTCAATATCGGTTCGCTGCAAGGTCGCCGATGGCTTCTTTCCCTATGCCGACGAGCTTTCGCTACCCGCCAGACGCAGACGTGTCCGGCTTCAAGTTGAGGCCTCTATATTCTATGAGAAGCATCAACCCATCCAGCTACGAATCAATGCAATCCATTCGTCGTTTTCACCGGTGATCTAAAACGAATCTCGCTCAATGAATTTCCGAAAGTCGGTGTCCTGCCTGTTCACAGCAGTCCGCCGCTATATTAATGATAGGGTAAGCGTGCCATGTTAATAATGCTCATACTCGCAACTGGAATAGTGACCGGGATACTTCCGGGTCTTCTGAAGTTAGACAGTATGTTTAGCATTACTAATATTGTCGTTGGTATTGTTGGTGCGTCATTTCTATTTGTCCTTACCAAAGTATCTGTAACAAGAATACGAAAAGCCCCGTAAACGCCATTGTAAAAAAGTGCCATGTAAAAAAGTCCAGGGTTATTTTCCAGCCAACGAAGTTCCTTTGGCCGGAATAATAAACCCGGCGCCTTTTTTACACCTTCCGCGCGATACACCCCGCATGATTGCGCCCGTCGAGGCTGCCGGCCAAGCCGGTGAAGCGCGCTTCTTCGACCTGCAGCCCGGCGCGCTCGCATTCGCGCACGAGGATGCCCGGGTCCATCGGGTTCAGGTACGCCAGCATGCCGTCGGGCACCCGGCCGCTCCCCAGCAACGTCGAGACATCATCGATCATCGCCGGCCATTCCTCGCCCGCCGCCTTGCGCCGCTCGTAGTCCGGCGCGATGGCCGACCAGAAGCCGGTATAGGGTGAGTCGGCAACCAGGAACAGGCGCCCGCCGGGCGCAAGCCAGCGGTGCATCTTGTCTATCGCCAAACGTACCTCCGCGCCACGCAGGAAATGAATGACGCGCGCCGCGAGTATTGCGCCGAACGACTCGTCCGGGAAATCCACATCGGGCAGCAGGCCAACGGAGGTTCGCAGCCGCGTGCGGTGGTCTGCCGGCGTCTCCCGCTCGAGGATCTCGATGTGACGCGCATCCATGTCGCAGGCCATGACGCGTGCCCCGTTGTCGAGCGCTGCCCGGGTGGCGATGCCGTAGGCGCAGCCGATATCGAGCACTTCCTGTTCGACGGTGCCGGCAAATTGCGCAAAGCGCGCCGAGTAATGATCCATCGTCTCGGACATAAATCCGCGCTGGTTCAGCGTCGGAATCAGTCCTTCCAGCCAGGGTTCAGGCTTGTCGGGCATGTGTCATTATCCACCAATAATCTGTAAGCATCGCTTATTTCCAGTATTCTGCACGACCAACCTGAAGCGCGATACTTGAGAAGCGTAATACTGATAAAAAAGGCAGCCACCAATAGATGAAAGCATTGCGAATCCTCGGTTACTTCTTCGGCGCGCTGATCGCATTCATGACGATTGCAGTCATAACCGCGCTGTGGGTATACCGCGATATCCCCGCCGAGGTACTCGAAGCGAAATATGCCGGGCCCGCCTCCCGGTTTCTCAATGTAGCCGGTGTACGAATTCATTACCACGACGAGGGGGAAGGCCCCGCGGTGCTGCTGTTGCACGCGAACTTCTCGAACCTGATCGGCTGGAACCCGTGGGTCGATGCGTTAAAAGATTCATATCGCGTGGTGCGCATGGATTTCACGAGCCACGGCCTGACCGGGCCAGACCCGACCGGCGACTACTCGCAGGAACGCACCCTGGCACTCGTCGAGAAATTTATCGATGCGATGGACCTTGGCAGGTTCTCGATCGCAGGCACGTCGATGGGCGGCACGATGGCAATTCACTACACGCATAAATACCCGGAACGCATCGACAGCCTGATCCTGCTGAGCCCGGGCTCACTCGAGGGCAAAAAGCGTAAATCCGGGTCACGCGGCGAAGTACCGGATATCGCCTATCTGCTGAAATACATCATGCCGCGAGCGCTGCCCGAGTTCATGCTGCGCGGCGGTTACGGCGACCCCGACAAACTGACGGAAGAGCAGATCGATCGCTGGTACGACATGTGGATGCGCGAAGGCCAGCGCGAAGCACAGCTCGATCGGCTGAAGCAATACAAGCCCGGCGACATCGACCAGATCATTCGCGAGCTCGAGCGGCCCGTCCTGTTGCTGTGGGGCGAGGCCAACACCACGGCTAAGTTCGAACAGGCGGGCGAATTCCAGCACTTGCTGGAGAGCGTAGAGTCACTGAAGTTCATCTCCTACCCCGGCGTCGGACACATGGCCGTGCAGGAAGACGGCAAAACATCGGGGCGCGACGTGCGCACATTCCTGGATCAACGCAGGGCGGCGGCTGCGGACAACGCAGCGGTTGCACCCGTGGAGTAACAGGCGAAGCGGTGCCGGCACCATGGCTAGACGTCGACGACCGCGTCGATGATTTTCTCCAGCTCGCCCATGAGCTTTGCCCAGCCCGCGTCGGCACCGATGTTCTCGCCCATGTACCACGGTGCCTTGACGGCGCGCATCGCAAGAAAGCTGACAGCGCCCATCAAAAAACGCAGCAGGTCAGTGTGCTCCTGGATGACCGAGTGGTCCATGAAGATCTGCTGGTGCTCCTTGCCCAATTGCTGACGAATTTCCTGCAGCGCTTCGGAAATCGGCGACGGGTTCATGAACTGCTCGGCGAGGATCTCGACGCGCAGCGGGTCTTCGCGCAGTGAATTGGCGTGGTGTAACACCATGCGTTTGAGCAATGCGCGTGCATCGATTTTCTCGGGGTCGTCGGGCAGTTCGTGAAACTCGCTCAGGTCGGGCCAGATGTTGCGCGCCTCGCCCCAGGCACGGACCAGCCCGGGCAGGCCACCGAAATACCGATAGAGCAGCGCTTTACCTATGCCGGCTTCCTTGATGACCTCGTTGACGCCGACCGTGCGCAGCCCGCTGCGTTGCACGACCCGCCCGAATGCCTCGATCAGCGCGGCCTCAGTGGCCTCGCGCTTGAGGCGGCCCTTGCCTTTGGCCGCATTTTCCGGCTGTTGCATTGCGGACACGATGCCCCTCTTTCACAATCAGGTTGACGTCCTCGACAGCCATAGTATATATTTTGTGACCGAGTGGTCAATTTTTTATCTCGGACCGAGATAGTACCAGATTCATTCGTCGACCGGCATCCAATGATGCCGGGGCAACCCGTCAAAATGCAGGAGTCATCCCAGTGCTGGAAGCCATTAACCTGAAAAAAACCTTCGGCGATTACGATGCCCTGAAGGGTCTTGACCTGACCGTCAATCCCGGCGACATCTATTGCCTGCTCGGCGCCAACGGCGCCGGCAAGACGACGACGATCAACCTGTTCCTGAACTTCATCAACCCGACGTCCGGCACAGCCAGGGTCTGCGGCATCGACGTGATGGCAGACCCGCTCGAGACGAAAAAATTGCTCGCCTACATCCCGGAGCAGGTCATGCTGTACGGGAATCTGTCCGCACTGGAAAACCTGCGTTACTTCGCACAACTCGGCGGCCATGACTACACCGAGGCCGAATACAAGGGGTTTCTCACTCGCTGCGGTCTGCAAAACGAAGCGGTCACCCAGCGTGTCAGCCAGTTCTCGAAAGGCATGCGCCAGAAAGTCGGCGTGTCAATCGCGCTGGCCAAGCAGGCGAAAGCATTGCTGCTCGACGAGCCGACTTCCGGCCTCGACCCGAAGGCCAGTAACGAGTTTTCCGAGCTGCTGATTCAGCTGAAAAATGACGGCGCGTCAATCCTGATGGCCACCCACGATCTGTTCCGGGCCAAACAGACCGGCACCCGCATCGGTATCATGCGCGAAGGTCGAATGATGCAGGAACTGGGCACCGAGGACGTATCCCATGCCGACATCGAACGCATTTACCTCGAGCACATGCACGGCGACGCCAGCCGGCACGCCGCCTGACCACTGACCCGGACCGAGGGCGCTGCACAAGGCCCGACCAGAGGATAGAGTGACATGATAACTTCGATTGCCCGCAAGGAATTCACCGAGATCGTGCGCGACGGCCGCTTCAAGTGGACCGCTGCGATCATGGTATTGCTGCTGCTGACTGCCATGTTGGCGGGCTACCAGAAATACAATACCGCCGTACGCATTCAGCACGCAGCGCAAGCAGGCTCGAACCAGCAATGGCTGAATCAGGGCGACAAGAACCCGCACTCCGCCGCGCACTACGGCAACTACGCATTCAAGCCGGCCGGCCCGCTGTCGTACTTCGACAACGGCATCAGCAACTACGCCGGCACGGCCGTGTTCATGGAGGCGCACAAACAGAACTTCGCGATCGGCCGACCGGCGACCGACCAGAGCGCGATCGCCCGCTTCGGCGACCTGTCAGGCGCCAGCATCCTGCAGCTGCTGCTGCCGCTGCTGATCATTTTCCTTGGCTTCACGGCTTTTTCCGGCGAACGTGAGAGCGGTACGCTCCGGCTGGTCATGAGCATGGGCGTCACCAACCGGCAACTGTTGTGGGGCAAGGCGCTCGGCGTCGGCACCGCGGTCCTGATCGTCGTCGTGCCATGCATCCTGATCGGCGCGGTCGCGCTGGCGATGGCCGATTCCATCGACCACGCCGAGGGCATGGGTACCCGCATCACGGTGCTATCCCTGGCCTACCTGATGTACGCCGGCATCTTCCTGTTCCTGACGCTGGCCGTGTCGGCACTCACCAGGCACGCGCGCACGACGCTGATGGTGCTGATCGGCTTCTGGGCGTTCACGGGCTTTCTGATGCCCAAGGCAGCCAGCGAAATATCGAAGTACACGAACCCGACACCAGCCTTCGGCAAGTGGATGGCCGATATGCGCGCACACCAGCTGCGCGGCTTCGATGGCACAC
Organism: Gammaproteobacteria bacterium; assembly: GCA_004357495.1. GTDB lineage: Bacteria > Pseudomonadota > Gammaproteobacteria > Steroidobacterales > SMWD01. The sequence goes on from SMWD01000011.1 coordinate 25,389, forward strand.
CGCCGTTCGTAAAGTTCATGGGCTATACGAAACAACTGCTCAAGGAATACGGGGTCTCCAAACCCGCCGACCTGCCGATGTACTTCGTCGCCGTGCGGCTGCAAAAGCTCGAAGAGTATGACTACCCGGTCTTCGACCAGCACTACGGAATGATACGGGATGCCTACGCCGAACAACTCCGTGTGCAGGACCGGCTCGGGGTGCTGGCACCGACACTGCCGCTGCGGTCGATCTCGAGGGCAATTTCGGGCACGGACTCGATCCAGCACGTCAAGTTTATGAGCGACGCGGAAACCTTCCGGCGCAACATGGTCCTCAAGATGAACGATTACCTGTCGAAGGCTTCGGTACACCTGAATGCAACGTTTAGTTCGAGCAACTACATGCGGGCCGACGAAGAAGTCTTCGCCATCGTGCCGCCGTTCGTGTTCGAGCCGCCGAAGCTCAGCGCAATAATTACCGAACATCGCAGTAACTTTATGCTGCTGGCCCTGTGGCTGGCTGCGGCCATTGGCCTGGCGGTGTTCGCCGCCAACCGTATCAGCCTGGAGAGCAGCTGATGTTGAAACTGATTATTATCCACGAAACCCGGCAGCTCGCACGCACCGGCGCACTGTGGTCGATCCTGGCGTTACTGGTCATCGCGATTATCTTCGCCGCCTGGTCCGGCGGGCGATCGATCGACCGGCAGGTCGCAGGTGCACAGGCGGCCGAGACCTTCGAGGACGGTCTGCGTAATCACATGCGCGCAGACACCGAGAAATACGCAGCCAAGGTCCTGGCCGCCGGGGGCGAGTACCAGTTCGCATCCGTGCGTCACGCGCCGGGCGCCGGGCCACCGCAGGGCACGAATGCCGGTGCGGTCGGCGCGGAAACGTCTAAATTTGTCACGCTGCCGCCGACCGGGCTGGCCGCACTATCGGTCGGACAAAGCGACATCCAGTTGAACTATCTGCCGGTCTCGCTGGCCACGACGCTGGACATGACGAAGAACCTCGAACTCGAGAACCCGATCAATCTCGCCGCCGGCAGCTTCGACATTGCCTTCGTCGTGATCTTCCTGCTGCCGATCTTCATCCTGGCAATGAGCTATGACCTGTTATCGAGTGAGCAGGAACGCGGCACGCTGGCCATGATCCTCGCGCATCCGATCTCTATCCGTAAACTGATGGCCTCGAAGATCATCTCGCGCGCGGCCGTGATGCTGGCGGTCGTGCTCGGCTTCGGCGTCATTGCGCTGCTGACCGTCGGCACGGCGCTCGACGCCGCTGACACCTGGCTGCGCTTCGGCCTGTGGATCGTCGCGACTCTGCTGTACCTGGCGTTCTGGTTTGCGCTGGCGGTACTTGTCAACGTATACGGCAAGAATTCGGCGTCGAACGGCACAGTGCTGGCCGGTATCTGGCTGATCCTGGTGGTCATCGTGCCGCAGCTGGTGAGCATGCTGGCAACCACCGTTTATCCTGCGCCCTCGCGCATGGAGCTGACGATCGCCGCGCGCGAGGCGCAGACCGAGGCCGAAAAGAATTTCATGTCGAAGCTCGATGAGTATTACTACGACCACCTGGAATTCGTGCCGGAAGGCGACGAGAAGGCCATGGACTTCCTGACGCTGGCACAAGCCAACAACAACTCGATCGAAAAAGCCGTGCGCCCGCTGTACGACAAATTCCAGGAGCAACTCAACAAACAAGAAGCCCTGGTACAGCGGTTCCAGTACGTCTCCCCGGCGATCATGATGCAACTCGCCCTGAACGAGATCTCCGGCACCAGCGCCAACCGTTACGAGCACTTCCTGGATCAGGTCTACGACTTCCACGACGAATGGAAGGAATATTTCAGTACGAAATTCCTGCAGCGCTATCCGCTGAAGCCGGCTGACTACGACGACTTCCCCGAATTCGAATATTCCGAGGAGCCGTTCGCCGCCGTGCTGGCGCGACTGACGCCGTCGCTGCTCGGCATGCTGATCCTGTTCCTCGGCGTCGTACTCGTGCCGTTCATGGCGCTGCGCAAATACCAGGTCGCGGCCCGATAAATAATCGCCTGATCAATAATCACAGGCCGGCCGCGGACGGCTGACCCATCAAACCGGAGACCACGCCAGATGCGTTTTCTGAAAATTATCGCCGTTCTGGTCGTCGTCGTCGTCGCGGGCGGCTACGGCACCTACAAATACAAAAACAGCACGCCGCCGCAGCTCAAGGAGCCGAATTACTTCGCCATCTACAAGACACAGGACATGCAGCCCGAAGGCAGGATCGGCGTGTTTATCTCGCACCTGGTCATGCCCGAAGACATGCGGATGGTAGATTTCCACAATCTGGCGTTAAAGTCGATGCAGTACATCCCGTGGCCGGTCAACACCGTCGTTGCCGGCGACAACGGCGTCATATTGCTGGACCCGGTCCGATTCTACGAATTCGAGGAGTTCACGCCCGACACGCTGGTCGACCCGTACGGCAACGAGGCTGACCTCGACGGCGTGCCCTACGCCGACAAATATAAGGCCGGCGAGGTCACCTGGGTGCCGCCGCGGGCAAACTTCCATCTGGATCACGGCTACTTCATCCTGAAAAGCCGCAAGGGCGGCATGCCGAGTGTCGCGGCAAAACTGATCAACAAGGCGAGGGTCTACTATTATTCCGGCCGCGGCATGAAGGGCGGAAAGATCCCGCACGAAGCCGGCAACCGCTGGCTGATCGAACAGGCCATAAGCCGGATTCAGGCGAAATACGGCGACGTTCCGTATCGCTGGGTCACAGCCGAGAACTTTGGCTGGGCGCGCGAGGCGATGTACTCCCTGCTGGATGAAGGCGTCGAGACCGTGTTGCTCGCCGCCCCCCGACCCATGTATTCCCATCACGAAGAGTTCAACGGCAGCATCAAGCATGCCGTGCACTACATCCATGAATGGGAAGCAATGCACCCCGGCAAGGAAATCAAGTACATCATCACACCGCAAATCGGCGATTACGATGTGATTCGCGAGACCTGGGTCAACATGCTGCGCGACCGTCTGGATATACTGCCGAAAAATGCCAGCGTCAAGATCGTCATGTCCGTGCATGGCATGGCCTGGGATCTCGTACCACACGAGGCCTGGATCGAGCTCGCGCCACGTTATCGTGACGGTACGCTGGCAGAACTCACGCAACTGACCGAGTCCTACGGCTTCCCGCGTACCGAGGTCGTGCTGAGCCAGGATCACTTCGCCGACCCGATTAACAATCCGAACGGCACCTACCTGTCTACGAATATGGCCTTCTGGGACGGCATCCACGACCACTTCGACTACGTCATCAACGTGCCGATCGAGTTCTTCTTCGAGAACACGGACACGATGTTCTCGCACGCGATGTTCAATTTCGAGCACTTTCCGGACTACGATCTCTACGACCAGATCGTCTATGACGACTGGTCGGTACCGTATACACGCCAGTACGTCGTCGACGGCACGACGGTGATTTTCAACGGCTTGCCGGCCAAGCAGTATAGCGCCCCGATCATCGAGGCCTTCGTCATGGCCCTCGACGGGATTATCTCGCAGGGCATGCGGCCAGTATCGGTCGCCGAGGCAACGATTCAACCGTAATTCCCGTGGTATTGTGGCCCTCGAATATTGACGCCCCCTGCCATGCAACGATCACCCATCCACAGCGCCCGGCTCCTGGCCATGCTGGCATGCCTGCCCCTGGCAGGCGGATCCGCCGATACCACCGATGTCGCGGCGCCGGCAAAGCAGAAATCGGGCTGGTCAGCCAGCATCGGGCACGACGAATCGAAATCGCAGGCAACCGAGACCACGCAGACGATTCAGCTGCGCGTATACGACGAGTAAGGCCTGGCCCGCCACTCGAAAGTCTCGATATTGTGCCGGCGCCTGCTATATTGCCCTCGTACCAACAAGAACGGAGACCTCCCCATGCAACGTCTTATCACCGGCGCTATCGCAGCGCTGATAGTTGCCCTCGGCCTGTCGACGCATGCGGTCGCGGACGCCCAACCCGAAGATGCAATCAAGTTTCGACACGCCGTCATGCAGACCATGGCCGGAAACATCAACGCCTTCATGTTGATCGCTTTCGACAAGGTCGACGGCGGCGACTACCTGCAAACTCATGCAGATGCGCTGGCCACGTCGAGTGCCGAACTCGACATCCTGTTTCCGGCCGGCTCCGGCGACGGCGAAACCCACGCACTGCCGTCGATCTGGGAAGATACTGACCAGTTCGCCGAGGCGATCGCGCAGATTCAGGAAACTGCACTCGACCTTAAAGCTGCGGTCGCAGGCGGCGACCGCAAAGCCATCAAAGGTGCATTCGCCAGTCTCGGCAAAGCCTGCAAGGGCTGCCACGAGAATTTCCGCGCCGAGGACGACGATAGCGACAGCCACAGCCACTAGTACGTCAGCATGTCGACCAGAGGCGCGGTTCTCGCCGGTCTGTCGGTGGTCTGCCTGCTGACGTCCGGCGCCGGGCGTGCGGACCAGGCCGATATCGACCGGGGTGAATACCTCTTGCACGCAAGCGGTTGCAGCAGTTGCCACACGGCCGAAGCGGACGACGCCCGACCACTGGCCGGCGGTCGGGCGCTCGACACGCCCTTCGGCACCTTTTACACGCCGAACATCACACCGGACGTCGCGACCGGGATCGGCGGCTGGAGTGACGATGCGTTCGTCACGGCCCTGTGGGAAGGCATCGGCCCCGACGGCGACTATTACCCGGCGTTTCCATACACTTCATACACCGGCATGTCGCGGCAAGATGTGCTGGCGATCAAGGCCTACCTGTTCAGCATCGAGCC
>SMWD01000012.1 GCA_004357495.1 Gammaproteobacteria bacterium
CAATTCCTTCCCAAGCCGTATGTCCGCATGCTGACTCAGCCGAATCAGGATTACATGACTGCGCTCGATGCTTACCGTCGGCTGAATTTCCTGCCGGGATACGGCGCTACGGCTGACGAGTTGTTTACGGATTACCTCGTCGCCAAGAGCCGCAATGCCGGCAGCCTCAACGAGGTGCTGGGCTTCAGTGAGCGCTTGAAGGAGATTCCGGATCGCGAGGCGCTCAGCGAGGTGCTGGTGGCCGAGTTCTGGGACCGGCGCACGATGAGTGCGATGCAGCGGGGCGATCGGGATGAGGCCTTGCTGTTTGCCACCCGCGCACTGAATTTGCCAACCGACGAGCGGCGCCGGGTCGTCGCGGAATTGTACGGTCGGGACTATGCGAACCTCGGTGGCACGATTCGCACGCCCGAGCCGTTGCGTGCGCTGGAGCTCGATCTGAATTCCGGCCTGGTGACGACGCTCGACAGGACGCATCGTGTCGACATCTGGCAGATCACCGATGGGGTGCCGCGCCGTGTGCTGCGCCTGACGCTGCTGGCGGAAGAAGTCTTTCCCCTGCAGCGTCGTCTCATATACCAGGGTGGCGCGAACGGCAAACGCATCGTGCTGACGATGGAGACGGATCATTCGCGGCCCGGCGACATCGCCATCGAATTACGTGCGCCATCCGGCCGACAGGTGCAACTCGTGCTGAGTCCGGATGCCGAGGTTGCCGATGAGGGTCGTTACCGATTCGATTCGCGGCGTAATGCGGATTTGCGTGCCTTGCTCGACGAGAATATCAACGGCACATGGTCTGCGTATTTCACCGATACCCAGCAGGGCATCGGCGGTAACCTGACCGGCTGGTCCATCCGTATCGACGGTCATGCAGCCGAAGCACCGGCGGGTGTTGCGACCGAAGCGATCCTGATCCCGGAACCCGGTGTTGCCCGCCAGATCAAAAGTGTACTTGCTCCGGGGGGGCGCCGCGCCTTGACCTGGTCCGCCGACGAGACGGCACGCGGCGACATACTCGTCTGGAATATTGCGAGTGGCGAGATTCTCGCGCGTATTCCGCGGCCTGAAAATTTTTCCGGCGCGCGCTTCGCTCGCGGGCAGTCGGGTGTATTCATCACTGCTCGCAACACGGCCGAGCTATGGGACATCGAGCGTGCGGACCTGACGCAGCGCATTACGATCGAGCCGTCGTTCCGGCCGGTGATGTCAGAGAACGGTTACATCCTGATCGTCAATACCGTGCTCGAGGAAGGCGGCGATGCACTGTCCATATGGGATCTCGAACAGGCGGCCGAGATCGGCAGCCTGGTCACCGGCAGCGTTGCCGAGCTCGTGGCCGTCGACTCGACCGGCCGCTACATGGCGGTCAGCGATGGTGAGCGGCTGGTGCGCTTGTGGTCGGTCGCTGATGGCACGCTGGTGCACGAGTTCGATCATGCGTCAAAGCCGATTCGCATTCGCTTCGATCCGAGCGGGCGCTGGCTGCTGACCGAGGATGCCGCGCATCATCTGCGGGTCTGGTCGCTCGATAACCCGGGCGAGCCGCTGATCTCGCGTCAGGGCAGCAGTGCCTGGAGCGCCCGCATTGTCGACGGATCGATCCTGCTGGGCTCGCTGGACCGCGGTTTTCGGCTCATGAGCCTGCGCGGTGGCGAACGCACCGGGGAGGTCATGCGGCACGGCATACCGGTAACACGCCGCGCCACCGATAATTTCGTTGCGCCGCTGTTGCTGGCGACAGAGTTCGGTTTTGCCGTGACCTACGACGGCCGTGAAGCGATCAAGATCTGGCGTTTACCGCCTTCGGTTACGCAGGTCGAGGCCGCCGCAGACGCCGTGCCGGCGCCGCGTACTACCGTGCGGCTCATGATCAGGGACAATACGGCGGCAATCAGTCCGGACGGCCGTCAGCTCGCGGTCGCAACGAACGCGGGCGACGTCCGCATCCTGCCGGCCGATCAGCGTGCGTTGCTGTTGCCGGGCGTCAGTCTGGCTCCGGCGTTCATCGGTCATCTCGACTCGATCACACGGACCACATTTGACCCTTCCGGTCGGCTCGTCGCGAGCGGCTCGTTCGACGGCAGCGTGCGTGTATGGGAGTCGGCGTCCGGTGCCCCGCGAAGTTTCTTCAGTAACCATTCGGATGGCGCCGTGCTCGAGTTGGTATTCACGCCAGACAGTCAGTATGTGATTTCGGCGACGCGCCGGTCGGTCATCGTGACCGATGTCGACAGTGGGGACCAGATCGCGCAGCTGCAGATTCACAGCGAGCGCCCGCAACTGTCGGTCAGCAGAGACGGTCAGCGCATCTATATCGCAGGGAATCGGGGCGGTTTGACGCGCTGGTTGTGGCGTGGCGGCGTGACCGAATCATTGATCGGCCCGGATTCCGGCATCCGTCGGGCCGCGGTCAGCGCGGACGAGAGCCTGATCGTGACCGTCGACGTCAAACGCCAGATCCGCGCGTGGGATGCCACGACGATGACCGCACGGAAACGGATGGTCCGCACCCCGGCGGCCGTCGATTACCTGTACCTCGCACCGGATAACAGCCAGATTCTCGTCCAGGCCGGCGTCTGGCTGAGTCTGATATCGCTGCGTCCGGATGGCCTCGAGCACCAGGTGACGCGATTGCTCGAGCGTCCGCCGGCCGCGGTCGCGGCGGTCGATTCCGGCATGCTGGCATTCGTCCTGACGCAAACCGGCACCGCGCAGCCGGAGGTTCGACAACTCATGCTGGCGACGCCGACGGCCGAACCGATGGACCAGCGCGTCGAACCCTTCATTCAAGCCATCGAAGCGCGTCTGAGCCTGACCCTCACCGATTGGGGCGAGCCGCTGGAGTTGCACTGACGCCGGCCAGCTGGTGTGGGGAGCCGCTGCTCCCACAACCGCTGTTGGAATCGACGGGTATTCTCTGCGTGAATTTGTGACCGGATTCCGGTCACGCGCTTGCGTCAGGCACTGTCTGAATACTAAACTGCGGCGTGCTCACGTCGATGATGTCAACGACATGATTGGATATCAGCCTCACTGCCGGTTTAATCGCCTTGCCGTTCTGGCCATGGCGCTGCTGCTGAGCAATATCGCAATGCTGTCCTGCGCCATGGCGTATGCCGTGTGTGCAGACTGCCCGGCGCATCCGCCCGCCCTTTGCCTGGACTCCTGTGGTGTGGTGCAAGCCGTTACTGGCGACAAAGCTCCGGACGGCACGTCCGGCACCCGTCCACCGGCCGCATTCAGCGTCACGCGGGTGACAACAGAGCCGGCTTTCGCTGCAGTCACCGGCAACGCCGGCGCGCGCAACGCCATTTTCCACGCTCCCTCGCCCCCACTTCATCTGCGCTTCTGCGTCTTTCTGAAATAGCCGCCTGTTCACACCGGGTCTGACCCGACCCATACCCGATTCTTAATCAAGTTCGCGCGATATCCAGCTTGTGAAAAGCCGTGCGTGGCACGCAACTCGGCAACCGAGTGGCTCTATTCGGGAAAGAATATGCTGCAAAAACTTTTATCTATTGTTGTGACGCTGTCTGTCGTCATGCTGTCCGGCGCAAATGCGGATGACGTTGCCCCGCCGGGTTTGCCCGCCTTGCCCGGCGATCAGCCTCTGCATCTGCGCGATGCACTGGACCGGGCGCTCGCAACGAATCAGGGCCTTGCCGAGTTACGGCTACACGCCGAGTCTCTCGGTGCGGTTCCGTCGCAAGTCGGTGCGTTGCCGGACCCGGTACTGGGGTTGAATGCCCTGAACCTGCCGACCGACACCTTCAATCTCGATCAGGAGCCGATGACCCAGATGCAGGTCTCGCTGAGTCAGGCCTTCCCCTTTCCGGGGAAACGCGGTCTGCAACGAGCTGCGGCGGAATATGAAGCATCCGCTGCGACCAAGCAGGTGCTCGACAAACGGCTGCAGGTCGCTGCCGGAGTTCGGGCTGCCTGGTGGCAACTTGTTTATCTCGATCGGGCCATTGAAATCGTCGAACAGAACCAGGCTCTGATGCGGGATTTCATTCAGATTGCCCAGACAAAATACAAAGTCGGCAAAGGTTTGCAGCAGGATGTGCTGCTCGCGCAACTGGAGCTGTCCCGGCTGCTCAATCGGCGCATTCCTCTGCGGGCCATGAGAGGCGCCTCACAGGCAGACCTGAACGCGCTGATGGATCGTGCCCCGAATCAGCCGGTGCGGCTGCCGCCGGTATCGGCGTCTGATATTCATCTTCCGGAACTGCCGCCCGAGTCCGAGCTGCTACAGGGCGCTGTGGCAGCTCGCCCGTTGCTCGCGGTCGAGCGGGAGCGCACGGCGGCGGCCCGGGCGCGACTGGAGCTGGCGAAAAAGGCGTACTACCCGGATTTCAAGCTGGGCGCGGCTTACGGGTTTCGGGATGCGGCGGACGCGTCGGGCCGGAATTTACCTGATCTTGCAACGTTTCGGCTCAGTATCAATCTGCCGATTTACTCCGGATCAAAACAGAGCAAGGCGATAGAGCAACGCAGCAGCGACTATTTTCGGCGCAAGCACGCCCTTAACAAGACTCTGCGTTCCGTTCAGGCCGACATCGCGAGAAATTATGCTTATTACCAGGCCTCTCGTGATCAGGTGTCTTTGTATGGCACCGCCATAATCCCCCAGGCACGCCAAACCGTTGCCGCCATGCTGTCGGCGTACCAGGTCAACCAAGTCGATTTTCTCAACGTCCTGAATGCGCAGATCATGCTGTACGACGCCCGGATCAGCTATTGGGAAGCATTGAGTGACGCCAAACAATTCCTGGCCAGGCTTGCCGCATCTGCCGGCGCGGAGGACCTCTATGAATAACACCGTTACACCCATCGTTTTGCTTGTCAGCTTGGCGGCGCTCGGCGCGGCGGCCGGTGGTTACTGGTTTGGCACACAGTCAGCGGACACCACGGCGGATGTCTCTTCCGCTTCGTCGACCGGATCATCCCCCGCCGGGAGAAAGCCGCTGTTTTACCGTCATCCGATGAATCCGGACGTTACCTCGCCCGTGCCAGCGAAGGATTCGATGGGCATGGACTATGTCCCGGTATACGCCGATGACGGTCAGACCGCGGGGCCCGCCGGGACCGTGCAGATCGATCCGGTCACGGTACAGACCATCGGTGTACGCACGGCCACGGCAGTGCGTCGCTCCCTGTCGCGCTCGATACAAACCGTCGGGCGGGTGGATTACGATGAGCAGCGACTGGTCCGGCTGCATCCGAAGACAGAAGGCTGGATCGAGCAACTGTTCGTCGACACAACGGGCGCAGCAGTGCGCCGGGATGCAGTCCTGCTCAGCCTTTATTCGCCGCAGCTGGTATCGACGCAGCAAGAATACGTGCTGGCGTTCAAAAACCTTGAAACGCTGCGCGCCAGCCCCTTTCCGGACGTGCGACAGGGTGCGGCGGAGCTGCTGGAAACAACGCTCCAGCGGTTGCGGTTTCTGGACGTTCCGGAGCACCAGATTGCTGATCTGATCAGGACGCTAGAGGTCAGGAAAGAGCTGCATATTCACTCACCCGCGGATGGCATCGTCATCCACATCGGCGCCCGCGAGGGCCAATACGTCACCCCGCAGACCGAGCTTTATACGATTGCCGACCTGTCGAAGGTCTGGGTATATGTCGACATCTACGAGGATGAATTGCCCTGGGTGCACGTGGGCGACCAGGCCACCATCAAGGTCGCGGCGCTTCCCGGAGAAACTTTCCAGGGTACGCTGAGCTATATCTATCCCTATGCGGAACGGAAAACGCGGACCATCAAGGTCCGCATGGAATTCGATAACCCCGGTCGGTTACTGAAGCCGGATATGTTTGCTGATGTCAGCATCGCAGCGAGCGTCCTCCCGGATGTAATCGTGGTGCCATCGGAAGCGATTATCCGGTCCGGGGTGCGGGAGCAGATATTTGTTCAGCGCGCACCGGGAAAATTTGAACCGCGGGAGGTCACGCTCGGCGTCAGTAGTCAGGGCTGGACAGAAATCAAGGCGGGCATCGAAGCCGGTGACGAAGTGGTGGTCTCTGCGCAGTTCCTGATCGACTCGGAATCAAAGCTCCGCGAAGCGACCGCCAAAATGCGGGAGATCAGCAATGATTAAGCGGGTCATCGATGCGTGCCTGGAAAACCACTTCCTGGTGATCATCGCGACCCTGCTGGTGCTGGCGGCGGGGCTCTGGGCGGTGCGTACCATGCCGCTCGACGCCATTCCGGATCTCTCGGACGTACAGGTGATCATTTTTACCGAGTATCCCGGGCAGGCGCCACAGCTCGTCGAAGATCAGGTCACTTACCCGCTGACCACCGCAATGCTCGCCGTGCCCTATGCCAAAGTCGTACGGGGCTATTCATTCTTCGGGCTTTCCTTCGTCTACATCATTTTCGAGGACGGCACGGACATGTACTGGGCGCGTTCCCGGGTCCTCGAGTACCTCAATTTCGTCAGTGGCCGTTTGCCGGAGGGTGTGACCCCGCGCCTCGGGCCGGATGCCACCGGTGTGGGATGGATCTACGAGTATGCGCTCGTCGATCGCAGCGGCCGGCATGATCTGGCCGAGCTTCGTTCGATTCAGGACTGGTATCTGCGCTACCCGTTACAGACCGTGCAAGGGGTGGCCGAAGTGGCCTCGGTCGGGGGCTACGTCAAACAATACCAGGTCGAAGTCGATCCCAACATGCTGGCGGCATACGGCATTCCTCTCAGCAAGGTCAGATACGCCATTCAGCGATCGAATAGTGACGTCGGCGGGCGGCTGATTGAAATGGCCGAGACCGAGTACATGGTACGCGGGCTCGGTCGTATTCAGTCGCTGCAGGATCTGGAATCTGTCGCCGTCGGCGTGGACGCGCGGGGCACGCCGGTGCGCCTGAAAGATATCGCCCATATCCAGTTTGGCCCGGAACTGCGCCGTGGCCTGGTCGAACTGGATGGCATGGGCGAGGTCGCCGGCGGGATCGTGATCATGCGTTATGAGGAAAATGCGCTGGCCACGATCCAGCGCGTCAGGGCGAAGCTTGAAGAGCTAAAGGACGGGCTGCCGGAAGGCGTCGAGATCGTGCCGGTCTATGATCGGGGTGATCTGATCGAGCGCGCCGTCGCGAATCTGTCCACGACGCTGGTCATCGAGTTTGCCCTGGTTGCACTGGTGTGTGCGCTGTTCCTGCTGCATCTTCGTTCCGCGCTGGTTACCATCCTGGTGCTCCCGGTCGGTATCCTGATCGCTTTTATTGCGATGCGGCTGCAAGGGATCAACGCGAACATCATGTCGCTGGGCGGTATCGCCATTGCCATCGGCGCCATGGTCGATGGGCCTATCGTATTGACCGAAAACGCGCACCAGCATCTCGAGCGCGCGCGCGCGGATGCGGGCAGGCCGCTGACCTCGCAAGAACGCTGGCGTGTCATTGGCAAGGCGGCGCGCGAGGTCGGGCCCGCACTGTTCTTCTCGTTGCTGGTGATCGTGGTGTCCTACTTTGCGATCTTCACTCTGGAGGCGCAGGAGGGCCGTCTGTTCAAGCCGCTCGCATTTACCAGCAGCTATTCGATGGCGGCGGCCGCGATTCTTGCCATCATGCTCGTGCCGTTGCTGACCGGGTACCTGATCCGCGGTCGCATCCTGCCGGAGCAGAAGAACCCGATCAACCGCTGGCTGCATGCGGCGCATGCGCCGCTGCTCGGCCTGCTCCTGCGCTGGCAGAAAACCACCCTGGTCATCGTGGCTGCCGCTTTGGCGCTGACCTGGTACCCCGTATCGAAGTTGGGCAGCGAATTTATGCCACCTCTGGATGAGGGCGATATTCTCTACATGCCGACGACGTTTCCGGGCATATCGATTACCAAGGCGAAAGAGTTGCTGCAGCAAACCGACAAGATTCTCCGCAGCTTCCCGGAGGTGGCATCGGTATTCGGCAAAGCCGGCCGTGCCGAGACCGCGACGGACCCGGCGCCGTTGTCCATGATCGAAACGATCGTCAGGCTCAAACCGAAAGATCAGTGGCCGGACGCCGGCAAGACGACGCAGCAGTTGATGCGCGAAATGGACGCGGCGATCAGGTTTCCGGGTGTCGCCAACACCTGGACGATGCCCATAAAGACTCGCATCGACATGCTTTCTACCGGTATCAAGACGCCGGTCGGGGTCAAAATCAGCGGGCCCGATCTCGACGAACTGCAACGAATTTCCAACGCCGTGGAACAGGCCATGAAGGCCATGCCCGAAACGCTTTCGGTATTCGGTGACCGGACGGTCGGCGGTTACTTTATCGATCTCGATATACGCCGCGACGCGATCGCGCGACATGGCCTGACGGTCGGCGACGTGCAGGACGTGATCATGACGGCGATTGGCGGCATGCGCGTGACCGAGACGATCGAAGGGCTCGAACGGTATTCGGTAAATTTACGGTATCCGCGGGAATTGCGCGACGATCCGCAGGCCTTGCGGCGGGTTCTGGTACCCACACCGGGTGGCGCGCAGATACCCCTGGGGCAATTGGTCGATATCACCCTGGTACGTGGCGCACCGGTGATCAAAAGCGAGAATGCCCGGCCGAACGCATGGGTGTACATCGATCTGAAGACCTCCGACATTGGCGGTTTTGTGGCAAAAGCCAAAAAAGTCCTGGCGGACCAGGTCGACATACCGTCTGGCTACATGATTACCTGGTCAGGTCAATTTGAATATATGGAACGGGCAAGCGCGCGCCTGCGCATCGTGATTCCGCTGACGTTGTGCCTGATCTTCCTGTTGCTGTATGTTAATTTTCGCAATGTGGCAGCGCCGGCCGTTGTCATGCTGTCGGTGCCGTTTGCACTGATCGGCGGCTTCTGGCTGGTCTACTGGTCCGGGTTCAATATCTCGGTCGCAGTCGCAGTGGGCTTCATCGCACTTGCCGGCGTGGCGGTAGAAACCGGCATCCTGGTGCTGACTTTCATCGAGGAAACGGTGAACGAGCGTCGGCGGCAAAAAGCCAGGGCGTATCGTCTGGGTGAAACCGATAGGCCGACCCTGTCAAAACAAGAGATCCGGGCAGCCATTCATGCCGGTACCTCCCGCCGGGTCCGGCCGGTTGTAATGACTGCCACGTCAACCATCGTGGGTTTATTGCCCATCATGCTTGGCACCGGCACCGGCTCGGACGTGATGCAGCGAATCGCGGCGCCGATGATCGGCGGCATGCTGACGACGACGGTACTGTGTCTGCTGGTGCTGCCGGTCATCTACGGGTTCGTGCTGAACTGGCGGGAGTCACGTCAATCATTCCCGGATTCCGGACTCGCTGCGGACGAGGCCTCAGTGACGTAGAGAGGATCAGCCGCGTTGCGCATCGCGCATTCCGACGTGCCCAAATACCTAGGCACCTAAGTGGAACTCCCGGTTTAAAATCATGCCGATGGACGGTAGACTCCGAGTATCAGGTGAGCCTATGTCATGTTGTCTGGAAGGAGAGGGCCATGAAACGGTTGATGGTGAAAAATTCGGTATTCTTGCTGCTCGTTGCGGGGCTGATCTGGACTGCCTCGGCAAACGCGGTACCTTCTTTTGCGCGCAAATACGATATGAACTGTTCGGGGTGCCATACCGCGTATCCCCAATTGAACTCGATCGGACGTGAATTCAAAGAGACCGGCTATCGGTTTGCCACGGACAGCGCCAAGGGCGTGAATCAGGAGATTTCAGATTTTCTGCAGCTGGAGAAGCATGTTCCGATGTCCGGCATCCTGATATCGCGCCCCTACGACAAGAAGGATTCAGGCGATGCAAAAGTTCGTGCGATACATGAGGTCGAAATTATTCTGGCCGGTAATATCGCGAAAAACTGGTCCGGCTTCTTCGAAATGGAGGCCGAGGACGAGAATGATTTCGAGCCCGAGATCGGCCCGGCCGTATTGACCTACAACCACAATCAGGCATTCAATGTTCAGGCTGGCTGGTCGCCGATATTCTGGGCGGATGCCTATGGCATCCTGGTCGATCATTTTCGTTTGACTCGCGGGCATCTGGGCGCCATCGACCAGAGTTTCGGCGGTGCCGACGGTGACAGCAGTCTTCGCGCCCTGCGCCAGAATATCGGTGTGTTCGGCCGGGTTGGCGCGGGCCGGGTTTTTTACAACGTTAACTGGAGCGGCGATGCGAAGGATGCCGAAGGCGAGAACGCGAGTACCATCAGCGCGCTGGTGGATTTCGACATCACCCCAAACATCATGGTCGGCGCGTTTGGCATGAGCGGAGAGAACGAGAACACCGGCGCCGGAATGGCCAAACGAGACTACAGCCGGGCCGGGGTTCAGTTCCAGGCCGATGTAGCCGATGCGCGAATACAGGCGATATTCGTTACCGCCAGTGATGACCTGGCCAGCGGGATCGGGGATGAAGATAACGATGCATTTTCGATCCAGGGCTTCTGGACATTTACCGATGACACCCTGCGCCCGACCTGGGTGCCGCTGATCCGGTACGACAGTTACGAAACCAATGATGGCAATGATGATTTTAATGAATTGACATTCAATCTGACCTATTACTTCAATCAGAATATCAGAGCCTACGTGGAGTACTGGGATCGGTTCGATGCCCCGACATCGGCCCAGGAAGATGACCGGCTGACGCTACAGATTATCGCGGCGTTCTGAG
>SMWD01000013.1 GCA_004357495.1 Gammaproteobacteria bacterium
GCAGGACGCCGACCAGCAACAGGATGCTGAGTACGGCACGGTTTGCACTCAAGGTCGGGGCGACGAGCAGGACGATGACACCGATCAGCAACAGCAGCGCGAGCTCCGCCGAACCGAGCCACGTCGGCCGGGCGATGAAGTCGGACTGCAGGAGGTTCGAGACCGTGGTCGCCAGCATGATCGCCATCGGTACATTTTCAGAGAACGGCGTCCGGTAATCGACGCTCGCGCCGTCGGCCAGGTTGCCGACCAGCACGATACGGTCGCGAATCAGTTCGCCCGGCATTTTGCCGCCCAACAGCTCAGCCGAGCTGATCGTCGTGAATGCGTTGTTGCCGGCTGGTGAGTCGTAGTAGCGGATCAGGCTGGTGAAGCCCGGGCCCGTGGTGATTGCGGCGTCGTTCAGCGTCAGGCGGTTCGCGCCGTCGATCCGAACCGGACCTGCATGTTCTCCGGCTTGCGCGGCGGCCAGAGAAAGCGAAGGAAAAATCCGGCTTTCGGACTTGGCCAGCAGGGTCGTCCGGCGCACGATGCCATCCGCATCGGCCCAGTACTGCATGAACCCGGCATGGGTGGCGCCCTCACACAGCACGTTTGACAGTGTCAGCGTACCGTCCGCATCGCGAACCCACGGCTCGCTGCCATTGTCCGGGGTCGCGAGCGCATGCCGCCGGCAGTCGTTCCTGGTGTCTTCGAGTGCCTGGCGGGTTGGCCGCGCCAGGACCGGGAGTACGACGTTGCCGGCATCTTTCACGGTCGTGGCGATGCGAGTCTGGCGAGCATATAGTTCCTGCAACCGGGTCAGTTGATCGGCGAGATAGGTGTTGCTGGCGCCAGCGGAGCCGGCGTCCCGCCGCGTGCGTTGCTCGAGTTGTGCCAGTGCGGTCAGTTGTTCGATATCGGGCAGATTGGTCTTGGCCGGCGGCGCTTCGACGGGCACAATCACGGCAGCACCGGCCGCGTTTAATGCTTCGATCAGCGGAGATATTTCATCGCTGTCCCAGAGGTTTCGGTTCGCGCGCCCGGCGCCGGTGTCGACGAGCAGAATTCGGTCGCTCGCCGTGGCGGGTTGCTGACGCTGCAGGAAGTCGTAATAAGACGTCTCGAGCGACGTCATCCGTTCGCTGGCAAGCAGGAGCAGGGTGACGAGGATGAGCAATAAGGTGCCGGGTCCGGCGATGCCGCGGCGGGCGGGTCCGTCTGGATTTTGTAACAGCATGCCGGGATAGTAGCGGCAAAGCCCCGGACAATTTGAGAACTGTGTTTCGTTTTACGGTGATTACCCGGTATTTTAAGTGCCGATTGCGGCTCGATGAGAAAAAGGTCACATTTTGGGAAAAGCGCAGCGTTCTTACGTTTGCGGCGAATGCGGCGCCGCAACAATCAAATGGCAGGGCCAGTGCCCGACGTGTGGCGAATGGAATGCGCTGCGTGACGCGCCGACGCCGGCGCCGGTCGCCAAGGCCGGCCGTGGTCACGCCGTTGGCGGCGCTCGAAACCTTGCGGAAGTGGGGCAAGAAGTGGTCGAGCGACATACGACCGGGATCGGCGAACTGGACCGCGTACTCGGCGGCGGTCTCGTGGCGGGGTCGGTCACGCTGATCGGCGGCGACCCGGGGATCGGCAAATCGACGCTGCTGTTGCAGGCCTGTGTCCGGCACGGCGGCGGCGCGATGCTGTACGTCAGCGGCGAGGAATCGTTGCAACAGATCGCGCTGCGTGCCCGGCGACTCGGTATCGACCCGTCCGGCATCCGGGTCTATGCGGCCACCGACATCGCCGACATCATCGCGCTGGCCGAGCAGGAGAACCCGGCCTGCGTGATCGTCGATTCCGTGCAAACGGTTTACACCGATGCATTGCCGTCGGCGCCGGGCTCGGTCAATCAACTGCGTGAGTGTACGGCACACCTGG
The DNA here is from genome assembly GCA_004357495.1 of Gammaproteobacteria bacterium. Lineage (GTDB taxonomy): Bacteria > Pseudomonadota > Gammaproteobacteria > Steroidobacterales > SMWD01. Next base: position 1,915 of record SMWD01000013.1, read on the forward strand.
TGCGCATGGCCAAGTCGAAGGGGATTGCCGTCATCCTGGTGGGACACGTCACCAAGGACGGGCAGATCGCAGGTCCGCGTGTGCTCGAACACATGGTTGATACGGTGTTGTATTTCGAGAACGAGGCCGGCAGCCGTTATCGCATATTGCGTACCGTCAAGAACCGGTTCGGCGCGGCGAACGAACTCGGGATTTTCGTCATGACCGCGACCGGCATGCGCGAGGTTCGCAACCCGTCGGCGATCTTTCTGTCACCGCAGGTCGAGCCGGTCGCCGGCAGCGTGGTTACGGTGATTCACCAGGGCAGCCGGCCGTTGCTGGTCGAGGTCCAGGTGCTGACCGACAGATCGGGTGGCGGGCCGCCGCGGCGGGTAGTGGTTGGACTGGATCAGAACCGCCTGGCATTGCTGCTGGCGGTATTGCATCGTTACGGTGGTATCCGGGCGCACGATGACGACGTGTTCCTGAACGTCGTCGGTGGCGTCAAAATCGCGGAGACGTCGGCCGATCTGGCCGTGCTGGTCGCAACCGTATCGAGCAAGACCGATCTGCGTATTCCGCGGACCGTGGTGATTTTCGGGGAGGTGGGACTCGCGGGCGAAATTCGCCCGGTTCCCCACGGTGAGGAACGATTGCGCGAGGCGGCCAAGCTCGGCATGACGCACGCCATTGCACCCGCCGCCAACTTGCCCAAGCAGCCGCTGCCGGGTTTCACGGCCTGGGGCGTGAAATCGTTGCAGGAGGCGCTGGCCCGGATCCGGGAGCTGGCGTAGGAATCGCGGCTGAAGCCGCTCCCACAGAACCTGTGGGCGATATTGTGGGTGTGGTTTTTGTGGGAGCGGCTTTAGCCGCGATGCCTAGCCGGTGGCCGCATGTTCGGCAGGAGTGGACAGCGGTGCCCGAATGCGGACCGTCTTGATGACGTTCTCGCTGGTATTCAGGATTTCGACCGGATAGTCGTCCAGCATCAAGCCCGTGCCTTGCTCTGGAATGGTTTCGAGTTGCTCGAGGATCAGCCCGTTCAGCGTCTTCGGGCCATCGGTGGGCAGGTGCCACTGCATCATCCGGTTCAACGCGCGGATATTGGCGCTGGCCTTGACGACGTAACCGGCTGCATCGTCCTTGCGGACATCGGCGTGACTCGGTGCCGGCTCGCTGGTGAACTCGCCGACGATCTCTTCGAGCAGATCCTCCAGCGTCACGAGGCCCTGGATATCGCCATATTCGTCGACGACGAAGGCAGTGCGCTGGCGCGCGCGCTGAAACTGCACCAGTTGTTTATTCAGTGGTGTGCCTTCGGGGACGAAGTAGGGCTCCTCGACAAGATTCGTCAACCGCTGCTTGTTCAGTTCCACAAGCCCGCCACTCTGGACCAGGCGCTTTACGTGCAAAATGCCGATGATATCGTCGATGTTGTCGCGGAACACGGGCAGCCGCGTATAGCTGCTCTCGCGGATCGTCTGCACGATGGTTTCCCAGTCGTCGCTGAGGTCGATACCGATGACCTCATTGTGCGGTATCAGGATGTCATCGACGGTGATGTCCTGCAATTCCAGAATTCCGACCAGCATCCGGTGGCGTCGTCGGGGCAGCCGGGTACCGGCTTCGCTGACCAGGGTGTGTAATTCTTCGACGGTCAGGTGCTGTCCGTCACGATCCTTGACGTTGACTCCGAATAATTTCAGCAGCCCGCCCGCAACGACCGTGATGAGCCAGACGAGCGGCGCCAGCAGTTTGGACAGCGGGTAAAAAATATACGACGCGGGCAGCGCGACGCGTTCCGGGTGTAATGCCGCCAGCGTTTTCGGCGTGACCTCGGCGAAGATCAGGATGACGAGAGTGAAGATAAAGCCACTGACTGCAACCCAGATCGGGCTGCCGAGGCGCAGCGCGATCAGCGTCACGAGCTGAGCGGCCGCCACGTTGACGAGATTATTGCCGAGCAGGATCAGGCCGATCAGCCGATCGGGCTGGGCGAGCAATTTTTCCGCAAGTTGCGCGCCGCGGTGACCGGCTTTGGCCTTGTGCCGTAGCCGGTAGCGGTTCAGGGTCATCAGGGCCGTTTCGCTGCCCGAGAAGAATGCTGAACAGATCAGCAGGAAAATGAGGAATCCGGCGAGGATTCCTATGGGAACACCATCACCCACGGGGTGTGAGTCTCCTTTTCAGCAAGATTGAAGTGCCCATGGTTGCCAAGGTATCGAGCTGCTGTCAAGTGCCTGTTTGACGTCCTCGAAAGCCGATATTCCGGGTAGAATGCCCGCGGCAGGTGTGGGAGTGGTTCCCGCAAAGCTGCACCAAGCCCCATAAATGCTCCCATCAGCCACCCCGGCCAAGTCGCTGAAGTTTATGGGACGCCGGTGGGTCAACTGAGGATAAGCATGTTTGACAATTTGAGCTCCCGATTGAAGGCCGTGGCCGAGGCCGTCCGCGGCAAGGGCCGGCTGAGCGAAGACAATATCGCCGCCGCGGTCAGCGACGTCCGCCGGGCGCTGATCGAGGCCGACGTCGCGTTGCCGGTCGTCAAGACGTTTGTCGCCGGGGTGCGGGCGCGCGCGATCGGCGCCGAGATCATGCGCAGCCTGAGTCCCGGTCAGGCGTTCATCAAGATTCTGCACGACGAACTGGCCGCGACCCTGGGCGGGGACGAGGCGGTTCCCGACTCGGGGCTGAACCTCAAGGCCCAGCCACCGGTCATTATTCTGCTCGCAGGCTTGCAGGGTGTCGGCAAGACCACGACCGCGGCCAAGCTCGCGCTCCACCTGCAGGCCAAGCACGGTCATACCGTGACACTCGCGAGCCTCGATACGCGGCGCCCGGCGGCAATCCTGCAGTTGCAGCGTCTGGCCGAGCAGGTCGGGGCCGGCTTCGTGCCGACGGACCCCGCAGCGACCGTCGTCGCGATTGCACAGCACGCGGTGGCCGAGGTCAGGCGCTCGACGGCCGACGTGCTGATTCTCGATACGGCGGGTCGGTCCCGGCTGGATGAGGAACTGCTCGACGAACTGCGACAACTGCACGCCGAGGTGAGCCCGCACGAGACGCTGTTCATCGTCGATTCGATGGCAGGTCAGGATGCCGTCAATGTCGCTGCGGCGTTTGGCGCCGCGTTGCCGCTGACCGGCGTGATTCTGACCAAGGCCGACGGCGATGCGCGCGGCGGTTCGGCATTGTCGGTCAAGACGGTTACCGGCAAGCCGATTCGTTTCCTCGGCACGGGCGAGGAGCTGACCGGGCTCGAGACGTTCCACCCGGACCGCATGGCGTCCCGGATTCTCGGCATGGGTGATGTCCTGGGTCTGGTCGAGGAGGTCCAGCAGAAGGTTGACCTCGACAAGGCCCAGACGCTGGCCAGGAAGATCAGGAAGGGCAAGGGCTTCGATCTTGCCGACTTGCGCGAGCAGCTTGGCCAGATGGCCGATATGGGGGGCATGCAGGGCCTGCTGGACAAACTGCCATTGCCCGGCGGCAGGCAACGCGGGCAGATCGCCGAGCAAATCGATCCGCGCGCCATCGGGCGGCAGATCGCTATCATCAACTCGATGACCCCCGGGGAGCGCCGTTTTCCGAAGACCCTCAATGGTTCCCGGAAGCGCCGGATCGCGAGCGGGGCCGGGCTGGCCGTTCAGGATGTCAACCGGCTCCTGAAACAGCACCAGCAAATGCAGAAAATGTTCAAACGTTTCAATAAGATGGGCATGAAAGGGCTGATGCGCGGGTTGCCCGGCCTGTGAGTCGCGGCGGCCCCGCTCGGCCGTCACGTCGAATTTGCCCCAGCGGTTCACATTCCTGCAGATTCCAGTAGAATTGACCGATTGCGCCGGGCAGGATTGGGGGAAAACTCCGCTCCACCGGCCGGTTTTTTTACAGGAATAAATCGAACCATGGTCAGCATCCGGCTATCTCGCGGTGGAGCGAAGAAGCGCCCTTTCTACCACATCGTGGTCACCGACCAGCGCAATCGTCGCGACGGTCGTTATCTGGAGCGCGTCGGGTTTTTTAATCCCGTCGCGCGGGGCAACGAAGAAACATTGCGAGTTGATCTCGAGCGTGTCGATCACTGGATCGGGCACGGTGCGAGGCCGTCTGCCCGTGTGGCCGCCCTGTTGAAGGGTTATCGTAAAGTCGAAGTTAAAGACGCCGCCGCCGGGGCCGCGAAAGCCGCGGCAGACGACAAGGCCGCCGTCGCGGAATAAGCGTCGACGCCAGCAAGCTTTGACCGCAAGCCCGGATGCATCGCTGATGGTCGGGGTTCGTTCAGGCTACGGTGGGAATCGCCGATGAACGAAACTCCTGTCATCGTCGGGCGCATTTCCGGATTGTTCGGCGTCAAGGGCTGGGTCAAGGTGTTTTCCTTCACTGCGCCGCGCGAGAACATTCTGAACTATTTGCCATGGCGGTTGGTCATGGATAGCGGTGCCGGCAACGGCGTGGAATACAAGTTTGTCGAGGGTCGCATCCACGGCAAGGGCTTGGTCGCGAAGCTGGGCGGCATCGACGATCGAGACGCCGCGGCCCAGTGGGTGGGCGCCGAGATACGCGTCGCTCGCGAAATGTTCGTCGCCCCGGGCCGGGACCAGTATTATTGGGCCGACTTGGTGGGTATGCAGGTACAGACGGTCGCCGGTCAGCTCCTCGGTACCGTCGACAGTTTACTGGCGACCGGCGCGAATGACGTGCTGGTCGTCGCGGGTGAGCGCAGGCGTCTGGTGCCGTTCCTCGTCGCAGAAGTCGTGAAACGCGTTGATCTGGACGCGCGCACGATTGTCGTCGAGTGGGATCCGGAATTTTAGCGGGCCGCGTTTGACAGGCAGGATGGCATGCAGTTTCGAGTGGTGACGCTGTTTCCTGAAATGGTCGCGACCGGAACCCGTTTCGGTGTATGCGGCAGGGCCGCGCGCCGCGGCCTGGTGGAATTGAGCACGGTCGATCCGCGGGATTTCTCGGTCGACCTGCATCGGACCGTCGATGACCGTCCGTACGGCGGCGGACCGGGCATGGTTTTGAAGGTGGAGCCGTTTCGCGACGCGATCCGCAGCGCCAGGGCGGCGTTGCCGGAGAATTCGCCGGTGGTGTTTCTGACGCCGCAGGGTCGGCGTTTCGACCAACAGGTTGCTGAGCAGTTTACGGCGTTGCCGGGTCTGATCCTGGTGGCGGGGCGCTATGAAGGGTTCGACGAGCGGCTGGTCGAGGCCGAGGCCGACGACGAAATATCGTTGGGCGACTTCGTGTTGAGCGGCGGCGAGATCGCGGCCGTGGCGATCATCGATGCGGTCGTCCGGTTGTTGCCGCAGGTGCTGGGGCATGCGGCCTCGGCAGAGCAGGATTCGTTTACCGACGCGCTGCTCGACTGCCCGCATTACACGCGCCCGGAGGCGGTGGACGGCATGCGGGTGCCGGCGGTGTTGCGGGAAGGTAATCATGAGGAGATTCGCCGCTGGCGACTGAAGCAGGCGCTCGGCAGGACTTACCTCCGGCGTCCGGATTTGCTCCAGGCCAGGACGATGACGGAAGAAGAGCGGCAATTGCTGCGTGAGTACCTGGCAGAGAGAGACGGGGATGCGGGTGTGTTTGACCCGGTCCGGCATTAGAATTGGCCATGTGTGGCCGTGACGGAATGAAGAAACAGTTAATTGGCGGATAGGACGATGAGCAAAATTATACAAGAGTTCGAAGCAGCACAGCTTAAAGATGATATTCCGGAGTTTGCGCCGGGTGATACGGTGATCGTGCAGGTGCGGGTCAAAGAAGGCACCCGCGAGCGTTTGCAGGCGTATGAAGGCGTCGTGATTGCGAAGCGCAACCGCGGTCTGAATTCGTCGTTTACGGTACGCAAGATTTCGCATGGCGAGGGTGTCGAGCGCGTTTTCCAGACGCACAGCCAAGCCATCGCGAGCATTGTGCGCAAGCGCCGGGGCGACGTACGTCGCGCAAAGTTGTACTTCCTGCGCGAGCGCAGTGGCAAGTCGGCGCGCATCAAAGAGAAGATTGGTTAATCGCGATTCATCAGCGGCCCCGCAACGTCGCCAGTGCTCGTGAATGTGCGCATGACATCCAGTTTACCGCGTGTGTCATCGGGCCATCCGGTGAGCGTGACGCTCGGCGTACTGCTGCTCGCGGGTTTCCTGTGCGGGTGCTCGAGCATTGTTTCGTCGGCGACCGCGGGCATGGCCGCCGACCTGTCCGCGGCGATCCAGGATCAGGACGATCCGGAACTGGTCCGCGAGGCAATTCCGGCCTTCTTGTTGCTCCTCGACAGCATGGTGCGCTCGTCGCCCGATAACCCGGCTACGCTGGGCGCGGCGGCCGAACTGTACGCGGTGTACGGCAGCGCATTCACGTCCGATCCGGTGCGTGTGAAGGTGCTGACGCGCCGGGCCCGGGCTTACGGGTTGCGCGCATTGTGTGCCGATGCCCCGGATGCCTGTGGCATCGAAAACCTGCCGTTCGACGGGTATGAGCAGGTCATCAACCGGCTCGATGCCAAAGCGGCCGATTCGTTATACAGCTACTCCATCGCATCCCTGGCCTATATCCGCGGGCACAGCGCTGATTTCGGCGCCCTCGCCGAACTGCCGAAGGTCGAGGTCGCGCTGAACCGACTGTTGGTCATCGATACCAGGGACGCGGCCGCCGTGAACATGTACCTCGGGATTCTCAATACACTGCGGCCGCCGGCGCTCGGCGGCAAGCCGGAACTCGGCCGTGCGTACTTCGAGACCGCGCTCGGCCTGTCCGCCGGCAAGGACCTCAGTATCAAAGTTGAGTATGCTCGTGGCTATGCGCGTCTGGTGTACGACCGCGATTTGCACGATCGTCTATTGAACGAAGTGCTTGCCGGCGAGGTCAATCAATCTGGATACACGTTGGTTAACAGTCTCGCCAGCCAGCAGGCCCGGGAACTGCTGGTATCTGCCGACGAATATTTTTGAGTTGCCGATTTTCTGGAGAACTTAGGATGCTCCGTGTTCGAAATATAGCCCGTGTCACCGTGCTGACGGGTGTGTTAATGGGGTTCGCAGGCCCCGCCCAGGCGGTGAAGTTCAAGTTGGCCACGGTCGCGCCGGAAGGCTCGCAATGGATGCTCGATCTGCAAGCGGGCGCGCAGGAGATCAAACAGCGCACCGCGGGCCGCGCGACCTTCAAGTTCTATGGCGGCGGCATCATGGGCAATGACAAGAAGGTGCTGCGGAAAATTCGCATCGGCCAATTGCACGGCGGCGTATTCACCGCCAACGGCCTGTCCGAACGGTTTCGTGACATCGTTATCTACGGCCTGCCGATGCTCTTCCAGTCGCAGGAAGAGGTCGATTACGTGCGCGAGCGCATCGACCCGATCCTGAAACAGGGCCTTGCCGAGGCAGGTTTCGTGTCGTTCGGTTTTGCCGGTGGCGGTTTCGCCAAGCTGATGGGCAACCAGCCGGTCACGCGGCTGGAGGATCTGCGCGGGCGCAAGGTTTGGGTGCCGGAAGGCGACCGCATCAGTTACGAGGCGATGGAAGCCATCGATCTGGCGCCGGTCGTGCTGCCCATCACGGATGTGCTGACCGGCCTGCAGACCGGCCTGCTGGAATATATTGCAACGCCACCAGTCGGCGCCATCGTGTTGCAATGGTATACGAAGCTTAAATACGTCACGGCCTATCCCTTCGCCTACACGCTCGGTGCGTTGGTGATCGATCAGCGCGCATTCGGGCGTCTCAGTGAAGCCGATCAGGCCGTCGTCACCGAAGTGTTCACGGGCGTCTATGCAGAATTCGAGC
>SMWD01000002.1 GCA_004357495.1 Gammaproteobacteria bacterium
CTTCAGCATGATATCGGCGAGCTCGACACCGAGTTTCCACGCCGCGGGCTTCGGCACCTTGTCCGGATTCAGCCCAAAAAAATTCTTGCCCGTCGGGTAGGCATCGGGGTTTCGAATCGGCTCGCCGCCCACACCGACCGGAATGAAGCTGCCATTGAGACTCGCAATCAGATTGTCCAGTTCGCGATTCGCAGACTCAATGATGCGCTCATCCATGTCGGCCGACATGATCTCGATTGCATCGGGCAAAAGGCTGCGGTCGGCGCTAACGATAGCGTCGACGGTGCTGGCGCGCGCAGTATCGTCCGGCAATCTCCCGAAGGCATGCAGTCCATAGGGGATGTTCTGGCTCCTGAGATCGATCATGTAATCGACGACCTCGTGCAGCAGATCATGATTTGCCGCCTGCGCATGCGCTACATCGGCAAGGTTGGCAAGGTTAGCAAGGTCGGAAACGTCGAGATCAAGGTCCTTCGCAATGCCGAGCGCCACCACCATCTCGCGAATCTCCTTTGCGTAGGCCGCAGCAAGCACGGGATTTTTTTGCAGGTTTGAGTAGTAGTCGTCGATTCGTTCATCGAGTAACGCGAGCTCCGTATAAAGCCCACCCTGCGTGAACGGCGGCACCATGTGGTCAACCAGCGTCGCCATGCCGCGTCTTCGTGCGACCAGGCCCTCGCCGACGACATCGACATTATAGATATACAGATCCGGCAGGCTGCCGAGCAGTGCGTCCGTCGCATCCTCGCGCGACTGGCCGATATCCTTGCCATCCAGCCACTCCAGTGTGCCATGCGTGCCGAGATGCACGATGGCATCGGCGCCGAAGCGATTCTGTAGCCACGCATAGGCCGCGACGTACTGATGATGTGGCGACAGGTCTTGCGCGTGATAGAGCTTCTCCTTGTCCTCGGCCCAGCCGCGCGCCGGCTGTGGCATCAGCACGACATTGCCGAAGCGCACCAGCGGTACGATCAGGTTCAAGCGTCCGTCCTCGGTAACCGACATCAATTCGACGTCTTCCGGCGCACCCCAGTCGGCGAGGATTTTGTCTTTCAGTTGCGGGGCCAGCGACTCCAGCCAACCCCGGTATTCTTCTATACCGACGCGCACTGCATCGCCCTTCTCAAGCATGGCAGCGAGTTCGCCAGGCGCGTAGCTGCCGATGTTGCGTGCTTTTTGCGTGATCTCTTCCAGCACGGCGTCACTGGAGAAGTCCTGGTCGCCAACGTCGTAACCTGCCTCACTTAACGATCGCAGGATATTGGCAAGCGAGTCGGCGACGTTCAGGTAACTCGCACCGATGCCGGCCCTGCCGGGCGGATAGCTGTAGTAGATAAGTGCCAGCTTTTTGTCGGCGTTGTCTTTGACGCGCAACGACGCGTAGGCCAGGGCGCGCGCAACGGCGACCGGCAAGCGCGATGCAATCGGCCTGGTGCGAATCACTGTCAGGCCGGTTTCCGGACTGATGACTTTCTCGCGACTGCCGACGACCGTCGGTGCGACCAGCCCGGCAAGTTCGGGCACGGCGACCTGGAAGGTACCCTCGAATATCGACAGGCCACTGGTGGAGCTACGCCACTCTTCTTCCGACCTGCCATACAGGGTGATCAGGCTCAGGACCGGGATATCGAGTTTGCCAAGCGCCTCCGCCGACTGAAAATCAGCAAAGCGAAAGAGAAAGCTCAAGCCGACGTCAGCGCGCGGATCACCGGCCTCATCGATCAGCATGCGCTCGAAGGCCTGCGCAGCGGGATAGCCGAAGAACGGAATCACTTCCGCCCCCTGCCGTTCCACCTCGGCGATCAACGCATCAAGCGCTTCCGTGTCGCCGGTATAGTAATTCGATTTGTAAAAGCCGATCGCTATGCGCGGCGACCCTGGCACGGTCTTGCCGGCGGCTGTCCTGAATTCATCGAAGTCCTCCCAGGTGGCAAAAACCTGTCCCTGCTCACCATCAGGGTAGTAATAGCCAAAAGCCAGGCCCGCAACGGGATCGGGAAGCCGCAGGCCGGATACACCGGCCAGCGTCAGCGCCGTCTTCATCAATCCCAGATGATTCGCGGCTCCGGAATTCTGCCAGTAGGCTTGGGCGCGATGGTCCCAGGTTGCACCGAGTTCGATGTAGTGCTCTTTGGGCAGCAGCCCGAGACCAACCGCCACCACGTCGCCATCGGCACTGATCGCCTTAATCAGGTCTGTCCCGTGTTTCTCGTTGAAGCGGTCCAGCATCTGCTGGTTCATGATGTCCAGCACCAGCACATCGGCACTGACTACCGCCTCGACATCGACCTCGTCGAAGACCGACTCGGTAATAAAGTGGATCCTGACCTGCTCGCGGAGTTCCGGGTGCTCGGCCAGCAGGTCCCGGTAAGCGCGGGCCGTGACCGGCATCTGCCCGTCGGAAAACAGGTACACGATATCGATGTCGTCCGCATAGGACGACAGGCCCGTGAGCAGGAGCCCGCAAAGCCAGGCAAATGATTTCAGCCGATGCGCCATTGTGGATCCATGCGCGCGGTGTCAGAAACGGAACCGGGCTCCGGCGTAGCCGGCGCTGCCACCCGTACGGAAACCGGTGGTCTCCTGGTATTCCGCGTCAAACACGTTCTCCATCCGCCCGTACACCTCGAGGGCATCAGTGAGTGCATACGATGCAGTGAAGTCCAGCACGGTATGGTCTGCGAGCGGCACACGGCCAACGCCGAAGATTTCGTCGACGGCGTCCTGCGCCGTCCGCAGGTTGCCCAGCACGCGAAACTTCTCATTGCCCGATGTAAACCTTACGCTTAAGTTGCCGAATAACTCGGGGCGGCGGATGCGCTGCGCACCTAACGTGTCCTCGGTATCGTTCCAGGTCAGGTTGCCGAGCACCTTCCATTGATCACCGAGCGGCACATCCCAGGCAAACTCGATGCCGCGTGAATGGCTGGTCCCAAGATCCTGCAGGTAGCCCGAAAAACCCGACAAGTCGAAGAAAATCGCGTCTTCGATCTCCTGATCGAAGTAGCTCAGCTCGAGGTAGGCGCCGTTGGCGGCGGTGTATTCCAGGCCAACATCAAACCCGGACGATGACTCCTCTTTAAGGCTGACACCGGATGCCGGCGGAAACGCGAACGGCCCGTTGTTGTAGGAAATCTCGAACAGGCTCGGCGCACGGAAACCGGTGCCATAACTTGCGCGATACTTCAGCGCGGCGCCGTCCGCAAAATCCCTCACATAAGCGCCCGCAATGCGGATGCTTACGTGCTCACCGAAATCCTCGTTGTCATCGTAGCGGGCGCCGGCCGACAGATAGAACGCGGGCCCGAGTTCACCCTGGTACTCCATATAAAATGCAGTCTGATCGCGCTCCAGATCGTCGCCACTGCTGGTCAGGACATCCTCCTTCTGGAAATCGGCGCCGTACACCAGCGTCATGGTCTGCGACGGCTTGAAGCTGCCGGTGTATTCCGCGCGTTGCAGACCTCCGGCGGTGGCAAATGCGCTGACGCCATTGGCGAAACTGTCGCGATCAACGCTCATATTGCTGATCGCGAGCGAGTGCGTGAAGCTGCCGGTCGCGGTATTTCCCGACAGCCGCCAGGTCGTCTGTTGCGTGTCGGAGAAGCAATCGTGACTCGTCGGGAATCCACAACCGTCAAATTCAGACCTTGCGTCAATGTCTCGCACGACAAACTCCAGGCGTGTATTCCCGGTCGCGTTCCAGCCGAACTTGCCATGCACGGTGGTGTTATCGTAGCCATCGTCATCCATCAGCACGTCGTCCGACTCGCGCACATTGAAGCCGTCGGATTCCATATTGGTCGCCGATACGAAGAAGTCACCGTGCTCATTGCCCGCAGCCAGCGTGCCATCGACGCGCCAGGTACCGAATGAGCCGAACTCAGTGCCGACGAGGCCACCGAGATCACCCTCACCGCTGCGCGTCAGGATATTGACGACACCACCTGCGTCCGCACCGTAGATGAATCCCTGCGGTCCTCTCAGGATCTCGATGCGTTGCACATCCCCGGTAGTCAGCAGGTGGTCAAAGCTCGGTCCGACCTGCGGCGTGGTGGGGTCGGATACCCTCACACCGTCAACGATTGCCAGCGTGCGAAAACTCTCCTCACCACGAATGCGCAAGGATGTCGAGTTGCCGACTCCGCCGTTGGTCGATACCGAAACGCCCGGCTGCGTGCGCAGAACGTCAGCCAGCGAGGCAAAGCCGCGCAGCTCGATTTCCTCGCCGTCGATGACGGAAACGGCCACCCCGACCTGCCTGCGCGGCACTGCAATCTTGCTGGAAATGACGACGATCTCGTCGATCTCCGCATCAACGGCATCCTGCGAAAATGCGGTGACCGGCAGGGCCAGCAAACCGCCTGACCCAAGAATCAAAGCGACACGCTGTAAAGCCGGGTTTGTCATGGGCTACCTCTTGTTGTTTTTCGTTAGCTGACGTTTCGCAGCAAACCGGGAAGGAAACCCGGGGCCGGACCAACGCCACTCCCTGATCCGACAATAATATGTACCAGATTACTCCCGAATATAAAAATTAATCGCGTAATTTGTTCATCCGGCTGTTGTATCAGCCTGGCGATCCAGGCGCAGGCGGTAGTCTTCAAATTTCAGCGGCGCCGCAACGGGCTCCTGCAAACCACCAAGCCCACCCAGCTCATCCATGATCGGATCAATTCTCGCCTTGTCCGCTACCGACAACGATTGGTAATGCGCCAATGGCCGCTGAAACATCCATTGCGCAAACGGCATGACATAGCGAGTCGCCGTCACCTCGCCAAGCGTGAATTCATGCTTGCCGATAAACCGTGGAATTCCCTTTACGTCCGGGTGCTCGTCAGCCCACCGCCCTACTCTGCGCAGCGTATCCACGAGTACCGGTAATTGTTCATCGAACATACGCCTCAGCATCGGATACAAAGTTACCGGAACCTGGTCGTCCGCGAGAAAGCTGCCGTCAAACCTCACCGGATGCTGCATGCGCTCTACCCATTTCGCAACATTCGGGGCTCGCTGCCGCATCAGTGCGCCCGGATAAGGGTCTCGATAAAGGTGCGCATAGAGAGGCCCGATCAACCCGAAGTCACCAATGCCCGGCCTGCTGCCCAGCAGGTACTCATGGTCTTCGAGGTGGCGACTGAAATCATCGAGAAACGATTCGTAACTCTTTTCAACCTCGCCAATATTGCGGCGGCTTCGCCCCATGACCGGTTTGTACAGATTGCCGAAAACCATCGCAGCCGGCAGCCCGCCAATGGGCCGCAGCAAGCGGGGCCAGCCCGGCTTGATAATGTCGCCGAAATTTCTGAGGACATAGGCCAGGTTCTGTCGCTTGAAATGCCAGCGATAGTGCATCGCGGGCAGCACCAGCCATTCATCGCCGTATACCTCGAACAACAGCGACACCAGGCGCTGCCAGGCCCCTGCGGGATACACCGACGGTTCGGGATAGCGCTGCTCGAAGTAGTCGATAATCTCGGTAGTGTCCTGCACGCACTCACCATCAGGAGTCACAACCACGGGTATTACGCGACGCCCTACCCGCTCACTGATCAGGGCGCGGTCTTCCGGTGTGCTGCTCTCGATGAAGGGTATTTGTTTGTAGCGCAGATACGCGCGAGCCTTCCCTGAATACAGCGAGAATTCGTGGCCGATAAGGCGGACCGGTGCATCGGAGTGTCCTATGGAGTTTGGCATGGCACCGTTACACTACCAACTTCGGTGGCATCAGTGAAAGTACGCCTCTCTTTTTCGGACAATGGACACGCTCATACCTCACCAGGAAACCGAAACCCGTTTGCACGCGCAGGAAATTGAGGATTTCTTCGAGACCGGCTGGATCACCAGGAAGGCACTGTTCGACCTGGATGAAGTCGATCGCATGAGGACATGTTTTGATGATCTCGAGCGCATGGCGGCCAATCTTGCGGCCACGGGGCTGCATAGCGGTTCGCACTTTGTGCTGGGCCAGAAGAACGGCCAGCAGGTGATCAAACGAGTTGTCTGGGCGGGCGGCTCGCAGCCCTACCTGTTACAGGTCGGTGCCGATCGCCGCTTGACGGTGCCTTGTTCACAGCTGTTGCGGAGCACCGTGCTGGAGCAAATCCTGAGCCAGGCTCATTTCAAACGTCCGTACGATGGAGTGATCTTCGGCTGGCACCAGGATATTCAACATCGCGACAAAGGCCCTGGAACCTGGGACGACGTCAACGGCAGCGGGAGTTTTGTGCAGACGCTGATCGTACTTGACGAGATGACGCCCGACAGCGGACCTCTGATGTTCGTGCCGGGCAGCTCCCGCTGGGGCCGTGTCGATTTTGGTGAGCATGATTACGACAGTCCTGGCTACATTCACAGGAAGCCACCGCAGTTTCGCGAAGAGGATGCCATTACAATCACGGCCGGGCCCGGCGACACGCTTTTTTTTGGTCCCTACACCGCGCACGCGAGTTTCGAGAATCGCTCGCAGCACTACCGCCGGGTATTGATCAACGGTTACGCCTGCCCCGGCGCCAACCATCGCGTGTATCCCGGTGACGGTTCGTGCAGAGAGCTCAGCGTAGATTGAAATTCAAACGCCGACTGTGCAGCGCGGCGCCGCTTCATCCAAAAAGGAGCTCGCCCCGGCGAGCGATTCAGCTTAACCACACGCATCAGCCATCAATCGCCGGCCGGGCTCCTACAAAATGTGTCCGTCCATCCTTAACGATGAGAAACGGCGTGTTTACCACGCGCTCGTACGCGCACCCTTCGATGTCCTCCATCACCGGATCACCGTTAATCGTTACCAGCATTGCCGGCACAGTTGAATGGATAATTTCCGGCGGTTCGTGTTTGCGATCGACCTCGCCGACGTCGCTGCCCGCAACATCCAGGCCCGCCAGCAGTAATGCAGAATATTTCATTCGCCGCGCATGCGTTACTGGGCTGGCCCTTGTTCGACAGAAATCGCCACGGACTCGGCGATCGTGATCACCACCAGGTCGCCGACTTCCGATCTCCTGAGGTTGTCCGGATCCCGGGCCGTGTACTCTTCTATGGTGCCATCCTCATATCGCAGTTTGAAAGTGTTGGCTTCCAGGTCGATTGCCTCGACTACCGCTGTCTCGAATTGCGCCTCTATGATCGCGGCCCCCGGCATCTCGCCCTCCGCCGTACGCTCGATAATCCCGAGCTCGCCCGAGCCGGGACCCCGTCCGTCGTCGGCCATGACCTTGATGGAAATACTTTGCACGTATTCAGCGTTGACGATGTCGCCTACCTCCACTTGGCCCAGGTTGCGTGCTTCATCACTTGCGGTAAAGGTGACCATCTCACCGTCCGGCTTACGCAGCGTGACTACGCGGGTCTCGTGATCGATGGCCTCTACCACCGCATTGACCTTTATTGTCTGGCTGGTAAATAACGACAGTTTCTCCAGCGCCGCCTCGTCGTCTGCAGCCAGGGCAACAGTGCTTGCCGAAAACAGGGCTACGATAACTATTGTCTTGAATATACTCATTCTCAGATTCCGTTGGTTAAATTCGGGCTGCATGGTATGCAACAACCGACACAAAGGGAAGCGCTAATGCTGCGCATAAGCAGCCGCAGATTGTCGTGCCACAAAACCTAACAAGAATCATTGCCCGCCGTTTGGCGAATGACAATAGCGCCCCGCGGCACGATCCTGTACGGCACCATCACAGCGGCGCAGCAGTCCGGACGAATGGCCGGCAAATCGAGTCTGTCGATGGAGTTCAATGACATCATGATCGACGATCAGCTCTATCCCATCGCGACCGCAGCCCTCGCCGCGCAAACCGGCGGCGAGGCCGGGAGAACCGTCGGACGTACGGCAAGGGCCGCTGCCATTGGTGGCCTGATCGGTGGCAGCAAGGGCGCAAAGACCGGCGCCAAAGTGGGCGCCGGTGCATCGCTGCTGACCAGCGGTGAAAGCATTAATATTCCCGCTGGCACCTTGCTTGAAACAAGCCTGCGCGTACCGCTGGAAATATACTGACTGATGAGGGACCACGCGTCGCCTGTTGAACGCGGGTGACGCGCAATCGCGGCTGAAGCCGCTCCCACGTTACGATTTAGAACTGTGGGAGCGGCTTCAGCCGCGAATGCTACTTGCTTGAGGTCTGGCCTAGAACGGAATCTTTTCCTCGACCACTTGCCACTGACTATCGACGACCTCGTACAGGTACAGGTAGTTGCCGCCCTGGTGTTTCGTCGGGCTGAACGACAACGAGGGCCCGCCAAACGGATCTTCGTAATTGTCGATGCGCTCGAGCGCGGCAAGTACTTTCTCTACCGTAAGCTCGGGGCCCGCGGCTTCGAGCGCGCGCACGGTCAGGTCCGCGGTAACGTAGCCGATGATTGACTGCGCCGCCGGCTCCTCATCGAATAGCTCGAGGTAGCGTACGTACCATTGGCTGATCCAGCTGTCGGCCGGCGCCGACTTGAAATCAGGCATATAGAAAGATGCGACAGTGTAAAGCCCTTCCGTGCGCCTGCCACTGGCCTGTGCGATTTCGGGCACGTAAGACACCATATTGCCGATAATGGGTGCATCCCAACCGGCATCCCGGGCGGCGGAATACAAAAGAATCGCATCTTTGACAAACGGCCCGAGCACCAGTAACTCGCAGCCCGAGTTCTTGATCGCTGTCACCGTGCCCGTGAATTCCGTCTCCGATCCCTTGTGGTGGCCAACGTAGGTGACATCAAGCCCCAGTTCTTCAACGGCCTGGTTGAAGCCGACTTCGACCTCGGCGCCATAGTCAGTCGCCAGTGCCTGCAGGCACACCGACTTGACGTCAAATTTTTCGGTCATGTAGGCCATGCCGGCACGCGCCTGGTCGCGATAGCTCACGAAGTAACTGAATTTCATCGGATGCAGAGGCTCGTACATTTGCACGGCGGCCGATATCGGAAACAAATTCGGCACGCCGGCGTCAAACATGCGCGGCATGACCGCGATGTTCATCGGTGTGCCCATGGCACCGACCATCAGGAAAATATTGTCGACATTGAGCAGCTTGTTGGTCGCCTTCACCGCAATGGGCATCTGGTA
>SMWD01000014.1 GCA_004357495.1 Gammaproteobacteria bacterium
AACTGAGCCAGCGTGATGGCAATGGTCTGGTCATCCGGGTATTCCTCTACCATGGCCTTGAGATCTGCCTCGACCTCGTCATTGCGGTTGACCGCGCGCAGCATGATGACGCGAAATTGCTGGAGTTTTTTGCGGTGATCCCCACTTTCTGCCGCAAGACGGTCGTCGACGAGGGCCAGAGCCGAATCCGGGTCGTTCCGGGCGATGTAGATGCCGGCCTTGAACATTGTCGCGTCGATCATTTCCGGGTTTTTCGCAAGCGCCTTCTCGATCTCGGCCATCGCCGCGTCGTTGTCATCACGCAGGTAATACACCCGCGCGCGGAGCAGGTATACCTCGGCGTTGTCCGGCGCGAGGCTCTCGGCCGCCGTCGCCTGCGCGTCGGCTTCGTCCGCGGCCTTGGCCATAACGTAGTAGTTGCCGAGCTTGATACGAGACCGGAGGTGTGTCTCATCGGCATCGACCGCGACCTGTAGGTGACCGATCGCTTTGCGGAAATCCTGACCTTTCTCTTCGATCTCGGCCAGCAGGTAACGAACATCAGCATTGCGCGGTTCAATTTGCGCGGCGTTCATTGCCTCGATACGTGCCGCCGTGTAGTCCTCAGCGTCATAAAGAGTCTGTGCCTTGGTCAGGTATGCCGCAGAACGTTCCTCCGGCGAGCCGCAGCCTGCAATCAGCAGACCGCTTAAAGCGATGATGCCCACGAAAAATCTAGAGCGCACTGTATTCTCCTCAGTTCAAATACGCAGCCAGCACGATTCTGGCCCATTGTCGGTTAGCCCATTGCTGGTTAGCGGAGAGCCGGCACGACCTGCTCACCAATGATCTTCAATGCATCCATCGGGTCGTCATGCAAACGCACCGCGATCTCTGTGAGCCCGTTCTTTTGAAAGAGCTTGAAACGTTCGACTTCACGGTCGAGATCCTCGAGCCCACCCGTCGACGTCATGCCGTGCATCAGTCGATCGTTAATATCGTCGGAGACTCCCTTGACGATGCCGGAACGGTCAAAGTATGCATCGACATACGCCTGGAAATTATCCTGCACGAACTGAGCCTCCTCTGCGGACAGCCAGTTTACCAGCAGCTCCGGATCGAGTTTCCGGCCACGCCAGGCCAGTTCACGTCGCGATTCACGATATGCCTCAGCCTTGTCCTTTTTGATATGCCAGGCCCAGAAGGTATTGACGCGGAAATCATCCGGCTCGGCCGCGCGGCGGCCAATACCTGTGCGCACATTTTCCATGGCCGGCGCCATGATGTCCGGTGGCGTGCAGCCGATGAAAACACCATCCGCAATCCGTCCGCCCATGCGCATCATCATATAACGATAGGCCGTCATGTAGATTCGTGGCGGCGTGGCCGTGAGCCACGTGTAGGCACATGGGTGATTTACCTTGAATATCTCGCCCTGATACCCGGTCGCGAGGTTGCCGTGCGCAGCGGCGATTACAATTTCGAGCGCTTCGCGAATCGCCAGGACGATTTTCTTCGGCTTGGCAAGATCCATCGCATCAAGATTACCTTCGCCTGCGCCGATTGCGATCTGGGCGCGCCCGTTCGACATCTCGTTCAGGCTCAGCAGGCCGTTGGCGATTTTCAGCGGGTGCATCTCGAACGGGCTGACGGCCAGCGGCCCCATCAGTATGCGAGAAGTGGATTGCGCAAGCGGTATCAGGCTGATGAACGGGTCCCAGTGTGCGAAAAAATTGGACGTCCAGATGGCCCTGATACCATAGCCCTCGGCGGCCTGACCCAATTTCGTAATTTGCTCCGGGGTCAGGTCCGGCTCGAGAATGATATCGATATCCACTGTGAAACTGCCTCTGAATGCCCGCTGCCTGATTTGAGGGGCGGACTTTGTACCGTGCTTTACGATAGCCGGTTGCCGGTCCGAATGCCAGACTGGACACTCATTCGGGCAAGCGGAGCGCCGCGTCCTGCTTGAGTTGCGGGACACCGGGCCCGTACGCGGGTTAACATTCCGGTGGCAGTCGTTGGCGGTGCGCGGTGGCCCCCGGACCGATGGCGACGAGCGTCGCCGCCGGCCAATCGGCTGCCGGGACGCATCGGGGCCGGAATTATTCCAACCAGTTGGAGAGCCAATATGTATTCAGATTTGTCTTTGGATCACTTCATGCAGGGCCTGAAAAAGCGCAATCCGGGCGAGCGCGAATTTCATCAGGCTGTCTATGAGGTCGCGGAATCGATCATCCCGTATATCCTCGATAATCCCCAGTATCAGCATGCAGCGATTCTTCAGCGCATGACGGAGCCGGACAAGACGATCCAGTTCCGGGTTGTCTGGGAAGATGACGCGGGCAACATTCGCGTGAATCGGGGCTATCGCGTGCAGTTCAACAACGCCATCGGGCCCTATAAGGGCGGCCTGCGCTTCCATCCGTCCGTGAACCTCAGCGTCCTGAAGTTTCTTGGTTTCGAGCAGACGTTCAAAAACAGCCTGACCACGTTGCCGATGGGCGCCGGCAAGGGCGGGTCCGATTTCAACCCGAAGGGCAAGTCCGAGCGCGAGGTTATGCGCTTCTGTCAGTCTTTCATGACCGAGTTGTACCATCACATTGGCGCCAATATCGACGTGCCGGCCGGGGATATCGGCGTCGGCGCACGCGAAATCAGCTTCCTGTTCGGCCAGTACAAAAGGCTGACCGGTGAGTTCACCGGTGTGCTGACAGGTAAGGCGCTGGAGTTCGGCGGCAGCCTGATTCGGACCGAGGCAACCGGCTATGGCTGCGCATACTTCATGGAGCATATGCTGAATAACGTCGGTGATTCGATCAAGGGCAAGACCTGTGCCGTGTCCGGTTCCGGAAACGTGGCCTCGTATTGCACCGAGAAGATCAACCACCTGGGCGGCAAGGTCGTCACGCTGTCCGACTCCGGCGGTACGATCCATGATCCGGACGGCATCGATGCCGATAAGCTCGCCTGGACGATCGATCTGAAGACCAATCGGCGCGGGCGCATCGCCGAGTACGCGGAGAAATTCGCTTGCGACTACCATGCCGGCATGCGCCCGTGGGGTATCCAGTGTGACCTCGCGTTTCCGTGTGCGACTCAGAATGAGCTCGAGGACGACGATGCCAGGGCGCTGGTCGCGAATGGCTGCCGGGCGGTTGCCGAGGGCGCGAACATGCCGACCAGTGTGGAGGCGATCAAGGTTCTGCAGGCGGCAAAGTTGATCTATGGGCCCGGCAAGGCATCGAACGCCGGCGGAGTGGCCGTGTCGGGTCTGGAAATGACACAGAACAGTATTCGACTCGCGTGGTCCGCAGAGGAACTGGAAGAGCGTTTGCGCAACATCATGGCGGATATCCACCGGCAATGCCTCAGGCATGCTGACGATGACGGCTACACCAACTACGTCAAGGGCGCGAATATTGCCGGCTTTGTCAAGGTCGCTGATGCCATGCTGGCGTACGGGGTCATGTAGCGAGCCATCGCCCGATAACGTATAAATGCGCCATGGATACAATATCGCAAACCCGCATCTTCGGCGGGACACTCGGTTATTATCGGCACGCGGCCAGGAGCACGAATTGTGACATGCGCTTTTCGGTGTTCGTGCCCGAGCATATGGCCGGCGATTCGCTGCCGGTGCTGTGGTGGTTGTCGGGTCTGACTTGCACCGAGGACAACTTTACGGTCAAGGCCGGCGCGTATCGCAAGGCGGCCGAGCTGCGCATGATCATTATTGCGCCTGACACGAGCCCGCGTGGTGACGCGGTTCCGGATGACGAGGCTTATGACCTCGGCCAGGGTGCGGGCTTTTACCTGGATGCGACGGCGGAGCCATGGGCCCGGCACTTCAATATGTATTCCTACCTCACGGCGGAGCTGCCGGAAGTTCTGTTTGGCGCGTTTCCGGGCGATGCCGACGCACAGGGCATCTGCGGCCACTCGATGGGTGGGCATGGGGCGTTGACGATCGGCCTGAAGAATACGGACCAGTACCGTTCGATCTCGGCGTTCGCGCCGATCGCAGCGCCCATGCAGTGTCCGTGGGGGCAAAAAGCGTTCGCAGCCTACCTGGTCAATGCAGATACCGCCGGGGCGCAATACGATGCAACCGCGTTGATGGCAGCGGCCGGCGATCGGTCGACCGCGGCCGAGATTCTGATCGACCAGGGGCTGGCCGATGCGTTTCTCGAGGAGCAACTGATGCCTGAGAAATTTGCCGCCGCCTGTGCGGCTGCCGGTCAGCGGCTGAACCTGAGAATGCAGGCAGGCTACGATCACAGTTATTTCTTTATCGCGTCATTTATCGACGACCATCTCCAGCACCACGCCGACATCTTGAGTCAATAGAAGCGCACTGCCATGCCGGTATCGCGGCTGAAGCCGCTCCCACAGAATCTGTGGGCGGTGTTGGGGGAGCGGCTTCAGCCGCGATTCCCCGCACCGGCATCAAGCCCGCAAACAGACCCGGTCTCAGCGAATGCGATGCCAGCTCTGTGTCGGCGCCTTGCGTTTTTTCCAGCCGTAATAGGGATGTCGAGCGACCAGTTTCGGGTCGCGGAACAGCAGGATCAGCGCTGCGCCCGCGGCGAATCCGCCGATATGTGCCCAAAAGGCGACCCCGCCGCCCGGCCCGCCGATCGAACCGATGCCGCCGATCAACTGGACCAAAATCCAGTAGCCGAGCATGAATATTGCCGGTACCGCGAACGTGGTCACGAAGAACCCGAGGAAAATCAGCATGTGCACGTGTACACGTGGGTACAGCACGATATAGGCGCCCATGACGCCGCCGATCGCACCCGATGCACCCACCATTGGCACGCCGGATTCCGGGTTCGACCAGATCTGTATCACCGCGGCAGCCAGTCCACACAGCAGATAGAAAGCGATAAACCGCATGTGACCCATCGAGTCCTCGACATTGTTGCCGAAGATCCACATGAACCACATGTTGCCGATCAGGTGCATCCAGCCGCCGTGCAGGAACATCGAGCTCACCATCGTATACACCGGCGTTCCGTCGGAAAGCACGCACCACGCCTGCGGGCCAATCTGGAAGCGGGTGCCGGGCGCCAGCGTATTTAAAAGGTCTCCGGGGATCAGCCCGAGCGTGCAGATCGACCGGGCGAGCGCCGGCTCGCCGCCAAGGCCCTGGACCAGCAGCCACGAGGCAACGTTCAGAATGATGATTCCATACGTCACATACGGCGTCAGGAAATGGGGGTTGTCGTCACGAATCGGAAACATCGGCGTTTGTTGTGTCAAAGTCCTTGATGTGATTAGCATGACCTATCTGGAGGGAGTCATGCAATGAAAGAATTGGCAAAACGATTGCTGGATCAGCAGCTGTCACGACGCGATTTTACCCGCAGCATGGCTGCGCTGGGCTTCAGTGGTGCGGCCATCGAGTCCGTTTGGGCCTCGTCCGGGATGCCCGGGGTGCCACGCGCCGGGGCTGGCATCGTCGCATCGGGTGGCGAGATCCTCGCCGAGTGCCTGCTGGCGGCCGGCGTCGAGTATGTCTTCGATGCAAATTCGACCGGTCAGGCATCTTTCTACGATGCCTTGATGACCAGGCCGCAGCTCAAGCTGATCGTCGCGATGCAGGAAGGTCAGGCGGTCAGCATGGCGCACGGCTATGAGCTTGCCAGTGGCAAGCCCGGCATGTTGATGTTGCCGAGCATCGGCATCCCGAATTCGCTGTGTAATCTTTACAATGCCTGGAAGGACCGCTCGGCGCTGGTGGTTTTTTCCGACGGCCGGAATACTGAAACGGCCGGCCGTGATGGTTTTCAGCAAGTCGAGGACTGGCTGTCGACGACCGCGAACTTCACCAAGTGGCGCTGGGAGGTCGACCGGCCGGAGCGCATCAGCGAAATGGTCCGGCGCGGCATCAAGCTTGCGACGACTCCGGCCGGTGGGCCGGTCTACGTCCGCATACCCGGTAATATCCTTGGCGCGACCGATGTCGAGACGACGATTTACCCGCAGTCGGCATTTACGGTCGATGTGCGTATGTCACCGAAGCCGGAACTGATCGAGCAGGCTGCACGCCTGCTGATCGAGGCCGAGCATCCGATGATCAATGCCGGTGGCGAGGTCAGCCGCGCCGGCGCGAACGCGGACCTGATCGAACTGGCCGAGATGCTGGGCATCGCGGTGACCCAGGGCTACAGCGTCTACGGCGATTTTCCGTACCGGCACCCGCTGTTTTCCGGCTTCTACTCGCTGGGCTACCCGCGTGGCTTGCTACAGACCGATGTCTTCCTGAACCTCGGCAGTCCGATGCCCGATCCGACCATCGTGACCGCCGCGGTGCCGAAGACCGCGACCGTCATCAACGCGCGGGTCGAATACGACAAAATCGCGAATATGTACCCGACCGATGTTGCAATTGCAGCGGGGGTTCGTGAGACGACACGTGCGCTGATCGACTCGATCGCGAGCATGACGACCAAACGTCAGCGTACGAAGCTCAGTGCGGTCCGGATGGAAGCGGCCAGGAAAGGTGCTGCGGGCGCGGCAGAACGGCGACGCCGGCGTGCCCAACGCGGCTGGGAGGCATCGCCGATGTATTCGGAGCGTCTGTGCTACGAGCTCGATCGATTGCTGGATGACAACGCCAGCGTGGTCGTCGAGACCGGCGACCGCGCCCCGCAGGAATGGATGGACTTCGGCCTCGGTCGCAAGACCCTGATCGGGCCGACGACCGGGTTCGCGCTCGGCTGGGGTATCGGCGCCTCGCTTGGCGTCAGAATCGCACGGCCAGACGAGCAAGTGATCGCCCTGGTCGGCGACGGCGCGATGTTGTTCGGCCAGTTGGAGAGCCTGTGGACGGCATCGCGCTACGACATCCCGGTGACGATCGTGGTATTTAACAACCGCAGTTATGACGCGGAGCGGGGGCGAATTCATTTTGCATCGCAGGTCGCGCGGGCCGACAAGACCGCGTGGAAAGACATGTCGTGTTATCTTGGCAGTCCCGATGTCAGCTACGTCGATATTGCCAGGGGCTTTGATATCGCCGGTGCGGTGTGCGAACGTCCGGATCAGATACGCACGGTCTTCGAGCGCGCGTTTGCCATCAACCGGGAAGGCCGGCCTTTCCTGGTCGACGCGATGATCGCGCAACGTGGCCCGGGTGCCAACACCAACTGGCATCCGGGTATCTCGATCGGGCGCGGCTGATGTCACCGGTCATCAGGTTTCACTGCAGACGGAGGTAAGGTCATGAGCAACTTGAAGGATTTTTCGATAGGCGGGCTCGACGGTGAAGCCGATATCGTGCCCGGTCTCGCGGGCAGCGTCGTGCTGGCGGTCAATGTCGCCAGCAAGTGCGGCCTGACGCCGCAGTACTCGGGTCTGGAGAAGCTCTTCGGCGAGACACGCGAACAGGGCCTGGTCGTGGTCGGTTTTCCCTGTAACCAGTTCGGTGGCCAGGAGCCCGGCACGCCTGCGGACATCACCGAGTTCTGTCAGACGAATTACTCCGTGACATTTCCGCTGACCGAGAAGATTGAGGTCAATGGCGACGGCCATCATCCGATCTACGCGTGGCTGACCGGCGAGGACGGCGGCTTTCCGGGCGATATCGAGTGGAACTTCGAGAAGTTCTTGATCGATCGTCAGGGGAAGGTCGTCAAGCGTTACCCGCCGGCCACGACACCGGAAGATCCGGGGCTGCTGCAGGATATCGCCGACCTGCTATAAATGCAGATTGCGGCTCTTGTGGGAGCGGCTTCAGCCGCGATCCCGATCCTGCCAGAGTTCCCAGACGGGCCGGCAGCTGTCCGGCAGCGAGCCGAAACGTCCGAGTTCCGACCAGGGTTGCCCGGGGCCGTGAAAGTCGGAACCGCACGATGCCAGCAGCCCGCGATCCGTGCACAACTTGCCCAGGCGACGCGTGACATCGATCGGCTGTTGGCCGGAGATGACTTCGATCGCTTGCCCGCCCTCGGTCTGAAACGCATCCGCCAGTGCGGCTAGGCGCACATTGGTGAGCTTGTATTTGGCGGGATGTGCGAGTATCGCGGTCCCGTTAGCTGAGCGTATCCAGCCGATGACATCGCGCATTTCCGGCCAGTACTGCTTGACATCGCCGGCTTTGCCCGCACCGAGATACTTCCTGAATGCCTCGCCGGGTGAGCGGACGTAGCCGCGCGCGATCAGGAATCTGGCAAAGTGCGGGCGTCCGATCTGCGCATTGCCTGCGAAACTCAGTGCACCGTCCAGCGCATCTTCGATGCCACGCTTTGCCAGTCGCGCCGAAATTTCGGCCGCGCGTTCCCTGCGCGCAACTTTTTGTTGCCGGATTGCGGCCGCCAGCGTTGTGCTCTCCAGATCAATGTCGAGGCCGATGACATGTACCCCCATATTGTGCCAACGGGTCGAGAATTCGATTCCCGGGATCAATCGAATCGCCGGAAAATCCGCCGCGTGCAATTCGGCACAGGCATCTACGGTGTCGTGATCCGTGATTGCCAGTGTATCGACGCCGCATTCCATCGCGCGGCGCACGAGTGCGTCCGGCGACAGCTCGCCATCCGAGGCAGTCGAGTGACAATGCAGGTCGGCAATCATGCGCGGGAACTCCGTAGGACACGCTGGCAGGCCGGGTTGTCCGGCGGGCGGGGCATTCTAGCAGGGCGTTGAAAATAGTGTCTGTGGTGATATGCTGCCTTGCGTTGATCGTGCGCGTCCACCATGCGTCGGCGCAGACCTGACTGGAATCGACCCTGAAAAGTCGATGTCCGTCCGGGGGTCAAACAACGGAGGTACTCCATGACGACAGCATTGATTACCGGGGCCAATCGCGGCCTTGGCTACGAGTACACGCGCCAGTTGCTGGCGCGAGACTGGGAGGTCATCGCCTGCACGCGCAAGCCCGACGCAGATTCACTGGCTGCCTTGTCGGAACAGTATGGCAAGCGCCTGCGCATTCGTGCGCTCGACGTGACTGATCACGTGGCGGTCGATGGGCTTTCGGCCGAGTTTGCCGACCTGCCGCTGGATCTCGTCGTCAACAACGCGGGTTCGACCGGGCCCAAGGGTGCGCCCGAGTGCATGGAATACTCCGGTCTGACGAATATGGATTTTGCAATCTGGCGGGATATTCTCGAGATCAATGTACTCGGCGCATTCAAGGTCGCGACCGCGTTCCATGCGCAACTGGCGGCGGTGGATGCAGGTATTCTCGTCAACATGTCAAGCGATGTCGGCTCGTGTGAGCGGAACACGCAAGGCAACCTCTATTCCTACCGGACCACCAAGGCCGGGCTGAATATCATGACGAAGGGCATGGCCAACGAGTGGCAGGATGTCATTGCGGTTGCGATGGCGCCCGGTTGGTGTCAGACCGATCTCGGCGGCGCCGGTGCCGAGATTCCTCCGGCCGAAAGCGTCCACGCGCAGCTTGACACGCTGGCCCGGTTGACGCCCGAAGACTCCGGTCGATTCATCGATCGCTTCGGCGAGACCGTGCCATGGTAACCGCGCGCGGCGGGTAGCTGTCACGCCAGTAATGCGACGCTCTTGATTTGCGCGAATAGCTGCTGACCGGGGGCAATGGCCAGAGCCACCGCCGATTTGCGCGTGATCTGTGCCAGAATCGGCGTACCCCCGATGTCCAGGCGTACGATGACCCGCGCGTCTCCGGTCTCGAACAGTGCTGCGACGGTGGCCGGAAATACGTTCAATATGCTCGTGCCGCTCTGGCGCTCGAGGGTCAGGCTGACATCGCGGGCGAGTACCCGCAGTCGCACCGGCCGACCAATGGGCAGGTCCCTGCGCAGCACATTGAAGCGCCCGCCCGGGAAGTCGACGCAGGTCAGGCCAAACTCGTCATCATGCGCCGCAACCGATGCGTCGACGATGGCTTCGGCCTCGGTGCTTTGCGCCAGAGGCAGGTCGAAGCGCGTCAGCAACGCCTGGATCGGGCCGGCCGCCAGCACCCGCCCGGCTTCCATCAGCACCATCTGATCGGCAAGCCGTGCCACCTCGTCGGCCGCGTGGCTGACATACAGCACCGGCATATCGAGTTCCGCATGCAGGCGCTCGAGATAGGGCAGGATCCCGGCTTTGCTGCGTGCATCCAGTGCCGTCAGCGGTTCGTCCAGCAGCAGCAGGCGCGGACTCGTCAGCAGTGCTCGCGCGATTGCCACTCGCTGTCGTTCGCCGCCCGATAATCCGCCCGGGCCGCGATCGAGCAGCGGGCCGATGCCGAGCAACTCGACGGCATCGTCGAACTTGATCCGCTTGCGTGCATCGGCGCATCGTCGGTAGCCGTAGTTGAGGTTGCGGCGCACCGACAGGTGGGGGAACAGGCAGGTTTCCTGGAAGACATAGCCGAGTGGACGTTCGTGCGGGGCGAGGCAGCGGTGCTCGTCATGCCACACGTCGGCGCCGATTTTCAGATATCCGGAATCGACCGTCTCCAGGCCGGCGATCGCGCGCAGCAGCGTCGTCTTCCCGCAACCGGACGGGCCGAAGATTGCTGTGACTCCGTGCGCCGGCACCGTGAACTCTGCATCCAGTCGAAACGCATTTCGCTGCAACCGGTAGCGTACCTGGATGCTCACGGGCGTATGACCGCGATGTGACGGTTCAGACTGTACACTCCGAGCAGCAGGCTGAAAGACAGGATGAGCAGGCCGCCGGCCAGCCAGTGTGCGCTGGCATAGTCGACGGCCTCGACGTGATCGTAGATTGCGATCGACAGGACGCGGGTTGCGCCGGGTATGTTACCGCCGATCATCAGCACGACGCCGAATTCCCCGATCGTGTGTGCGAAGCCGAGCACGGTCGCCGTCAGAAATCCGGGCCGGGCCAGCGGCACGGCAATCGTGAAAAACCGGTCGAATGGTGATGCACCCAGGGTCGCAGCCACCTCGAGCGAGCGCGTGCCGATCGATGCGAACGCGGTCTGCAGCGGCTGCACGACGAACGGCAGCGAATAGAATACCGAGCCGATGACGAGGCCGGTGAACGTGAATGCGAGCGGCTCGCCGCCGAGACGCTGCATCAGCCCGCCGACCGGACCCGCCGGGCCGAGGGCGATCAACAGGTAAAAACCCAGCACCGTCGGCGGCAACACCAGCGGCAGCGCGATAATAGCCTCGCAGGGCGCCTTGAGGCGCGAGCGCGTTTGCGCGAGCCACCACGCGAGTGGCGTGCCGATACAAAGCAGGATCAGCGTTGCGACCGTGGCGAGCTTGAGCGTCGTCCACAATGCAATGAAATCTGCTTCGCTCAACATGACCAGTGTCGATGATTACGGGAGGGTATAGCCATAACTTTCGATAATCGCGCGCGCCTCTTCGCCGCGCAGGTACGCGATGAAGGCGCGTGCCGGTGGCGTGTCCTTCAGCAGGATGCCCTGCTGCCGGATCGGGTCATAGTCGGTTGACGGGATCTCCCAGTACGAACCCACGGTGCCGCTCGAAGGCAGCTTGATCCGGGCATACGCGATCAGGCCAAGATCGGCATTGTGGCTGAAGACGTACTGATATGCCTGGTTGACGTTTTCGCCCCGCACGAGCCGTGGCTGAATCGTTGCCCACAGCTTCACGGACTGCAGGTATTGTCGGGCGGCCCGTCCATAGGGTGCGAACGTCGGGTTGGCAATCGACAGGAAGCGGAAGTCGCCTCGTCCGAGTCGTGACTCCAGTGTAGCGGCGACGTCGTCGTGCGGGCTCCACAACACCAGCTTGCCGATCGCGTAGATGAATCGCGTCCCGCCGACCGCGATGCCGTCTTCTTCGAGCATGCGGGGCCGGAGTTCATCCGCGGCCAGATACACATCGAAGGGCGCGCCATGCTGAATTTGTGCGAAATGCTTGCCGGTCGAACCGAAGATTAACGTCACGTCGTGTCCGGTTGCCTGTTCGAACTGCTTCGCGAGCGCCTCGCTCGCGAAGCGGAAGTTTGCCGCGACGGCCACCCGGATTTCTGCAGCATTGGCGATGCCGGAAAAACACAGCAGCCACATTATTAGTATCAGGCGCAGCAGTCGAAGCATCGCTCGGCAATCCAGGTTGTGGGTCTGCTCAGTGAGAAAGCTGTCGAAGTTTTTCCGTGCCGCGCGAACGGTTCATCAGACAGCGATCCACCCGTAGCTTGTGTTGGTGGGTTCCGCGCCGGACTCCTCGTACGCGACTTTCAGCTTGCTGAATGCGTCGTCCGGAAAGGCCTTGCGGGCCGCGGCGATGTCCACGTTGTAGAGTTTCGCCAGGTTCGGCCCGAAAATCATGGCCTTGTCGGCTGCCGTAATCGGTGCATAGCCGAATTTTTCCTGCAATTCCTCGGGAATCTGGAAGCGGCGGAATGCCTCGATCAACCACTGCGGGGATCCCCACCAGATGCAGTCGGTACCCCAGATGACATGGTCTGCCCCGAACGCCTTGATGATCTGGCCAAGCAGGTGGCCGCAGGTTGTCGGGTGCGTAATCGCCGAAAAACCGAACACGCCGCCGAGTTCCATGTAGACATTCGTCATCGACGGGTCTTTCAGGCGGGCGTTGACCAGATCGGTGGTCCATGCGATGTAACCGTCTTCGCCGGCGCCCCGGGTGCCCGGCGGCGCGGACGCCAGCATCTTCTTCATTCCCGAGTGGTAGATAATGAAGTTCATTTCCGGAAAGTCACGTGCCACCTTCGGGATATCCGTCGGCATGAAATACTTGTCAGCTTTCGGGCCGAGCGACAGACCCTTGTGGACGCTGATTGTATTGATACCCAGCTCGAGCGAACGTTCGATGAATGGGTAGGCGATGTCCTCATCGTCGAGCATGAACGGGTTCGCGATGTTCCCGGTGTAGAGTTTCCAGGCGTCGATTTTCAGCTCCACGACCTGTCGTTCGAGTTCATCGAGTGCGTCGGGTCGCCGCGGATCGACGATGCCGTGGCTCAGCATGCGCCGGGATCCCGAGGCCTCGTTGATCGAGTTGCGGGTTGCGATCATGTCCTCGATCGTCAGCGTGTGCTGCTCGACCGGTCCGATCGCAGCGCCGCTGATGATTGCCATCAGCGTGTCGCTGTCGAAAAATATTTCTTTCATGTAATTACCGCGATGCAGGTCGTCGTCCTGCGATGCGACGCCGACCAGCGCATCGTTGAAGCCGAGTTTGGCGGTTATGCGGCGGAACGCCAGTGGCCCGGTGATGCTGTCTTTGACGTGATGGGTCTGCGCATCGAAGATGAATTCATTTTTCGGCCAGGTTTCGCGATAGGCCTCGACCTCCATGGCCTCGGCGGTGCTGACCGTGAAGATATTGCCGAAGGTCTCATTCAGTGCCAGGAAGGCAGTGGCCATGCCGCCGCTCGTGCGCAGGAATGCGCGGCGCGACATGCCGAGCTTCCGGGAATACTGGTCGGCGAGTGTGAAAATGCGCTTCTCGATGCGCAATTGTTCCTCGGTCTGCGGAATCGGGCTGAACTCTTCGTTCGATACCAACTGTGTCGGCAGCGGGGTATCGCGCCCGGTGGCCCGGTCCTGGTCGCTCTTGCGTACCCACATGGTGTTCTTTCTCATTCGGTGCCTGCCTTATTTTTCGTACCTGATGCTCATGAGCTTGTCGTTGTCAAAGTGCAGCCTGGCCGGCTTGTTGGAGCCTCGTCGATAGGTCCAGATGTTTTCGTAGGTTGTGCCCGTGACGCGATTGCCGCTGCGGACGTCGTGCTCGATGACCTCGGTCGAGGTCGGCTGGCCACAGTATTTGCGTACCTCATCCATCATCATGCCGGTCCTGACGATTTTGCTGCCGCACCGAAGCGTTTCGCCGGCAGCACCGGCACCGGTCGAGAATGCGATCGACAAGATTGTCAGGCATGCCAGTGCAAGTCGTTGCATCGGAAAGCTCCCAAATATTCGGGCCAGACCATCGGGTCGGCGACGTTGGCTACGCAAACAGGTTTGGTTCAACGTGTCCAGCCGGTGCCGGGCACAACTGTCGTTCTGACCGCCGAACTCAGCATACAGGTCCTTCGCAATCGTTGCGAATGCGGTCTTGTCGAACCGGCTTGTGTGGGAGCTTCTATGGGAGTTGGCAATAGGCGCGGACCTGACTCAGAATCGCGGCTTCAGCCGCGATTCCGGCGAGACCGCCGCTATTTTCTCGCAGCCGCCTGCCTGGCGGCGTTTGCCTGCTGCCGCTTGCGCGACGGCGTCAGATGTACGCGGCCCTTTTTGCCGGCCCGTCGTTCGTTGAGTTCGAGGACGATCTCTTTGACTGATTTGGTTACGGCGCGTTGCGAACCCTGTTTGTAGCCGGTGATTTTATTCACACCCTGGGTGATCGTGTAGCGGAACCAGTCCTTGCCGGTACAGCCGTTCGGGGCGCCGGCTTTTTCGATGTGCTCAAGCTGGTAAGCATTGGCGATGACGGGTGTTGGTTTCTCAGGTGATGCTGCAGGCATATACGTTATTTACGGGCCCCTATTCTGGAACCGGCTAGTCCTCTCTTATTATACAGGCGCGACCAATATGATAGCGATTAGCTTTTTGCCCCCGTGCCGGTGCAACGGAGCTCAAAGGCGGGTATTAAATTCCGGTCGCGGCGCTGCGGTTGCTTCAACCCGTCCAGAAAAACCGGACAACAGTATAGCATTCCTGGTTAATCTCTGTAAACAGGCCGGGCCCGGAAATCAGGTAAGTAATTGTTCTGATGCGAGTTATCTGTGGCCGGGCGGAGCTCGACCAGGATATTGCCGGACATTTCGGGTCGGTGGAGCGCCGATTTGATTCCGCTGTCGATCGCCGGCTCGGGTGTGGGCGCCCCTGTGCCTTACTTGTTCTGATCTCGTGCCCTGAGAAAGCGCTCCTGCATTTCTTCGAGTTCAGTCCATCGTGCAATCAAGTTTTCGAGTTTCGTATTGGACTTGCCGAGTTCATCGAGTGTCTCTTGCACGTGTTCGTGTGGCTGGCCGTAGAAGTTCGGCGCCGCAATCTGTACCTGTAGCGCATCGGTGGCAGCCTCGCATGCATCGATTCGTTTCGGCAGTTTCTCGAGTTCGCGTTGTTGCTTGTAGCTTAGTTTTTGCGGTTCGCTCCGTCGCCCGTCGGTAGCGGTCTTCGAGCGTCGGGATTGTGTCGTCTGGTTCGGATTCTCTATGTCTGCCAGTTCCCGGCCGCGACGAATCCAGTCACTGTAACCGCCGACATACTCGCGGATCGAGCCGCTGGGCTCGAATACGAATATGCTGGTCACGACGTTGTCGAGAAATTCCCGATCATGGCTGACGACGATCAATGTGCCCTGATATTCGACCAGTCGCTGCTCCAGAACGTCGAGGGTCTCGATATCCAGATCGTTTGTCGGCTCATCGAGGACCAGAAGATTTGTCGGCCGCGCGAAAAGCTTCGCCAGGATGATCCGATTGCGCTCGCCGCCTGACAGCGCGCGGACCGGGGTCCGGGCGCGCTTTGGACTGAACAGGAATCCCTTCAGGTAGCCGATGACATGACGATCCTTGCCGTTGATGCGAATGTAATCCTTGCCGCCGCCAATGTTGTCCGCAACGCTTCTGTCCAGTTCGAGCTGTTGACGAAGCTGATCGAAATACCCGATCTCCAGGTTCGTGCCGTGCTTGACCGTGCCTTGTTGCGGTGTGATGGTGCCGAGCAGGATGTTCAGCAGAGTGCTCTTGCCGACGCCGTTATTACCGACCAGCCCGATGCGGTCGCCGCGCATGATGTTCAGCGACAGGTTCCGGATGAGCGGCTTATCGTCGAAGCTGTGTGTCACATTGCGCAGGCGGATGACCTTGCGGCCCGAGCGCTCGCCCTCTTCGATATTGATTCGTGCGCCATGCGGGCGATCGATGCGCTGCGCGCGTTCGGCGCGCATCGCCATCAAAGCACGAACACGGCCTTCGTTGCGGGTGCGACGTGCCTTGATGCCTTGCCGGATCCAGACTTCTTCCTGGCCCATCCGCTTGTCGAATAACCGGTTAGCCTGCGCCTCATCCTCCAGCGCTTTCTCCTTGCGACGGAGGTAGTTCTGATAATTGCCAGGCCAGCTGATGAGCTTGCCACGATCGATTTCGATAATTCGCGTTGCGAGTTTCTGCAGAAAGGCCCGGTCGTGTGTGACGAACACGACGCTGCCGGGGTAGGAAAATACGATGTGCTCGAGCCACTCGATCGTCGCCAGATCAAGGTGGTTGGTGGGTTCGTCGAGCAGCAACAGTTCGGGTTTGCCGACCAGCGCTTTCGCCAGGGCGACACGGCGTCGCCACCCGCCCGACAGCTCCGTCAGCTTGCGCTCGGCCGGGAGTTCCAGTTCCGTCAGTATCGTGTCGATGCGTTGTTCGAGGTGCCAACCCTCGGCGCTCTCGATCTTGTGCTGCAAGTCCTGGAGTTCCCTGAGCCCGCGTGCATCGAGAGTCTCGGCCGACTTCCTCTCGTATTCATCGACCCACGCCTTGACCCGGGCGAGGCCGTGGCTGACGACTTCGCGCACCGTGCTGTCAAGTACCTCCGGCAGATTCTGGTCGAGTTGGCTGACCCGCAGGTCTGTCTTGCACTCGATCTCGCCGTGATCGGGATGCACTGCGCCCGTGATCAGGCGCAGCAGCGAAGTTTTGCCCGCGCCGTTGCGGCCGATCAGGCACACCCGTTCTCCGGAGTCGATCGTAAGGTCGGCATTTATCAGCAACGGGTTATCGCCAAACTCCAAGGATACCTTGTCAAATCGCACGAGGGTCATGGCTTACTATGCTACTTTGATGAGGCGTCGCCAACCCGATGTCCGGGCACAACGCGCACCAGCGGAGTGGAGACTGATCCGGCATACCCGGTCAGCGATTCTCGAATCGGCCGTAGTCGAACAGCCCGAACTCGAACCCCAGCTGTTCCTGGGCGGCCGAGTGAAACGCGTCGCTTTGTCTCCAGAAATTCGGGTTAGTGCGACGGATGCCGTAGTCATCGAGCAGTCGGGTGTAGTCGCCCTCGGTGCGAAGTGCCGTGACGCGCGCTGCAAACCGGTCGAGTTCGATTTCGTTGACGAGGAGGAATGCATTCGGGTACGCGCCAAGGAATCCGGGCACGACTGCCAGCGTGTCTTCGTCCGGCTTGCGGAATTTCTTCTCGCCGAAGATCGACGTTATGTTCAGATGTGCGTTGTTTCGGATCAGCGTGACGTAATAGTTGCCTGACGGGCCGGCGATTTCGATGAACGTGGCCTGCGGCATCAGGTTGGCGGGCAAACCGGTGAGCCCGTTCAGGCGCGCGATGGATTCGCGCGCCGCGGTGCTGCGAATAGCGGTCATCGCGTAGCGGTCAGGCAGGACAGCCTTCAGGTGCTCCCGTAACATCCCGTACAGTTCCAGTTTCTCGTTGTCCGTGCGATAGTCGATGTCGGGAACCGACTCGCTCTCGAAGCGCGGCAGTGTCATGTATTGTGTGACTTCTTTCTCCGCATCGCGGTACCAGAAATTCCGTTCGCGGTTACGCGCTTCCTGCGGCAGCAACTGCAGGAACGCCATTTCGCCCTCCATGCGCAGGAAGTCCATGTACACCCGCGACAGCAGCTGGTGGCCGACGTTGCCGTAGACGTCATAGCCGGTCACGAGCAGATATTGGATGCGTTCCAGCAGGGTGTAGCCGATCAACCAGGCCGTCTTCGGCGGATTGCCGACCAGGCCTTTCTCGACCGTGGCACTGTCGAAGTGCCGGAACACAGTCAGCGCGGCGTTGTCATTGGTGCCGTCGCCATCCCAGACCAGGTTCAGGTCCGGGTTCATGATGGCGCCGCCAGCCAGGTGATCGGCCAGGTAGGCATCGATTTCCGCGAGCAGCGTTTTTTGCTGTGCCGCGTATTGACGCCAATACTTGATCGGCCGGTAAATATCCTCGCTGCTGGCCGGGAATGTGAGTTGCTTCTGGCGAGTGGACAGAAAGTCTGCGAGGATCTCGAGCTTCGGGTCATCCGGGTTGATAAAAAACACCCAGAAGTTGTCGTTGATGACATTCAGTGCGGCCTGCCCGCGGCACACGGGGCCCTTGATAAAGGTCATGATCGTGTATTGCGCCTCGTCGAGCATGAACTTGTAGCGCGACCGGACCGGCAAGGCATCGAATGTTACAAACGGGTTGGACGCGGTTTTCACTGCGTAGGAGGGCAGCGTATCGACCTCGTAGTCGGCGTCCATGAACAGAGCCTGCCAGCGATCCATGCGCGCGGCATCCAGCGCGTAGGGCATGTGCGTCTTGGCGACGATCGAGCCGATTGCCCGATCAATCCGGTAGTACACCCGCTCGACGCCCGGATCGTTATACGGCCGGCGCGTTGCGATCAGTTCGATCGGCGCGCCGGGCGGGGTTGCCGAGCGGACGATCCGGAAGAACTGGCTGTCGCTGAGGGCCGGGAAATACAGATGCGCGAGGAACAGGTGTTCGTATATGTAGCGGCTCGACAGCCGGGCCTTCAGTGAATCGCCGTTCAGGAAGGCTTCCCAGATGTCGATCTCGGCGACGAATCCGGGGGCCAGCGGCGGGCGCGCGGTATACGGCGCGCCGGCTTCGAGCCAGCTCAGCAGCGTATTCTGTTCCTCGTCAGCCAGGCCGGGCAATGCGTACGGCATGCCCCACAACGGGTGCTTGTTCGCGAACTTGTCGAAGGTTCCGGGCTGCGCGCAAAATTGCTTGCGATCCAGGGACAGGTCGAAGCTCTTCGGTAACTGCCTGGTGTCCGGCAGCGGGTTCTGCGCCTTGAGCCGCAGTATCCGGTGCATGACGCCGCCGTCACGATTGGCTTGCGGCGTGTCGGCGTGCTCGTTCAGGACCGGGAAAAAATCTTTTGCGCGCCACTCGGCGACCGATCGGGCGTCTTCGAACAATCGCGTCATCGGCGCGGCTGTGAGTCGCGCCGCATCGTAGACTCTGGCCTCGGTCGCGCCCCGTTCGATGCCCTCGATAGAACTCATCTTCAGCTGGCACGGCGCATCGTAACAGGCGTGGCAGACGATGCAGCGAGCCTCGACGATCGGCTTGATGTCTCGCCAGTAGTCGACGGCGCCGGCCGGCAGCACATCGACCACCCGTTCACGCGGCTCGAGCGCGCCGAAGCGCTGCTCCATCTCGACGGCGGTCATTGTTGCGCAGCCAACGACCAGCAGAGATGCGATGAACCAGGAGAGAGTGCGGAGACTGTGCATGAGCCTGTATCCTTGCGCTGTTGGCCGGCCTGATTCGTATCGGGCGTTGCGGGCGTACACCGGATTTACCTGGCCCATCGTAGCAGCCCGTTCCATAAAAAAACCCCGCCGGAGCGGGGTTTTGCCTGGTCGTCTGGCAGTTTACCAGCGGTTACCGCCACCGCCACCGCCACCGTAGCCACCGCGGCCACCGCCGCCACCGCCGCCACCGCCGCGAGGCGCTTTCGGCTTGGCTTCATTGACTTTGATCTGTCGGCCATCCAGCGAAGTGCCGTTCAGCTCCTGAATCGCTTTTTGCGCTTCACTGTCGCTGGACATTTCGACGAAGCCGAAGCCCTTGCTCTGGCCCGTGTCGCGATCGGTGATCAGATTGGCTGAATCAACCGTTCCGCACGCACCGAATGTCTCGGTGAGTGTTTGCTCGGTTGCTGAATACGGCAAATTGCCTACGTAAAGTTTCCTGCCCATGATACCTCCTAAAGGTTGGCTGCCGCTTAAGAGGGTGTAGACAGTATGCCCGCAGACTCGATAAAAGCGATACGAAAGGAGGCGGGAGTATATATTGTTTAATCGGGACAATACACCGGGGCTTCCTGCCGCGACGCATAAGGTGCCTGGTTTGAGCCCGCCGCTCGAATTGGCCGCTGCCGGTGCCGGTTTACAGCGGTCATATCCCGCCCGGGCCGGCGTCTTCGAGACCCTGATTACGATAAAGCGTAGCGCTCTGCCGGCTATTAATTTGGCCGTCCGATGAACAGGTAGATGGCCGATTCGCCGCCTTCGGCCAGGCCGCCGGCGAAGTAGACCGGCCCGATGAACGTGTCGAGGCCCACGAACACCGAGCCTGCCAGTAGCGAACTCGACAGCGAGATGTCGTCGGAATCCCGCCAGGCATTGCCCAGCTCGAGTGAGCCGCCGAGGTACAGGGTTGCGTGCAGGAAACCACGCAGCGGGTTGCTGCGAATCTGCCGGTAGTAGATTGCGCGGGCGACACCGGTGTGCCGACCGCTGAGCGAGTCACGCTGGTGACCGGACAGGCTGAACAGGCCACCGGTCAGCAGCAGATTCTGGACGCCTTCGACCTCATTCAGTTGCGATTGAACGGTGACGCCGGTCAGCAGGCTGTGAGCACCCCACGTATTGGCAATGCTGAGGTTGCCCGTGACGAGATCGACATCGATTGTCGAGCCCAGCGAATCGCGCTGTCCGTTCCATGTGGCGCTGGCTTTCAGGCCGCGTTTCGGGAAATTAACGTTGTCGTAACTGTCGTGAGCGGCGGTGGCGGTATACCCGCCGAGGTCGAACGCCAGCGGCGGCGCGGCCGGGCCGATGTTCACACGCGATTTTCCCTCGCCGCGCATGATGCCGAGGCGAATCTGGCCTGTATTGCCGATGACCCGGCCCACCGCGACCTGGCCGACCGTCTGGTTGACGCGGAACTGGCGGACGATCGCATCGTCGGCGAACGAGTTGACGTTGCGCTCGACGAAACCCGCGCCCACCGAGACGAACCATTTTCCTGAATCGACGACGGGTTGATAAAACTCCGTCGACAGCTGCTGCAGTTCGCCGATGCGCGCCACGCTGCGCCATTCGGCGTTCAAGCGGTTGATCTGCGTCCAGTTGAAACTGGCCGACCCGGTATATGCGCTGTTGCCCTCGAAATCATCCTCGAGTGAGACCCCGAAGCGCCAGAATTTATGGCTGGCCACATCTTCGATCGTCCGGATTTCCAGTGCCTTGCCGTCGGTTTCGTCCAGCAGGTCGAACTCGACGGTCCGGAATACGCCGAGCGCGTAGATGTCACGCAGGTCGCTTTCGAGTTGCGGTTTGTCGAGCGGAGCACCCAGCGGCTGGCTGATCTTCGAGCGGATGACTGCGTCGGCGACGCGGGAGTCGTTCGCGATGGTCACCCGGGTGACGACGGGGTCGAGTATCCGGCGTGCCGCCTGGCGGGTTACCCGGGTTTGATAGGCAGTCTGGTCGATGGCTAGCGGCACCAGCCGGGCGCTGACCGCGACCGTGGCCGCCTGGCCGGCGGCGATGTCTTCGCCGGCGTCGCTAAAATCCGTTTCCGCTTCCGGGTTGATTTGCGGCTGGATCAGGATGTCCGTGTCGCGCATTTGCGCGATGCCCCGTTGAGTGCTGTCTTGCTGCAGCAGGTGAGCGACCTGGTCTACGATCCGGAACACCGAGTTCAGGTCTTCGACCGGCCTCGTGAATACCCCGACGTCAACGGCAATAATGATATCGGCACCCCAGTCGTGCGCGATATCGACCGGCAGGTTATTCAGCAGGCCGCCGGTGACCAGCAGCCGACCGTCGATCTCGACCGGCGGCAAGGTTCCCGGCGCCGCGAGTGTGGCGAGCAACGCGCGGTCCAGCGCGCCGCTGCCCAGCGCGACCAGTTCGCCCGTGATCATGTCCATCGTGATGGCGCGGTATGGAATCGGTAACTCGTCGAAGCTGCCGAGCCCCCTGGTATTCGCGGTGACCTTCTGCAGCAGCCGGCCGAGTTTTCCGTTCGGCACCAGCGACGTGGGCAGTTGGGCCTGGCCGTCCCGGATGCCAACCTTGTACTTGATCAGGAAGTCGTCGTCGTCCTGCTTGCGCCGGAACGACAAATCTTCACGATTCGTATCCGGATTGAATATATCCTCCCAGTCCGTCTCGGTCAGCAGTGCGCGGATCGCTTCGATCGACATACCTGACGCATACAGACCGCCGATCAACCCGCCGGCGCCGTTGCCGACGATCAGGTCGATCGGCACGCGCTGGTGTTCCAGTTCGGCCAGTACGCCGAGATTCGCGACGGCGTGTGCGCCGCCGCCGCCCATGACCACGGCGATGCGCGGGCGGTAGGCGGGTACTCCGGATGGCCCGGTCTCGGTGGCAAGGCACAGGGCGCTGAGTAGCATCAGCAGGGCGGAGGGCACGAACGTGGTTCGCAGGAGCATCGACATGGCGGGTCACCGATGTTGGGTGGCAGGCTGCCAGTGTACTGTTTCTGATGTGGTGCCGGTCACAGCAAGATAGCTTATCGGCGCAAGTTGCGACAATGGGCGTGCACGAATGGGCGATCAGCAATGGGCAATCACCGATGGTCGCTACATCAATAAGCTATGACCGGCACCATGCTGCGGGTAACATGGAGATCCCATGAAAATCAATACCAAGAATAATAAGTGCGGAGGGGTGTTCTTCCGCGTCCTGTGCATCGGCATCCTGTTGTTATCCGCTGCATGGGTGTCGGCACAGGACGCAGAACCTGCGGTTGAGTTACAGCCACTCGAAGCCGAGCAGGCCGAGTATTTCGATTCACTGCGTCAGCGGATGGAGCAGACCCGCGCGAAGATCGCCGATCTTGAAGAAGGTCTTGCAAAGGTCGATGAAATCAGCCGGGGGATATATGTTGCTCGGCTCGACAAGCTGTGGATTCAGCTGGTCGATGACGGCCTCACGATGGGTGAAGCCGTCATTGCCGAGTACGAGAACAACGTCGATATTGGTGAATATCGTGTGGCAGCAATCGAAATTCTCGAGGCTCAGGGCGGGATCGCAGGTATTGCATGGCAGCGGGTACGCGATCACGCTGCATGAGCTCGGCGATTCGTCGGTTAATTTTATCGTACGCCCATGGGTCGAGTCAGACGATTATTGGGACGTGTACTGGGACCTGACGCGTACGATCAAGATGCGCTTCGACGAGGAAGGTATCTCGATTCCGTTTCCACAGAGCGATGTACACCTGTATACGAATCAGGCACCTGCTGTCCCCGCAGGCCCGGTCGATCCGGTGGTCGGCGCAGTTCTGTCCGGTTCGACCGATCCTGCGCCGGCGATAAATGAAGGCGATGCCGATTGAATCAGCGGTTGCGCCGCGTGCTTGGTGAGTTAAGATATAGAGTCAGTGCTGTCCCACAAATAATGTCTAGCATGAATTAAGGCTATGATGGCACGGGTATATTCAGGCCAGCGACCACCGATGGACATGCAATCAGCATCTCCCGAACAAGCGTATTTGCGCAGCTTTTGTGGGAGCGGCTTTAGCCGCGAAAAGCGTACCCATCGGGGAATCGCGGCTAAAGCCGCTCCCACAACAGTTGCTCCATCGTGGGGCAGCTAAGTTTGTGGGACACCAGTGATATAGAGCCGTATTAAGCTCGTCAGGGATTTCGGGAACGGAGGATTAGCGTTGAATGTCCGTAGATTGAGTTGCCGGTTGCTGGCCTGGTCGGCTGTCCTGCTTCTGTCGGGGTGTGCGTCCGTCGACTTCGATTACCCGAAGGTCGAAAGTACCGCGCTGCAGAGTACCGGCGAGACCTATTTCGGCCGGCAGTTATCGGCACGCGACGACAGGCACCCGGACGAGTCCGGGTTCTACCTGTTGTCAGACGGGATCGATGCGCTTGCTGTTCGGATACTGATGATCAAACGGGCCGAGCGCACGCTCGACGCACAGTATTACCTGATTACCAATGACGACATCGGTTTCGCGTTCGTTGGCGCGCTGCTGCAGGCGGCCGACCGCGGCGTTCGGGTGCGCCTGCTGCTTGATGACATCCAGACGCAGGGCTATGACGCCGGCATGGCTGCACTCGATTCGCACCCGAATCTGGAGGTGCGCATTTTCAACCCGTTCGGCGTTCGTGGCGTGCGCGCCCTGAATTTCACGGAGCTCGGTCGGGTGAATCGCCGCATGCATAACAAGTCGATCACGGCCGACAACCAGATCACGATCATCGGCGGGCGGAATATCGCCGCTGAATATTTCGCGGCGCGTATCGATGTGAATTTCGGTGACGTCGATGTTGTTGGCATCGGCCCGATCGTGCGCGACGTCTCGGATATGTTCGACACGTACTGGAACCACCGGCTGGCGGCGCCGGTGCCGGCGTTTGCGCACATGCCGGACGATCCGGCGGGCGAGCTTGAGCGTCTGCGCGGGCGTATCGACGCATCGGTGCAGCGGCTGCGTGAAACTGCCTATGCGGTCGCATTCAAAGAGTCCTATGACAATGCGGTCGATCAGGAACTTGACACGTTCACGTGGTCAGCCTATGAGCTGGTCTATGATTCGCCGGACAAGGCTGACAAGAAGAAAGCGAAAACCGCCGATTCGATCGTGACGTCACTCGACAAGGCGGTGCAGTCGGCGCAGTGGGAACTGATCGTCATATCGCCATATTTCGTGCCCTTGAAGTCCGGCGTCAGCTATCTGGCTGCGCTCGAGGCGCGCGGTGTCGATGTGGTCATCGTCACCAACTCGCTGGCCGCCACGAATCACGCGGTGG
Organism: Gammaproteobacteria bacterium; assembly: GCA_004357495.1. Taxonomy (GTDB): domain Bacteria; phylum Pseudomonadota; class Gammaproteobacteria; order Steroidobacterales; genus SMWD01. The sequence goes on from SMWD01000014.1 coordinate 24,429, forward strand.
TGCACTCCGGCTACGTCCCTTATCGCAAGGCATTACTCGAGAGCGGCGTCGAACTGCGTGAGGTGCGTCCGGATGCCTTCGTCGAGGGCGTCGATCGCGTAGAGCAGGCCAACCGCGGTGGTGCCGGCGCCTCGTTGGCCACGTTGCATACCAAGGCATTTATCGTGGATCGGGAGCGGTTTTTTCTCGGCTCGTTCAATTGGGATCCACGCTCCGTCGACATCAATACGGAATTGGGCGTCATCATGGATTCGCCTGAACTGGCAGAGCACGCAGTCGACCGGCTCATGGACAGCTATGACGCGATGACTTACGAGGTCGTGCTGAACGACGCAGGCAAGGTTCGCTGGATCGACCGGTCCGGAGAAGAAGAAGTGGTTCTGGACAAGGAGCCGCAGACGGGTTTCTGGCGGCGCTTCGCTGTGGGCTTCTACCGGATTCTGCCGATCAAGGGCCAGTTGTAGTCAGGGCATCAGCGACTTCGGTAGCCCCTTGGAGGCGAAGACCCGGGACAGCGTATCCGCAGCAAAATCTTCGCCGACTTTTCCATCGGTTGCATACCGATACAGCGCGGCCGAGAAAATGCCCTGCAGGGCTGCGTGCATCAACCCCGTAAGCATGAACGCCAGGACACCGACGGCGAGCCATGCGATCAACAGCTCGCTGTTGCTGCCGATCGAATAGGCGACCGATCCCACGACGCAAAATAGCCCTATATAGATCAGCCAGAACACGAGGCCGAAGCCGGATGTTGCGATCAGGTTCTCGCCCCAGGTTTTCTTCAGCAGCGAAGCGCTTTCCCTGACCGCGTCGAGCGGGCCGATGTCCTTGCTGACCAGTATGGGTACGGTCAGGAAGCTGGCGACCGTCCAGCCGGCGCCGAGCAGGCTGACGACAATCTGCCCGATGAAGCCGACGCGTTCGGCGATGGCGCGCAGGGCCAGCCCGATGGTCGCGGCGATCAGTGTGTAGCCGAGGATCTTGTCGATCTTCGAGATGGCGATTCGCAGGCCGTCCGCGACGGTCGGGTCGCCGCCATCCATTCGGATCAGCGCGGCACCGACGAGCGCCGTGTTGAAAAAGAAAATCACGAAATACTCAACGAGATAAAATGCACCGAAGACAAGCAGATTGAGCGTTTCGCCATCGTTCTCGCCCGCAGTGGCTGGCTCGGCGCCGCCGCCGATGATAAACAACGGGATGAACGACGCCAGCACTGCGATGGCGGCAATCGACGAGAACAGCGGAAAGACCAGCAGCTCCTTGTCCTTTTTCAGGACATTCATGCTGACTTTGATCAGTTCCCAGCTGCGAGAGAAGCGGCTGAACATGATGGCGGCGCCCGTACACTTACCCTATATCGGCTCGTACTTGAATTTCTGCCCGCCGAGCGAGGCTTCGTACATCAGGCCGCCCTTGCCGATGACGAAGATCAGCATGCCCTTGTGGTATGCCGCCTTCGCTTGCTTTCCGGCATCGCCGCCGCCGGTGCCTGCGCTGGCAGCCGTACCGGTCGTGCCCGAACTGGCCTGCGCGCTGGCGTTGATGGCAATTGCCGATGCCTGGGCATCGAACTCGAAATTGCCGTTGGTAAAGTTGGTATAAGCGGTTTCGTTCTCGAAGAAGATGACCTGGCTGTAGGCTTGTCCACCGAGTTGGAAGCCAATCGTGATCTGTGTCAGCGATGTGAAGCCGGTAACGGCGCCGCCGGTATAGACCTGGCCCTTGCCATGCGCAGCGCCTATGCCGATGCCGCCTTTGGCGATGGTCGGGAAGACGGCGTAGCTGTGAGCCGAACCGAAATAAGGGGCAACGGCCTCATTCTTCTTGAACATGCCGAGCGTCTCGGAGTAGTCCTCTACTTCCCGGTCGGCGTATGCGAGTCCGGATACCAGTAATAAAATGCTTGCGATGATCGGAGTCAGATTTTTCATGGGGATTATCTCATTCTGATTGTTTTGTTGTCGGAGTCTACCATTATTCTTCGATAGCCGCGCCCGAGCGCGCAGTTTCGATCAATTCTCCGCGTTACTTTCGCTCGGGAAAATTCTCACCACGCTGCAGCGGCGCCTCCCAAGTAATCCCCGGGTCGACGGCATGATATATCTTGCCAATGGTTGCGTCATCGTCAATGCATTCAACCAGCAGTGCGGCCAGGTCCGCCCGGTTGATGACGCCCATGCGATTGTGGTCTTCTATCTTGATTGCCGTGCCGCTGGCCGGATCATTCGTCATGCCGCCGGGCCGCAGGATCGTATAGTCCAGGCCGCTATTCAGCAGGCCGTTCTCGGCCTGGGTCTTCATCTCCAGGACCTCCCCGAGTACCTCCAGGACCTTCGGCGCCACGGCCGTGCGACTGTTACCGGCACCGATTGCACTGACCATGAGAATGCGTCGTACGCCGGCGCGCGCGGCGGCCTCGGTAATGTGTCGCGTACCCTCGATGTCGGGCCTGGGCCGTTCACCCCGTTTCCCGCCCAGCGTATTGACCGCAGCCCTGAAGTCACCCGAGGCGAACGCCGCATCGACGGCAACCGGATCCAAAGCATTGCCGCGCACGATCGTGGCGCCAAGCGTTTCGAGTTCGGCCGCATCGGACTCGTCACGGACCAGTACCGTGACTGCATCGTCACGCGCGCGTAACAGACGTGCAACTTCCAGTCCGGTCCCGCGTGTTCCGCCGAATATTAATATGCCCTTGGTCATCCACCGATTCCTGTCATCGCGTTACCACACCTTTTATAGCGTTGGCTGGTCGGGGTCAACTCCCTCCGTGCCCGAGCAGCGCGTGTTGGAAAACGATCCGCCCGTGCAGGTTCGGCTTTCCGTGGGATGCTCTCGATTTCCGCAATCGTTGAGCGCTTCAGGCGAACGCTATATTTTTTCACGCCGCTTGAGATCCTTCACGACGTCTTCATACGCTACGTCAGGTCCTCGCAGGCGGGCCGCGGCCGAATGATGCTCGTCGATACGTCCGTCTGGGTCGATCACCTGCGCAACGGTAATACGCGACTCACGTCGTTGCGCGATAATTCTGAGGTTGCGACTTACCCGTACGTGATCGGCGAACTGGCCTGCAGCAACCTGCACAATAGAGCCGAGATCCTGTTTCTGCTCGATAATCTGCCGCGTGTCAGCGTCGTGATAGATGCCGAGGTGCTGCCTGCGAATTCGCGTCAAAGACCCTGAAAGTCACAGGGACATCCGACATGTTTTTCGGGTTAACTTGACATAATACCCGCCGCATCGCATAGCGGTTGCTACACTCCGCCGAAAACGCACACTCTGGTTCAGAAGGCGGAGGTAATTTCATGAAAAAGCTGCCCGGTATCTCAGGGATACTCTTATTAACGGTGCTGTTGGCGGCCTGCGGTGGTGGCGGCGGCGGTGCCCCGGGAGCTGCCGCGAACGGTCCACCTGCTGCGGCAGCGCC
>SMWD01000015.1 GCA_004357495.1 Gammaproteobacteria bacterium
ACGACGTCACGCGACAATACATTCGTGCTGGACTCGAGCTTGTCCAAACACAGCCAGCCGATGCCCGCATTGTCGATTTCAAGGCGCCAGTGCCGCGCGCTATTGGCAACATCGACTGCCGCCGACCCATCTGTGTTGTTCATTACGCCCCCGTCATTTCAAAGTCACATATCAGCGGCAAGTGATCGGACAAGCTGACCGTGGGCATCTCGAAGTGAGTCACCTCTATGCCGTTACCGTACAAAATAAAGTCGAGTTCCATCCGCGGCGAACGACTCGGATAGGAAGGTATGCTGTCGACGTTCGCACTGCGCAGCTCCGCAGCCTTCATGAACAAGAATATCTCGTTCTCGCCCCAAAACGTATTGAAATCACCCGCAACGATGACCGGCTTCTTGCTCTGCCTGACGAGTTCGTACAGGTGGCGCAGCTGGAAATGCCGATGACGATACTTGAGCGAGAGGTGCACCAGAAAAATCGCAACTTCCTCGAGTTCCAGCTCGATGATCAGTTTCTTGATGCCCTGATCGAAATAATGAAAGTGCTCGCCCGTGATCCGCGGCGCGGCCAGAAATGCGTTTGCCTGTTTGCGGAGAATCGGGATGAAATGGTTGACCGATTCCTCGCCATATTTGCACTCATAGGCGGAGAAATGCCCGAGCGCGTCGGCAATTGCATCGACCTGGTTGATGCGTCCGCTGCGCACCGAGCCGATATCGATCTCGATCAGTCCGACGATGTCCGGGTCCGTCGACTGGATAAACTTGATGATCTGGGTCAGGTTGCCGGGGTTGCCGAACAGGTAGCCGGCACCTGGCACCGGCATGCGTGGCGACGGGCCGGCGCCGACAGCGTAACGGATATTGTAAACGAGCAGGCGCACCCCCGGGAGTGTACTGCGTGACCGGGCATCGACAAAGCCGTCTGGTTCGCAAAAAGCACCGTGGCGTCGGCAAATTCGGCATTGCGATTAGAGCGGGGCGCACAGGTGGGTTAAACTGCTGATCTGGATCATTGTCCTCAGGAGTCTGCCGTGTCCGAAAAAGATCCTTACCGTATCTATATCACCCACCTTTTCCAGCCAAACGATGATTATCAACGGGTTATCGAATATCTGGAGACCCGGGAGAACTTCTTCTACAGCAACTCCAGCGATATAGACAACATGCCGACGGAAGGAGGTTCGGAAGCCATCAAGGATGAGTTCCGCACACAGATCGAACCTGCCGAGGTCTTCATCATGCCGGTCGCGATTTTCGATGCGAACCCCGATCTGGCGCGCTTTCAAATGGGGGTCGCAAAAGCGTCCGGGAAGCCGATACTGGCGATCCAGTCCTTCGGCGAGACCGTCACCATCCAGAAAGAACTGGTGGACAGCTGCGACGACATTATCGAATGGAATGACCGGACTCTGATCCGCGCCATCAAGCGCCTCGGGCGGAACGAGGATACCGCGCAGTGGGAGGTCATCGAGTTCACGCTCGATTGATGTCTCCTGAACCCTTGTTGTGCCCCGGCGCGTCGCTTAGAATTCCGGCCTCACGCAAGGGGTGATACCGGGCAGGCAGGGTCAGCCAAGATTGACCGGAACGCCCCGATTTTTCGGAACACATCATGACCATCAAGACTGACGCGCTGATTATCGGAGCCGGGCCCAGTGGCTTGTTTCAAATATTCGAACTGGGCCTGCTTGGAATCAAGCCGGAGATCATCGATTCGCTCCCGGCCCCGGGCGGCCAGTGCACTGAACTGTACCCCGACAAACCGATTTACGACATTCCCGGCATTATGGTCTGCACGGGTCAGGGCCTGATCGATAACCTGATGGAACAGGCCGAACCCTTCAATGCCGGTTTCCACCTCGGCGAAGAGGTCGTCGAAGTCAGCTGCGAGGATGACGGCTTTCGGGTCGTCACGCATATCGACAAGGTTTTTCACGCCAAAACAATTTTTGTCGCCGGCGGTGTCGGCTCATTTCAGCCACGCAAGCTGCGCCTGGCCGAAGCTGCCGAACTCGAAGGCACGCACGTGAACTACCGGGTCAAGGATCCCGCGAAATATGCCGGCAAGCGCGTCGTCGTGCTCGGCGGCGGCGACTCGGCGCTCGACTGGGCGTTAGAGCTGCAAACTGCAGCCGAGCACCTGACGCTGGTCCATCGCTCCGATCAGTTCCGGGCGGCGCCGGCATCGGTCGCCCGCTTCCGTGAGCGGGTGGAGCAGGGGCGCGCCGCAATCATCGAGTTCGGTACGCTGGGGGCACTCGGCATCGAAGACGGCCGGCTCGTGTCCGTCGACCTCAAGTTGCCGGACGACGAGATCCGCACGCTGCCGGCTGACGAAGTGCTGGCCTTCTACGGCCTGTCGCCGAAGCTCGGCCCGATTGCCGATTGGGGCCTGGACATCAACCGCAAGACCGTCAATGTCGATACCGAAAAATTTGAGACCAATATTCCCGGCATTTTCGCAATCGGGGATATCAACAGCTACCCTGGCAAGAAGAAGCTGATCCTGAGTGGCTTCCACGAAGCGGCGCTGGCAGCGTTCGCGGCCAAAGCCATCATCGAACCGGGCAAAAAGGTTCACCTGCAATACACGACGACCAGCCCGATCATGCACAAGCGGCTCGGAGTCGAGGACTAGCCGGCCGGGGGTGCCCGACCGGCACGGCTGCGGCTGCCGATACCTTTGCCGGCCTTGAAACAGACCATGACACGCCCGCTGATCATCGCGCACCGGGGCGCCTGTGCCTACCTTCCCGAGCACTCGCGTGGTGCCAAAGCACTCGCCTACGGCATGGGCGCGGACTACCTGGAACAGGACATCGTCGCCACGCGCGATGGCGAACTGCTCGTGCTCCATGACGAAACGCTCGACGACGTATCCGATGTTGCAGACCGGTTCTCGGGCAGAGTGCGTGACGACGGGCGACACTATTGCATCGATTTCGACCTGGCGGAAATCCGCATGCTGACGTTCCGTGAGCGACTCGATCCTGAAACCGGCGCACAGCGTTTCCCGGACCGTTACCCCCGGGTGGCGGGCGGATTTCCCGTCGTCACGCTCGAGGATGAAATCCGTTTCGTCGCACAGATGAATCGCTCGACCGGGCGTGAAGTCGGGATCTACCCGGAGATCAAGTCACCCGCCTGGCATCTGGAGCAGGGTTTCGATCTGACCGCCGCTGTCCTGCGCACACTGGAACGGGCGGGCTATCTCGCGGCCGGCCGCAAAATATTCCTGCAGTGTTTCGACCCACCGACGCTCAAGGCCGTGCGCGCCGAGGTCGGCCCGACATTGCCGCTCATCCAGCTCCTCAGCAGCAAGACGGCCATCACCGACGCACTGCTCGATGACATTGCGACCTATGCAACCGGAATCGGGCCCGCGCTGGCGCTGATCCGGGGCGGACGAGACGCGCAGGGCAAACATCGACTGACTGACTTGATGAGTCGTGCCCGAAGCCGGGGTCTGCTGGTACACCCCTATACGTTTCGTGCCGATGCGCTGCCGGATGGCTTCCAATGCTTCGATGAATTACTCGAACTCTTTATAGAGAGGGCCGGTGTCGATGGACTCTTCACCGACTGCACCGATCGCGTTGCCCGTTATCGGGCAGCGGCCGGCACTTGAACCTCAATCGACGAAGCCGGTCCGCGAGCCGGATCCCCTGTGCGGTTACGGAAGGTGACCAGACGGTCAACAAACTCGTCGGCGCGCAACGCTTTGCCTATACTTGCGCGCTGCCGGATGCCGTGACGCGGTCTGGCGGTGAACAACATGCCACCGGACGGCGGAGACCGGCACGGTGATTCAGCATCTGATATGGGAAGGGACTATTGAGTAGCAGGGAATCAACACCGTCTAAAGGCAGCTGGCCGGCGATCGCAGCCGCCGCAATCACAAGTTTCGCCATGGCAAGCAGCGCGGACGCCGGGCCACCGCTGGCGATCGATGATCCCGGGGTGCTCGAGCCCGGGCAATGGGAGTTGATCGGCGCCGCCACGTTTGCCCGATCTGACGCGGGCCACGCGGCGGAACTGCCGCTGGCCGATATCTCGTACGGCCTGACGCCCAATACGCAAATATCGGCTGCCTATCCGTATGTATTTTCGAACCCGGCAGACGAAACGGCCACGTCCGACTTCGGCAATCTGTCGGTCGGCTTCAAATGGCGGTTTTTCGAGTCCGAAAGGCTGCAGGTCGCGTTTGCGCCCGGGGTCACATTTGGAATCAGTCTAAATGCTGCCAAGGTTGGTATCGGCGACGATGAACATATCGAGCTGCTGCCAATCAATTTTCAGTACGCATTGGGCGGCGACTGGACGCTGAACGGTGAAATCGGACTCGCGCTGGTCCACCAGGACGAAGATGAATGGGCCTACGGGCTTGCGATCGGTCATCCGTTTGGCAACCGGACTCAGCTGATGTTCGAGCTATACGGTGCGACAGACAGCGACCTGGACGACAACGTGCTGAATTTTCATGTCGGTATCGATGTGGCGCTGACCGGGGCGCTGCATGTGCTGGCCGCGGCCGGTGCGGGTCTCAGCGCGCCGACAGGTGCCGATAAGCTCGATTTGGACCTGTATCTGGGGCTGCAGTACTTTAAATAGGCGGTAGTGGAGGCGCCGCTCAAACCGCTCCCACAGAAGCCGACACCAGCTGCACACTGATATGATCGCGTTAATTCGCGCATAATATATATTATGTTAAATCGACCATGGGATCGGGCTGCCACCCGACCGGGTGACCGCAGACCGCGCGCCTATTTGAATTGGTAGGTGATCGACAGCGTGCCGCTGAGCGCCCCTTCCAGCATGTCGTAGCCTCTCGATTTCAAGCTGAGCGCCCCACTGGGCCACCGTCCGAGCGGTCTCAAGGCCCACCTCGCCGTAGTCGGCTCCAACGCCGAGATACGCGCCGGGTTATCAGTTTGGAATATATTCCCGGTACGCGGGCGACCAGGTGCCCGCGTCGAGCAGGTTTTGTATTTCCAGGTCGCTGATCGGCTCGATCATGCCGCTTTCCGCCGCATCGCGAATCACCGCGACGGCGACTTCGACCGATGCTTCGCGCAGGCGATCGACGGCCGGATACAGGCTGCCGCCGGCAAGTTCGTCATCGGTCACCATCCGCGCCAGCGCTTTCGCGCCGGCGTAAAACATGCTGTCGGTAATGCTGGCGGCGCCCGACAGAATCGCGCCGTGGCCAATGCCTGGAAAAATGAATGCATTGTTGCCCTGGCCGACCTGATACGTCCGGCCAGCGTACTCGACGGGTGGAAACGGGCTCCCCGCCGCCACCAGGGCCCGGCCGTCCGACCACGCATACAGGTCGGCCGGCACCGCTTCGGACAAGTCGGTCGGGTTCGACAGCGGCAGGATCACCGGCCGCTCGACCGTGCTTGCGATCTCGCGCACCACGGCCTCGGAAAACGCGTTGCGCTGACCCGACGTGCCGATCAGGACCGTCGGTCTGAAAGCCCTGCACACATCCAGCAAGCCGATACCCGACCCGTCGAGTTGCAGCGCCTTCGCCCGCGCCTGCGTCCAGGCCATTTCAGCTTTGTAACTGTCGCCCACGCGAGTGTCGACCAGCAGTCCCTGGCTGTCCAGCGCCGCGACCGCATGCTGCAGGTCTTCGCCCGTGAGCCCTGCTCCGGCCAGCGCGACCTTGATCTGCCGGCTGATGCCCAGCCCGGCGGCGCCGGCACCGACAATCAGGATGCGTTCCCCGGCCAGCGGCCGGCCATGCACGCGCTGCGCGCTCAGCATGCCGGCGAGCGCCACCGCCCCGGTGCCCTGGATATCATCGTTGAACGACAGGACTTCGTCGCGGTAACGATCCATGATGCGCAGGGCATTGTCCTTGCGAAAGTCTTCCCACTGAATCAGCGCGTGCGGAAACAGTTGCCTGACCGCAGCGACAAATTCGTCGACGAATGCCGCGTATTCGGCGCCGCGCAGACGCGCATGCGGCCAGCCGAGATAGCCTGGCTGGTCCAGCAGTGCCTGATTTTGGGTGCCGACATCGAGACTGATCGGCAGTACGCTGGCCGGATTGATGCCGGCCGCCGCTGTGTACAGCGCCAGCTTGCCGATCGAAATCTTGATGCCGCCGGCGCCCTGATCGCCAATGCCGAGAATCGACTCGTTGTCCGTGGCGACAATCAGGCGTATGTCGCGCCCCTGCGCGGCGCGCTGCAGCGTTTCGGCAATCGCGCCTTGCTGGTCCGGCGTAATCCACGCGCCGCGGCCGCGCTGGAATACCTGGCTGAAGCGTTTGGTTGCCAGGCCAATCGTCGGCGTGTACACGATCGGCAGAAACTCCTCGAGGTGTTGCTGCAGCAAGTAGAAATACAAGTGCTCGTTGCGATCCTGCAAAGCGGCCAGCGCGACGTATTTACCCATCGCATCCGGGTAGCGATCCAGCATCGCGTAGATGCGTTGGGCCTGCCGTTCGATATCGAGGACCCGGTACGGCAGCAGCCCGTCGAGCCCGAATGCCTTGCGCTCCCCGGTGGAGAAGGCGGAGCCTTTGTTCAACAGCGGCTCGCGCAGCAATGCATGGCCACGCAGGGAGATTTTCTTTGGGCTGAGTCTGGTCAAATGGATTACCGTTCGCATGCCGGGTTGTTGCGCACTGGACTTACGCTTTCACGCAAAAATATCTGATCATGTCGCGCAAGATCCCGACACCCCGCCTGAGCCCGTCGACCCGCACAAACTCGTCGGGCTGATGCGCCTGATCGATCGATCCCGGACCGAGAATCAGGACCTCCATGCCCATCTGCTGCAGAAAAGGCCCTTCGGTACCGTACACGACCCCGGACGCTTCCGCACCGGTCAGTTGTTCGGCCCGGCGCACGATTTGGGCATCTGCCGGCGTCTCGAGCGGCTCGATGCCGTCGAACAGTATTTCGAACGAACCCTGCAGCCCGGTGTCCTGTAACGT
>SMWD01000003.1 GCA_004357495.1 Gammaproteobacteria bacterium
AAACTTTCCATCATCTATCCCCGCATCGCAGTCTGTCTGGCCCGGTCGTCATCGACATCCGGAGCCAGGCGCATTGTAACCACACGGTAAAAAGGCCGTCGACAGTGACGTCGGTGCGCATAAAAAAAGCGACCCGTTGTCCGCGGACGCAGGGTCGCCATATGGAGGAGTCGGTTGCGTCAGAAAGTTGTGTCGGGGGACGCCGCCGCTGGTGCGTTGCCGATCGCGAAGGTTTTTGCGCCGGTGTCAACGTTTGCCGCGGTACGGCTGCCGGTTTGCCCCTGCAGCCTCGGCGTCTTCGCGGTCAGCACCTCGATGAAGCGGCGCGCATGCGCCGGCGTCGGCATGTGTGCATCGCTCAGGATCTTCGCCGCATCGCCCGTCCCGGCTCCGTAGTAGGCCAGGTTCGCCTGCTGGTCGATACGGATCACGGACCCCTCGACCGAGACTCCGGCGAACAGCCCGCGGGTGCGCGAGTACGAATAGATCTCGGCTTTGAGCTGCACGTCTGTCGCCGCCGATGCACGCCGGCCGACCGGGCCGGCCGCGACGTTCGCATCACCGCCGAGGGTGAATTTGCCCCGGGCAATGTTGTCGACGCCCTTGCGACTTTTGAATACCAGGATGATGTCCGATGCCTGGGCGCCAATCTGCCAGCCGATGCTGCCGGCTCCCATCGAGATGAACGACGGGTTACTCCAGCGGCCGTCCGGCCTGCGCACGACGAGAATGCCCTTGCCATAGCTGCCGCCGATGAAAAAGCCGGCCTTGATCTGGTTCGGGATGACCGCGATCGCGTACGCGTTCTGTAACAGGGTGGGCGGGATGCTCTGCTCGGGGATTCGCGACAACTGCTGCAGCACCTCGGTGGCCGCATCGACGCGCTGGTCCAGGCTCATGCGGGCCTGCGCCGGGCTCATGGCCAGGGTCGCCAGCATTACCAAAGGGATGGAAATTAAGTTGATTTTCAGTCTCATCATTGCTGCTCCTCAAACAACGCGTTGCGGCTCGCAGTCCTTCTTGATGAGACCTGGTCGAGTTGTTCGTCGCCTCCATGGCGATGAACGGTCAGATGCCCCCAAGGGCAATTTGACGTAATCTAACCGAAATCAATTTCTTATGTAAGTCTTTTTTCCAGGCAATGAGGTTGAGAGCATAGATTGTTGAATTTATTAGGTATAGATATCACTGCGCGCAGACAACTCCCGGACGTCATGCTCGACCCTCGCCCCGTTGCAGGCTGCGATCGTGGCCTGCCGGTCGGTCCCGGATGCGTGGCGGGCAGCTGGCCGGCTTGCGGACCGGCCAGCGCCTAATTACCATGCCTGCGAACTCGGCGCGGCTCGGAGTACGCGTGATGAAGGTTCCGGAAAACACGCGTTAACACTTATTTTATTAATGAAAACAACGATATTCAGATGGGGAATCGGCCCGCTGTCGGTGCTTTGCCCGGCGCTGGCCGCACTTGTCTGGGCGGGCGCCACCCTGGCCGGGCCGTACCTGGCGCCCGGGAACATGGCCCTGCGCAGCGATCTGCAGGTGCTGGCGGACGGCGGACACTTGTCGGCACCGATTACCACCTGGCCGCTGTCGTGGGGTGATATTGCCGCATCGCTGGATGATTCGGGCGCTGACTGGCGGCCGGAGGAGATCGTCGCGCTGGTGCGCCTGCGCCGTCACATCGATGCGCAGACCGTATCCGGAATCCCGACGTTCACCGCGTATGGATCCGGTGCCGCGAATCCGCAGCAGATACGTTCATTCGAAGCCACCCCGCGCGAAGACGGTGAACTCGGCGTCGGCTTCACCTACACCGGGGCCTGGTGGGCGACGAGCCTGCAGGGGCAATGGGTCAGCGACCCGGAGGACGGGGACGAATGGCGCGCCGACGGCAGTTACATCGGCGTTGCGCTCGGCAACTGGATGGTGTCAGCTGCGATTACCGATCGCTGGTGGGGGCCGGGCTGGCAGAGCAGTCTGATCCTGAGCAGCAATGCGCGGCCGATTCCGGCCATCTCGCTTGAGCGCAACTCGACGCAGGCATTCGAGACGAAGTGGCTGAGTTGGCTCGGGCCATGGGATCTTACCGTCATGTGGGGCCAGCTGGAATCGGACCGCGAGATTCCGGACGCGAACCTGTTCGGTATGCGGTTCAATTTCAAGCCGTTCAAGAGCCTCGAGATCGGCCTGAGCCGCACGGCGCAGTTGTGCGGCGATGGCCGGCCATGCGGTCTCGACACCATCTTCAATATGCTGATCGGTCGCGATAACCGCGGCGACAACATCAGCGCCGAAGACGAGCCGGGCAACCAGCTCGCCGGTTTCGATGTTCGCTGGTCGAGCCGCGTGTTCGACCAGCCGTTCGCGCTGTACACGCAGTGGATCGGCGAGGACGAAGATGGTTTTTTCCCGACCCAGTGGCTGGGCCAGTTCGGTGGTGAGACCTGGGGTCAGTGGGATGCGCTCGGCACTTATCGCCTGTTCCTCGAATGGTCCGACACGGAGTGCAATTTCCGCTTCTACGACAGCGTGCGCAACGACGGCGACAGGTCGCCCGGCTGTGCCTACAATCACCCGATCTACCAGTCCGGCTACCGCTTTAAACAACGCGCGATCGGGCACAGCTTCGATGGCGATTCCAGCGTGTTCACGCTCGGCACGACACTGACCGATAACGCCGATCACACCTGGATCGCGACCGTCGCGATCGGCAACCTGAACCGCCGCAGCGCCCGTCCGTCGACGACTGCTGAGCACAAGACGCGCTATCGCGAGGTGCAAGTGGTGCATCGCCGCCCGCTGTGGATCGGCGACGTTGGCGTTGGGCTTGGGTACGATTACCGCAAGGATACGGTAACCCACGTCAAGGACGATGAGTTTCGTGTGTTCCTGGAATGGGGCATGAACTACTAATTACCGGGGCGCGGTCATGTCAGAGCTTGCGGATTTTCCCTGTCGATTGTGTGGAGAGTCGGGGCTGAGCTTGTATTACACGCTGGGCTGCGACGGCCGCTTTAAATATTACAAGTGTTCGAATTGCACGCTGGTCAATTACGATCTGGCGACCGGTCTCGATCAGACGCAGTATGAGGTCAGCCACATCGATCCGCGCGATGATTCGCTGACGTTCAACCGCGACCGCGATCAGTCGTTTCATGCATTGATGCGCGATGTCAGTCCGCCCGGCCGGCTGCTTGATATCGGCTCCGGCAACGGGCGCTTGCTGCATGTCGCCAGGCTGGCGGGCTGGCAGGTCAAAGGGCTGGAGTTGTCGGCCAGTATGGCGGCTTTCGTCCGCCAGGAACTCGACATCGCGGTCGAAGTCGCCGATTTCCTGGAAACGACGCCTGCACTGGAAGACGCCGGTTCGTTCGACGTCGTGGTACTGCGGCACGTACTCGAGCATTTGCCGGATCCGCTGATTACCCTGGAGAAAATCAGCGTACTGATGAAGCCGGACGGATATTTTCTGATCGAGATGCCGAACATCGAGGCCATGACCAAGCGCTGGAGTCGTTTCGTTGTCGGCGCCGGTTTACACAAGCGCCATTTCGATGCGGACTTCCGGGCCGGGCACTGCAACGAGTACTCGAAGAGATCGATGCGTTATCTGGCTGAGAAGACCGGATTCAAAGTCGTGCGCTGGGAGACGTATTCACGCAAGCCGTTGCCGAACTGGTTTTATAATCGGGTGCCGATCGGCAACAAGGCCCGTGCGCTGCTGCGCCGTTCCGGCGCGTAAGCGCTGCGCAGTTCAGGCTCGATTCAGGCGTCGCCGGTAGACTGGAGGCAGATATGAATTTGCGCAGATATTCCGGTCGATCGCGGGGCTTGCTGATCGTGGCCATTGTCGTGGGGGTACTCGCGTCCCCGGGATGGTCGGACACGGTGCCCGGCGGCATGTCGCTCGACGAAGCGATTGTGGTTGTTCGTCAACAGACGAGCGGCAAGGTGTTGCGCGCCAGAAGCCGGACGACGGATGGGCGCACGGTGCACGAAATCCGCGTGCTGACCGACGAGGGTCTGGTGAAAACGCTGACGATCGACGCGCAGAGCGGGCGGGTGCAATAGGCGCATGCGTTTGCTGATTATTGAAGATGACGATGCACTGCGACGGTCGCTGGCTGCCAATCTGCGCGAGAACGGGTTCACGGTCGACGAGGCAGCCAATGCAGCCGAGGGCGAATACTATGCCGCCGAGTTCGCGAGTGCGCTCGCGATCATCGATCTCGGCCTGCCGGATCGCCCGGGTGCAGAACTCATTGCTGATTTTCGCAACCGTGGCATGACGTTTCCGATCCTGATCCTGACCGCGCGAGATCACTGGCAGGACAAGGTTGACGGCCTCAACGCCGGCGCCGATGACTACGTCGTCAAGCCGTTTAACCTGGACGAGCTGCTGGCACGAATTAATGCGTTGCTCAGGCGGGCGGCAGGCCACGCGCGATCGGTTATCCGGCATGGCCGGATCGAGCTCGATACCCAGGCCCAGGAGATCAGCGTCGACGGCCGCGCCGTTCAGCTGACGGCCTTCGAGTATCGGCTGATCGAGATTCTGCTGATGCGGGTCGGCCAAGTCGTCACCAAAGCGAACCTGACGGATCAACTGTACGATCAGGATTTCGAGCGCGACAGCAATGTGATCGAAGTGTTGATCACGCGACTTCGCAACAAGCTTGATCCGGACCGGTCGCTCGGCCTGATCGAGACGTTGCGGGGCCGCGGCTACCGCATTGCCAGGCTCGAGCCGCCGGACTGATGGGCGCCCGACCCGGTTCGCTCAGTGTGCGCCTGCTCGTGACGACGACGGCCGTACTGCTGGCGGCCTTCGCGGTAACAATTGTTCTGCTTGATGCGTTGTTCAGACAGATGAGCGAGGACGCAATCCGGGATTTGCTCGAGGTTCAGGTGCTGACTTTGATCGGTGTGGCCGAGCTGGGTGCGGACGGCACGTTGGTGCTGCCAACCGACCTGCCCGAGGCGCGTCTGAACAGCCTGAGTTCCGGACTGTTCGCCGAGATCGTCGACCCGGTTGGCCAGCGTGTCTGGCGTTCGCCATCGGCGGCCGGCATCGAACTTGCACGAGGTCTGTCGGTCGACGCCGGCGAGCGCTTGTATCAGCGCCGCCGTCTCGCCACCGGCACCGAGGTACTCGTGCTCGGCATCGGCATTACGTGGGAACTCGTCGGCGATGCATCGTATGGCTTCCAGGTGTTCGTCGGCGAGGATCTGACGGCCTACGAACGACAGCTCGCCCGGTTCCGGCAGCAAATGTTCGGCTGGTTTGCGGCCGTCATGCTGGCATTGCTGATCGCGATCGGCTTGCTGCTGCGCTGGGGTTTGCGGCCGCTGCATCGCATGGCCGGCCAGATCCGTGCGATCGAGACCGGCGACGTCGATCTCTTGAGTGAGGACTATCCACGCGAACTCGCCGGTGTGGCACGTAACATGAACGCGCTGGTGCGCTCCGAGCGTCAGCGTATCACCCGCTTTCGGACCACAATGGATGATCTCGCCCACAGCCTCAAAACGCCACTCGCCGTCGTACGCAGCGAACTGGGCGCGCGTGAGCCGGATGCCGACGTGCTGCGCGAACAGGTCGCGCGCATGCAAGGCGTCATCGACTACCGATTGCGTCGCGCCGCGGCCATGGGGCCGCGCACACTCGCGCCGCGGCCGATATCGCTGGCGCCCATTTGCCGGGAAGTTGCCAGTAGCCTGCGCAAGATTCATGCGGATAAGAAGGTAGATTTCGAACTGCTGGTGCCGGACGGCCTGACGTATCGGGCAGAGCAGGGCGACCTCTACGAGCTAATTGGCAACCTGCTCGATAACGCATGGAAGTGGTGTCGGGGGGAAGTCGTACTTGAACTCGTCGACGACGCGGCTGCAGGTCTGCGGCTGATCATCACCGACGACGGGCCCGGCATTCCGGATGACGACGTCGATGCGGTGCTTGCGCGCGGCAATCGCGGCCAGTCCGTCGCCGCGCACCTGCAGCGTGGCGACGTACCGGGTCAGGGCATCGGTCTTGCAGTCGTCGCAGAGATCGTCGCATTGTATGGCGGCGAATTGGCGATCACGCGCGACGAGACCAGCGGCGGCGCACGCATCAACGTTCAGCTGCCCTAGGTTGTCGGGGTCGGACCAACGCAAGTCCATGAAACGTTTTGAATTTTTATCGAATAGCCCGTGTATCCAAGCAGGTTAATTGGCCAATTCGGGCCCTGAAATTAATGGTTTACTGGCAGCCTCGTTGATGCGTTTCACATCGCCGGTACGCTCGCCTGTTTGGCATCGGCAGATAATGTTCGTTGCGCCTTAAATACGCAAAAATGCACATGAAACGGGCTGTTTAGACCTGAAAAATGGCCTCTCTTTTTAAGCCACATTCTTTTGGCAATTAGCCGGTTACGGAGGTCCGACCCCGCGGCCGCTTGCTTCCAGCATTTTGATCAGGAAGGTTCGAATCGTCGGCACGGCTTCGTGCTGTGTCATGAGTTGCTGCGCTTCCATGAGCTTTGCCATGTCCTTGATCGAGCGCTTGCCGTCGATCAGGGACATGACGAAAGCGTGGATGCGCGTCGATGTAGCCTGCATGCGCAATGAGTCGCTGAGTGGGACCGGCGCATCGCCCTTGACGAGCCAGTTTGGCAGAGCCTCGTAGCGAGCTGTTCTTTTCGCCTGCTTGGTTTTCCTGGCCGCGAATGTGACGACCGTCTCCTGACGACCGTGCCGGCTGGCCGGAGAGCACATATAGGGGATGCGCGTCTCGTCCACGTGCGGCGTCGTGAACCCCTGCGCGGCGACAATCTCGACGACTTCCTCGCGGCTGTACCGCTTGCCCGGGTCCGCGTTGTCAAAAGCCAGCGAGCCGAAATTGACCCACTGCCCGTCGTCGCGCAGCAGATGGTTGATGCGTGCCGCGGTTTCCGCGATGTCGGACGGCAGAATATCCGTGACCCACGGTGTGATGATCGTATCGAAGCTGCCGTTCAGGAACGGCGCGCGGGCGGCGTCGGCGATAACGAGTTCGAACTCGCCGGTGACCGGCGCTTCGGCCTGCAGTGTTCGCAGAACCGCCGAGTTCTCGATACTGCTCGGCGCGATTGGGAACT
The DNA here is from genome assembly GCA_004357495.1 of Gammaproteobacteria bacterium. Lineage (GTDB taxonomy): Bacteria > Pseudomonadota > Gammaproteobacteria > Steroidobacterales > SMWD01. The sequence continues at coordinate 7,119 of SMWD01000003.1, forward strand.
CGTATAACTCGACCGTCTCTCCGCGAAGCAGGCGTTGCGCCAGCAGCATGAACATCGGATTGAAGTCGAGCGCAACCGTGAGTTCCGGCGTCAGCCGGTCGTGCAGATCACAGGCGAGCCGCGCCGGCCCGGCGCCGAGTACCAGCATCTTGCCGAGCGGCTGATCCAGCATATCGGTGACCAGGTCCGCGCTCGCTTCATTCTCTCGTTCGCCCCACGACCAGTCACGATGCACGTTGGGGTAATACGTAACCAGGCCTTGATCGCCTGGCAGCCGCGTGCGCAGGGCGAGGTAGGATTCGATGTTCGCCTCCAGCTCGACGAGACCGAGTGGCTCGAGCAGCGCGAGCAGGCGCTCGTTGTGGTCGCGGTATGCGTGTTGCATCAGCGTCAACCGCCGGCGTGTGCTGTCGCGCAGGTCGGGCGCGTCCAGTGCGGCTTCGATGAGCCTGACTTCGTGATCGAGACGCCGGGTCTCCATGTGCAGTCGCGCGCGCCACTCACCGAGTGCGGCCGACGGTTCGGCGAACAGGAACGGGATACCTGCGATGCTCGGGAAGTCAACCTGGCATCCGCCGCACGCATGGCCGCCGTCGGTCGGGGTCAGCGCGTTGTCACAGCGCGGACAGGCCAGTATCGAGTCGAGCATGGCATGCAGTGTATCGACAAATTGGTGTCTGACACCAATAGTCTCCGGTGGCCTGCGGGGTGTAGGCTTGGGGCCTGCGTCTACCCTTGGGGCCTGCGTCTACCCCAAGGGCGCTTCCTGCGGGGCGCCTGCGGGCCACAGTCTCAGAAAGAAGTCACAATCCCTGTCGTCTGGACAGTTTTTGCCAGTTTGTGGGGCTAAGAGGTGTCAGACACCGATTAGCAGATGCTGCGGGGCTCGATTTTCGAGAGGTGGCCGGCTAATTGGTGTCTGACACCTTTCGCTCGCTCGCAGCATCTGCTTATTGGTGTCTGACACCTTTCACTTGTTGGAGCGATGAATCAGATCGTGCCGCTGACGATCGGGTTGAACGCGGTCAGGCTTTGGCGCAGCGCTGCGTTGCCGAGTCCGTGATTCGGGAACAGGCCCGGGAAGCCGGAATCTTCGCCATGCAGGGCCATGTAATTCAGGATCAGTGTCTCGACGAGCAGGTTGACATTATTCGCGGCCGGGGTCGCGCCGGTGTCCACCGAACCGTCTGTCCGGAAGTGGCCGATCTGCTGATGTCGCGCCTGCTCCTCGGGGGTCCCACCGATTAATTGCGCCCGCCCGCCCGGGTTGTACACCAGGAAGAACGAAGACGCGGTCGAGCTGTTATCGCTCGTCCACTCACCCTTGCCGCGGCCGTCTGCCGAATTGTCGATGACGCCGTTGCTCGACAGCGAACCGTCGCTGAAGACGTACATCATCAGCGGTACACCGTTGCCGTTGTTTGCACGTGCCGCGTACTCGAGACATGCACCCATACAGCGTCCGGCGCGAAAGTCTTTGACCTCGCCCTCGGCACGGCGGCCACCGTGATAGTCATAGCCGCCCATCGTCACGCAGCCGGCGCCGGCGAAGCCGTTCATGACGAGTTTCATGACGGCGGCGGTCTTGCGGAACTCATTGTCGCCCTGAAACTCCACGTCAGTGAATATCCCCGCTGCACCGACGATATCCGGGTCGAGTTCGGGGTTCAGTGTCGACGGATCGCCGAAGCGGTCGGCGATATCGGCGGATTTGACGTAGCCGCAGCGCACGAGTTGCTTGACCACCTCGTCGCGGGTCACCAACGGGTTATCCGGATCCGGGAACACCAGGCCGGTGCTGACCTGGTCCATCTTCATATCGCTGATCCGGTAGATCGCTTCCATGACGGCGACGGCATCGTCCTGACCGAGCAGTCCGACCAGTTGTCCCGTGTCGACCAGGCCGGTGACATCGCTCGGGCGGTCAACCTTGGTTGGCCGGTTCGCCGGGTCGATCATCATCGCCGGGGCCATCGAGTTACCGCCCGATTCGGAGTTGCGCGAGCCGATCAGCGTCAGCAAGGACCCGTCCGCGCCCGCCCGATTGATTCCATACAGCGGGTTGTGCGGATTGTTGCCGGTGTCATTGTCAGAGCGGGCCGGGATGACCGCGCCGTTGACGCTGGCCGCCGTGCCCGGAGACATGCTGCCCATCATGCCACGCAGGAACGCGCTGTCGCGATGGAATGCCAGGCCGAGCGTTTGGTCGATAAAGTCCAGGTTCGTATTCGGGTCGATGCTCTGCGGCGTCATGTCGCCGGGCAGACCGAGCTTGCTGTAGCCTTGCGTACTGAGCGGGTCGAGCTGGCCGCCCTGAGCACCGACCAGTACGTTCGAGCCGGACATGTTCGCGCCGCCCGCTAAATCGAAACACATGAATGGAATCTTGCCCGCGCCGAGCACGTTGATGCCGCACGGCGTGCGCAGCAGGTCCAGGTCGGATGACAATGCCGCGTAGGCGGCACGCGGATCCGCAAACAGGCTCATGACGCCCCCGCCGAGCACGCTCGCCGCGCCGGTCATGAAACCCTGGCCGATAAAATCGCGACGCGTGACCGGGCGCGGGTGGTTCGGGTGGCGTTGCGGTGCGAAATAGTGACGCGTGTGACGTCGTCTGCGTGGCATCGTTGCGACCTCGATGGCTATTGCACGGTCGTCACGGCGCTGCCAAGTACGGCGGCGCAGACGGCCTTGGTGATGTTCCGGGTGCGCACGCTATCGCTGTTGTCACTGGCGATCAGTCGATCGATCAGGTTCAGGTGCGGGGTCGTGATGTACCCAAGCTCGTTACGTACGTCGGCGAAGGTCGGCTGCGAGCCGAGCCCGATGTTCATCGCATTATCGATCAGCGGCATCAGCATCAGGTCACGAGCCGCGAACGCGACGCTCGGCTGCGCGCCGAAATCGAAGCCGGGGAAATAGGCCGTACGCTTGCCTGCATCCTCGACCAGTACGTTGCAGTATTCGATCGCAAGCTGCGCGATGCCGATCTCGTGTGCAGCCGAGAATGCGCCGATGTCCTCGATCGTCGGCAGCTGGGTCTTGACCAGGGTAAAGGTGCCGGACACTGCCGCATCGGTTTTCGAAATGCCGGTGATCACCGAGAATGACGCGTTGATCTCGTCGAAGGTCTTGATACCAATATCGGATGCGGGCGCACCGTCGATCGGGGTCGGCGCCAGCGGCGCGGGCTCGGTGACGAAATTCGTTGCGTTGCCGAGCACCTCGAAGGTCAGGAAGAACAGGTCAGAGTCGGTGCCGCGTTCCAGAGCGATGACCGTGCCGAGACCGGACAGCGGCTGGCCCTGGGGCGTATACGAAGCATCGGTGATTTGTGTGTTCAGATTCTGGTAGGCCTGGCCGACCGGTGATTCCGCGCCATTGATACCCAGCCGCATGCCGGCGATCGGTATGTTTCCCGGGGTTGCGGCCGCGTCGAGACTGATGAATATCGGGGCGTCGAACAGGTAGCTGTAGCTGTCGAACTGGCTGACCTCGAACAGGATATACGCCTGCGGCATGCCGACGATGCTCTCCGGAAGATTGAACAGCAGGAAGAACTTCTCGCCGACGCCGACGGCGAAGTTTTGCAGAATCTGTTCCGGTGTCAGTACCCGGTTATGGATGGCAACCAGCCGGATCACGCCCATCCACTGGCGATCGCCGGAGACCTCGTTGCCGAGTACGAACGCAAATGTGTCGTCCCAGTCGGCGAGGGTGCCGCCGGGCACCGGGTCGAGATCATCGGTGAATACGCCGTTGACATACAGGCGCCGGCCGTTGACCGGGTCGTAGGTCGCAACGACATGCTGTAGCGTGGCCTGCAGGTCTTCGTCCGTGTCGGATGTCTGCATGAACGGCTCGCCGTTGCCGTCGGTCGTACTGCTGCGATTATAGAAATCGTAGGCGTAAAGCGTCTGGCCGAGGTGGAAGTTTCGCGCCATCGTGCCTGCCGAGTAGCTGATGATTCGGGCTTCCTCCTGCGCGACATTACCGGGCACGACCCACGCTTCGATGGAATACTCTCCGGACGACTTGATCATGTCGTGCAGTTTCTTGCTGTTCGTAGTCGAACCCTGCAGCTTGCCGCTCAGTATTTCGACGCCCCAGCCGCCGACCCATCTGACGGTGTCGGGATCGGACAGGGTCAGGTTGATTGCCGGGTCGACGCCGCTGGTATCGAACGCGGTCAAACCGATGCCGGTCTTGAACTCCCACAAGGCAATCTGGTTCGCTTCGTAACGATTGCCGCCGCTGGCAATCGTGCCGTCAAACAGGTTCAGCGCTGCACTCAGGATCAGGTTTGGGTCGATCGGATCCGTCGTGGAGCCGGCCGCCAGTTGCTCGATCGTCGCCTGCATGGTGTCGGCATTCGCCGCACAGTCGCCCCAGCAGTTATGGAACTCGAAGCGCAGGCGCACGACGAGACGTGAACTTGCCGGATCGTCGAGATCGATCTTCGGCTTGATCGCAGCGTAGGCAATGCCTGGATCCGCATCGGCGAAGTAGGGGTTCTGCTGCACTGCCGGATCCGCGCTGGAACTGTGGCAGGCCAGACAGTTACCCGTCGCAACGTCGGTGACCAGGGCATGTACGGTCGCCTCGAACAGGCTGGTGTCCGCGGGAAAGGTTTTGCTCGCGCCGACCTGTCGCAGTACCGGTGCCTGCAGTTCGATCTGGCGGGCCGCTTCGCCCGTCGTGTTGCCGCCCCAGTTTTCGATCCAGCCGGTCATGATGTCGCCGCAAACGGCCGCTACGGCTTCCCAGCAGTGGTGGCCTCCGGCAACCTTGATAACCAGCCGGGAGTCGCTCGGCGAGCCGAGATCGACCAGGGACAGCGCCGCGTCATAGGCGAGGTTCACGTCATCAGTGCGTGCGAACATCGGTGCCTGGCCACCGGTGTCGCTGTGGCAACCGCCGCAGCGATCCGGCCGCGCGATGTTATCCCACAGGTTAATCATGAAGGACTGGACATCGGCTGTGGCCGGTGGCGGCCCCGTGTAGTTCGTCGTCGTCGGCAGGTTCAGTTGCGGCAAGGATTCCGTGTCGGCGCCACCGCCGCAACCGGCGAGAAGCAGTGTGATCAGCAGTGCGACGAGTCGGGCTGCTGCCATGGTTTTCGCCTGAGTGATCCTGATCATGGTCTGCACTTCAGGGACCCTTGCAGTAAACTGCTGCTTGGGCGAAGGCCAGCTTCATGTTGGCGCCGCCGCTCCTGAAAGCAGAGGTCATCGTGGCAACCTGGTCACGATCGGCCTGGTCGACTGGGTCGCGAAAACAGATCGTCTTGAAAACTTTCCTGACCTGGCATTGTGCGAATGCATCACTGTTGGCAAGTTCGGCGCCCATCGAGGCCGCGCCGGCGCCACTGCCCGGCAGCGATGAATCCCAACCGAGCAACTGGTTCTGCCCGGCACGCCAATAGTTGGTCCAGCTGTCGTCCGGCGTCTCGAAGCCCGGCCGGAAGTTGTCGGCATTGTTGAAGTACTTCGGCTGTACCTGGTCTGGTGTGTATACGATGCGCTGTTGCACTTCGTCATAGTCGTAATACGCGAACGCCTGGGTCATCGGGTCCATGCCGGTGTGGCAGCCGATGCAGTTATTCAGGAAGATGCGGCTGTCGCCGCCCGGGCTGCGCGACACATCCTGTCGAATCCGGTCCGGTGAGCGCGTGATGTCCTTGACCTGTTCCATGTCGTTACACAGGTGATTGAGCATCGTGAAACGAAACATCGCACGGTTGGTGCCGGCGATGAAGAATGCTTCGGCCGCTGCGCGGGTGGTAAAAATTCCGGCCACTGCCGCCTGGGGCAGATCGGTCACCTGCGTCTGCGGTACGCCGACCAGTGCCGTCATCAGGTTCGTGTCATTTGCTTCCAGCTGTGCGTAGTGATTGTTGTTCGTCATCGAGTACGGCGTGGCGCCATTCGGGTCGATGTACACGAGGTTCGCGGACAGCAAGGTATTGAAGGGCACATCGTCCCGGATCATGCCGATGACAGTTGCCGTGTAGTCATTCAGGGGTACGAATACGCTTTGGCTCTCATTCGTCCACGGCGCCGCGAAATTCTTGAGGGTGACGTTGTAGAAGCCCTTGTCATCCATCGCCAGATACGCGGCGTCGATCCCGGTTCTGCCGCCGACCCCATTGAGGTCGTTGGTCATGTCCAGCAGCATCTGGTCGCTCGGCGGCACGCCGGCCAGCCGATCGTGCATTCGTCTGGCCTGCTCCAGTGCGCCCGCCTGGGCAGGCGAGGACATGCTGCCTGACAGCAGAAAAGCGATCGACACCGAAGCGATCCATCCGGTTCGCGTGCGTACCCCGGCAGCCGTACGCCGCATGCGCATACCAGCACTCATCCCAATTATCGCCCCACAACCCAGACACAAGCGCATTGCACGCCAGCAGACGCATCTTTTCGCTTCGCGTCTGTGGATTCTGTGATCGCGTTAACGGATTAGTGAATTTCTGTTGTATTAGGTTATGTGGTGGGTATGCCCGGATCGTTCTTCCGGTTACAAAGACCTCGGGCTGTTGTGACTTGTGGTTGGGAATTAGATGATAAACGGGTTGTTGGAAAGCCGTTCGAGCGCGTGGCGTTCGTCTGCACTGCTGATAATTATCGTGTGTGGCATCACTGCCTGCGGTAGCGGCGGTGGTGTGGATCTGGCCGGGGGCCAGGCGGCCGATCCGGTCGTGCTCGATGTCCCGATCGCCTATGTCAAGCGGCCGTTGCCCCTGGATGACCAGGGGAATGTCGAGCCGACCGATGCGCGCGAGCTGATCACGTTCGAGATCGGCGCTGATCTTTATGTTCGCGAGCGCGCGTCGCCGAGTGCCGCGGAGCGGAACATCACCGAGGGCATTACCGCCGGCCTGGGTGACGTGCGCGACCTCGAGGTCTCATACGACGGGTCCCGCGTGATCTTCGCGATGCGGGCGCAGTTCATCGAAAACGCCGATGAGGAAGATCAGCCGAAGTGGAACATCTGGGAGTATGACCTGGAGTTCGATGTGCTGACCCGGATCATGACGTCGGATATCACGGCCGAGGCCGGCCACGACGTGGCACCGTACTACCTGCCGGACGGGCGCATTGTTTTTTCTTCGACACGCCAGCGTCAGTCGAATGCAATCCTGCTGGACGAGGGCAAACCCCAGTTTTCCGCGCTTGACGAGAATCGCGGCGAGTTCGCCTTCGTGCTGCACGTCATGAATGCCGATGGCAGCGATATCCACCAGGTGTCCTACAACCAGAGTCATGATCTGGACCCTGCCGTGCTCAGCGACGGGCGCATCGTGTTCACGCGCTGGGACAACATGGGCGGGCGCAACGCGATGCACCTATACACCATGAATCCGGACGGCACCGAACTGCAGTTGCTGTACGGTAAAAACAGCCACGCCACCGGCACGAACGGGGCGACAATTCAGTTTCTGCAGCCGCGCGAGATGAGCGACGGCCGCATGATGACGATTGTTCAACCGTTCCAGGTCGCCAGTCGCGGTGCCGATATCCGGATCATCGAGACGGCCGATTACCTCGAGAATGTCCAGGCCAACGCGGCCAACGCCGGCGTGCTGACCGGTCCGGCCCAGTCGTTCGCGACCATCAACGACGTGCGCACCGACGGCAGCGTGTCGCCGGGCGGCGTGTTCGGCTCGGCGTACCCGCTGTGGGACGGCACCGAGCGGATGTTTGTCAGCTGGAGCCAGTGCCGGCTCGTCGACGCGGCAGAACTCGCCGCCGCGGTGCTGGATCCGGCACTGCTGCCGTTGCGTATTTTTCCGTGTACCGACGCGGACCTCGCCGACCCGGCCTTGGTCGAGGCAGACCCGCTGTTTGGCATCTGGATCTACGATCGGGCGAGCGATACCCAGTTGCCGGTCCTGCAGCCGGAAGAGGGCATTATTTATGCGGACGTGGTTGCCGCCCAGCAGCGTACCTTGCCGCCGGTGATTCACGATCAGGCAACCACCGGGGCGCTCGACCCGGCCCACGTCGATGCGGGTGTGGGCTTTATCAATATTCGCAGCATCTACGATCGCGATGGCGTGGATCAGGCGGCACCGGATATTCCGGCACTGGCCGATCCGGCGCAGACCACCGCGGACCAGCGCCCGGGGCGCTTCCTGCGGATCGTCAAAGCGGTGTCGATACCAGACGACGACGTGCGGGATTTTGCCAATACGGCGTTCGGGCGCAGTGCCGGCCAAGGCATGCGCGAGATAATCGGTTACGTACCCGTCGAACCGGACGGATCGGTGTATGCCATGGTGCCCGCAAATATCCCGCTGGCCATCAGTGTGCTCAATGCGGCGGGCGAGCGCGTCACGCCGCGTCATCAGAGCTGGCTGCAGGTTCGCCCGGGCGAGACGCTCGAGTGTAACGGTTGTCATGAGAACAACACCGGGTTCTCGCACGGCCGGGCGGATGCGTTCGACAGCGCATACCCCGGCGCATTGGCCGACAGCCTGCCGTTTCCGAATACCGTATCGCTGTATTTCGCGGACTTCGGCGAGACGATGGCCGAGGCTCGCGCGCGTCTGAGCTGCGCGACGGACTGCGCCGAGATCATGCCGCGCGTCGATATCGTGTACGACGATGTCTGGACCGACGAGGTCGCGGCCGGTCGCGCCAGGGATGCGTCCGTTGCTTACCTGTACAACGATCTGACGACGCCGGCGCCGGTGTCGGCGGCGTGTCAGGCCCAGTGGACACCGATCTGCAGAATCGTTATCCACTACGAGATGCATATTCACCCGCTGTGGGCCGAGCCGCGGCTCGCGCCGGACGGCATCACCGATGTGACCTGCACGGTGTGCCACAGCCCGGTCGATGCGATGGCCATGATCCGGGCGCCACTCGGGCAACTGGATCTGACGGATGGCCCGTCGGTCGAGGAGCCGGATCACCTGCGAGCCTATCGAGAGCTGCTGTTTCCGGACAACCAGCAATTTTTCGACCTCGCCACCGGCACCCTGCAGGACGTCATGATCGAGATCGGCATCGATCCTGTGACCGGCGATCCGATTCTGCAGCCGGTCACCGTCGCCGCGTCGATGTCCGTCAACGGCGCGGTGTCGTCCGCGCCGTTCTTCAGTCGCTTCTCGGCAGGTGCATCGCATGCCGGCTATCTGAGCGGGGCCGAGCTGCGGCTGGTGGCCGAATGGCTCGATATCGGTGGCCAGTACTTCAATAATCCGTTCGACGCGCCGATAAACTAGCCATGCAGTATCCCGCCGTCATCGTGCTTGCCTGTCTGTGCCTCGCCGCGCCGACTTATGGCAAAGGTCGGCCATACGAGGTCGTGATCGCGGAACCCTATATCGAATTGCATACCGGCCCGGGCCGCGGTTACCCGATATTCAACCTCGCCGAGCGCGGCGAGAAGCTCGAGGTTCACACGCGCCGCACCGACTGGTTCAAGGTGCGTACCGAGCGGGGCATCGAGGGCTGGGTGTCGGCCGGGCAGCTGTCGCAGACCCTCGAGCCCGATGGCACGCCGACGGCGATTCGTGACCCGAGCCGCGAAGACTTCATCAAGCGTCGTCGCGAGGCAGGTTTCCAACTCGGCGACCTGGACGGTGCCAATATTCTCACACTGTATGGCGCCTACTTGTTTACCGATAACCTGTCGCTCGAGATTTCCGCATCGGATATTACCGGCGATTTTTCGAGTGGCTGGATGCTCAGCGCCAGCCTGGTGCATCAGCCGTTCCCAGGCTGGTACGTGTCGCCGTTCTTTACGCTGGGTACCGGTGTGCTGCGCATCGAACCGAAGGCGACACTCGTACAGGCGGAGGATCGAACCGACCAGGAGGCGCATGTCGGCTTCGGGTTTCGCGCACATCTCGGTCGCCGGTTTCTGCTCCGGGCCGAATACAAGAGTTACGTCGTGTTTACGAAGAGAGACAGCAACGAGGAATTAGACGAATGGAAGGCGGGATTCGCATTTTTCTTTTAAGGGTGACACTGGCCGCACTGGGTGTCATGTCCATTACCGGCTGCTTCGGCGGGCGCACGGTCATCGAGACTGCACCCGATGAGGGTGAGAGTGTCATTCAGCCGGAGGTTTCGCGCCGGGAAGCTGCGCCCGTGAAAATCGATGCCGACAATTTTGAGGTGGGCGCCTATTTCGGTCTGCTCAGCGTCGAGGACTTCGAGACGAATTCGACCTACGGTGCGCGCCTGGCCTACCACATCAGCGAGGGCTTCTTCGTCGAGGGCACCTTCGGCCAAACCGATGTCGGCGAGACGAGTTTCGAGAAACTGAGCGGTGGCGCACCGCTTCTGACCGATGACCAGCGGACACTGACGTACTATGACTTGTCCATCGGCTACAACCTGTTGCCGGGCGAGGTATTTATCGGTCGCAAACGAGCCTTTCCGAGTGCCTTGTACGTGGTGGTCGGCGCGGGCAACACCAATTTCGCCGATGATGATTTCTTCACGCTGGTGCTGGGCGCGGGCTATCGCATGCTGCTGACCGACTGGCTGGCGCTGCGGGTTGACGTGCGTGACCGGTTGTTTGATTCGGACCTGCTCGGCGAGGACAAGACGACCCACAACTTCGAGTTCAATATTGGCCTGAGTGGTTTCTTCTGAGGATCGATTCATGATGTTACGCACAAAAGCTTGCCGGTTTTCACTGCCCGGTGCCGTCATCGCCTGCGTACTGCTTGCGCCGGCGTGGGCCGACGACGCTGAGCCGGCGCCGGATTTCACGCTGAATGACGCCCATGGCAATGCCGTCAGTCTCAGCGATCTGAAAGGCCAGGTGGTCATGATCAACTTCTGGGCGAGCTGGTGCGGCCCGTGCCGGCAGGAGATGCCGCTGCTCGAGCAGATTCATCGGAAGTACGCGCCACTCGGCTTCACGCTGCTTGGCATCAACGTCGAGGAAAATTCCGCCGACGGGCAGGCATTCCTGAAACAGCGCCCGGTCAGCTTCCCGGTCTTGTATGACCCGGAGAATGGCATCAGCAAATTGTATGACGTCGTCGCCATGCCCAGCACGGTGCTCATTGATCGTCGGGGCAATGTGCGTTACCTGCATCACGGCTATAAGCCGGGATACGAGACGGACTACATGGATCAGATTCGCGCCTTGTCGAGAGAGCGGGGATGAGTCTCAAGCCTGCACTGATGCTGCTCCTGTTCGCTGTGGCCGCGACCGGCTGCGCCGTCGAGCCGTGGGTCAAACCCTATGAGCGCGACCGCCTTGCCGATCCCATCATGTTGCTCGATCGGGATCCCGTGTCCGCCGCGTATATCAACCACGTGCACGAAGCGCGCGAGGGTGCGCGTGGCGCGGCGGGCAGCGCCGGCGGCGGGTGTGGCTGTAACTAGCCTGATGAGCATGCCGGCACATCGATGGTGGTTGCTCGTCGCGCTGGTCGCAGGGTTCGCTGCGGCGCGCGCGGGCGTGTTGCCCGAGGACCGCGCCGATGTGCTGTATCACTACTACGACGGTGACAACGTCCAGATCGATGGCCCGTCACTGCTGGTACGCAAGAACATTCGCGAAACCGTCTCGCTGTTCGCCAACTACTACGTCGACAGCATCAGCAGTGCGTCGATCGATGTCGTCACAACAGGTGCGAGCCGATACGAGGAAGAGCGGAAAGAATACAGCGTTGGTCTGGATTATCTGCACGACGATACGATCATGAGTATCGCGTTTACGGACAGCAACGAGAACGACTACAAGGCACAGTCGCTGAACATCAGCGTTTCGCAGGATATCTTCGGCGGCCTGACAACGGTGACGATGGGCTACGGGCGAGGCTCGGATGACATCTTCCGCAACGGTCCCGACGGCCAGCCGGACGGGATTTTCCATGAGCAGGCCGACCGACGTAACTATCGGCTGAGCGTGACCCAGGTCATCACGCGCAACTGGTTGCTGGGCCTGTACTACGAAGCCATCACCGACGAGGGTTGGCTGAACAATCCATATCGCCAGACTCGCTTCCTCGACCCGGGCTCGTCCACCGGCTACTCGTTCCAGCCGGAGATCTATCCCGGTACGCGCTCGAGTAACGCGATCGCATTCAATATGCGCTATCACTTGCCGTATCGTGCCGCCGTGCACGGCGGCTACCGGTTCTTCACGGATGATTGGGGCATCGACGCGCACAACTTCGATATCGGCTACACGCATCCGCTGCAGGAAGCCTGGATTCTGGACATCAGCTATCGCTTCTATACACAGAGCAAGGCCGATTTTTTTTCGGACCTGTTTCCATTTCAGGATTCGCAGAACTTTCTGGCGCGGGACAAGGAATTATCGACCTTCGTCAGTCACGCGCTTCGGTTCGGAGCCACCTACAACCTGCTCAGGGACGGCTGGAAGTTCCTTGAGAAGGCCAGCGTCAACGTCCATTATGATCATATTATTTACGACTACGATGACTTCCACGACCTGCGGTTCAGGGACGAGAACGGCGCGCCGCTGTTTTCGCCCGGGCAAGAGCCATTGTTCGATTACTCGGCCGACGTGATCCAGTTATATTTTTCAGTCTGGTTCTGACGGACGCCGGGGGCTGGCTTGATTCGTTTATTCACTCACGGGTGCTGGTGCCGGTGCCCGGTTGCGAATAAGCTGACCAGACCATGACCGCTACCGTTATCCGCTGAGTTCGCAGATGCTCAGGTGCTCGATACCCGCACCGCGCCTGCTGGTGGGCTTGCTCATGCTGGGTGTTTTGCCGGCCGCCCACGGCGACTGGTTTTCCGATGCGCAGGATAAAATGGGCACGCGCGTCGAGATCGAGCTGTGGCACGACGATGCGGCCGAAGCCAGGCGCCTGATCGCCGCGGGCATGGCCGAGTTCGACCGGATCGAGAGCGCGATGAGCACGTATCGCGCTGATTCGGAAATTACGCGCATCAATGAGCAGGCGGCTGCCGGCCCGGTCGTCGTCGGTGATGAATTATTCGCTCTGATTGCGCGCGCGCTGGCGTTGTCCGCGACCACGGAGGGTGCATTCGACATCACTTACGACAGCGTCGGCCAACTCTATGACTACCGTCTGAACCGGAGGCCGGACGAGCCGGAAATCAATGCGCACCTGTTGACGATCGACCACCGGTTTGTCGAGCTCGACGTTGCGGCATCGACGATACGTTTCGCGCGTGAGGGGGTGCGCATCAATCTCGGCGGAATCGCGAAGGGTTATGCCTGCGAGGCTGTGATCGCATTACTGAAAGAACGTGGTGTAACCCATGCGCTGGCGACGGCCGGCGGCGATACGCGCCTGCTCGGCGACCGCGGCAACGGGCCGTGGATCGTTGGCATCCGCGATCCGGACGACAAAGCCGGGCTGATCACGCGTCTGGCGCTCGCCAATGAGGCGGTGTCGACCTCCGGCGATTACGAGCGCTTTTTCATCGAAGACGGGGTTCGCTATCACCACATTCTCGACCCGTCGACCGGCAAGTCGGCGGGAGAGCTGCGCAGTGTCACCATCGTCGGCCCCGATGCGACGATGACGGACGGGCTGTCGACCAGCGTGTTCGTGCTCGGTGCGCAGGCAGGCCTCGAGTTGATCGAGCGTCTGCCGGACTACGAGGCGATCATCATCGATGCTTCCCGCCGCGTGCAGTTCTCGACCGGCCTCGCCGCACAGCAGGCGCGTCGCGCCGATTGACATAATCCGTGTAACCCGTCCGGACTCCGGGTAATTCATCCGCTTGAGCGGGATGCGTCGCCCGGATGCGTGACTCTGATCACAGGATTCGCCGGGCCGTGCTGCGACCATTATCTTCGCATGCGAAATTGACGCGAGCGTTGCGTTCGTGACCGGGTCGTATGCCGGGTGTGGTTGTCGGTCGTTTCTCGTTGAGCGGCCAGGTGTGAACCGGAAAATACGCTGTTGTCGCGAGTGTTAAATAGTTTTTGTCGGTCTGACCGGCTGCGCGTGGTCTGCTGCGCGCTGCTCTTGCTGGCACTGCCGTGCGCGGCCGCTGCGGCGAAGCTCGCTGTCAATGAGCCGGCGCCGGACTTTGCGCTGAAGAGTTCCACGGGCAAGAATTTGCGGCTCAGTGAGTATCGCGGTGATGTCGTACTGCTGAACTTCTGGACGCAATCCTGCGGGCGTTGCCGAGAGCAACTCGATCGACTCGAATCACTCTTCCAGGCACATCGCAATACGGGCTTCATGGTCATCAGCGTCGCGGTGGTCGATCAGCCCCGTCATGCGCAGGAGATCGCCGACCGCCTTAATTTGAGTTTTCCGATCTGGTACGACGAACGGAAGGCGGCCGTACAACTGTACGACCCGCGCACCATGCCGCTGACGGTGCTGATCGATGCGCACGGCCGGGTGCGGGAGATCCATACGGGCTACCGCCGCGGCGACGAGGCGACGTACGCCGAGCAACTGCTCGCGTTGCTGGCCGAAGAATAGAAGGTGACAGTCATGACCGAAGGTTCCCGAAATTTGTGCGCCATGGTGCTCGGCATCCTGATGTTCACATTGCCGACGGCGGTGTTTGCTGTCGATGGAGCTTCGCGGAGCCTGGATGCCGAAGTACAGGCGCTGAAGGGTGCCGTGCTGGATCTGAATCGCGAGTTGTTCATGCTCGAGGAAGAGCTGCTGTACCCGGCGAACACGCAGGTTGCCGTGTTCCTGTCGCTGGACATCGGTGAGTTTTTTGCACTCGACTCCGTACAGCTCAAGGTAGACGGCAAGGAAGTCAGCAACTATCTCTACACCGAACGCGAGGTACAAGCACTGCATCGTGGTGGTGTGCAGCGCTTGTTCCTCGGCAACCTGAAGACCGGTCCGCACGAGATCGTAGCCATCTTCACCGGCATCGGTCCGCACGGGCGCGATTATCGGCGGGGTGCGAAGCTCGACTTCGACAAGGGCATCGGCGCGAAATTCGTCGAGCTGCAGATTTCCGACCGGGTCAGCAAGCAACAGCCCGAGTTCATGGTCTCGGAGTGGGAATAGGCATTGCTGCGACTCCGTCGAAAATTCGTTCCGGGGTTGCTTCTGATCGCACTGACCCTGACCGGTGGCCACGCATATGCGTGGGGCAAGGCGAAAGATCAGGGAACGACGATCCGGGACCCGTATTACGGTGAGGTCTTGTTCCACTTCTATCAGCAGGATGACTTTACCGCGCTGACCCATCTGCTGGCTGCCCGTCAGGCCGGCCGCGTCACGCACCACGCCGCCGATGCCGAGCTGCTGCTTGGCGGTTTGTATCTCGCCTACGGTCAGCATGCGGACGCCGCCGAAATTTTCACTCGCCTGTTGGCCGAGAGCGATGATTCGCTGGTACGCGATCGGGTCTGGTTGTATATCGGCAAGGCGCATTATCAGCGCGGCCGGTATCGCGAGGCCGATCACGCGTTTGCGAAAGTTGGCGACGATCTGCCGGTCTGGCTGGCTTCGGAACATCGCATGCTCAGTGCGCAGAGCCTGATGGCGCAGGGACGGTTCGGCAAGGCCGCTGCATTGCTCGGCAGCTGGGACGGCGCCGGGAGCTGGTTCGCGTATGCGAATTTCAATCTTGGCGTGGCCCTGGTGCGCACCGGCCAGATTAATGAAGGTGGGGCCCGGCTCGCCGCAGTCGGGCAGATCGACAGCGACGACCCTGCGCTCATTGCCTTGCGCGACAAGGCCAACCTCGCGCTGGGCTATGCCTACCTGCAGGCCGAACGGCCCGGGCAGGCCAAGGCGGTGTTGCAGCACGTGCGCCTGCAGGGGCCGTCCTCGAACAAAGCCCTGCTCGGCATCGGCTGGGCCGATGCGCTGCGTGCAGATTATCGCGGTGCACTGACCCCATGGCTCGAACTTCAGCAGCGTGATCTGCTGGACAGCGCCGTGCAGGAATCGCTGCTCGCGGTGCCCTATGCATTTACACGTCTCGGCGCGAACGGTTCGGCCGCCGAGTATTACGTTGCCGCGATGGCAGATTTCGACAACGAACTTGCCGATCTCGACGCGGCTATCGCGCGGGCTCGTTCCGGCGAGCTGGTGCGCTCGCTGCTCGCGCATGACGAACAACAGCTCGGTCGCTGGCACTGGAATCTCGCCGTGTTGCCCGAGACCGACGATGCGCGTTACCTCTATCACCTGATCGCGAACCATCCGTTCCAGGACGGCTTGCGCAGCTATCGGGATCTCCTCGCGTTACGCGCGCATGTGGCCGAATGGCAGCAGAAGCTCGCGACCTATGAAGACATGGTGGCGACGCGCCGCCTGGCCTACGAGCAGCGCCTCCCAGCCGTCGCAGCGCGAATGGAACAAGTGAACGTGACCGGGCTGACGGCGCGCCGCGACGCACTCGCGTCGCGCCTGGCGCGCATCGAGGCGGAGCGCGATGTCGTGGGCCTGGCGCAGAATCGCGAGGCGCAGCTCTGGCGTGACGTGACGGCCCTTGAATCGCATCTTGCATTCAATCGTGAAGAGGGCGCCGGCGCGCGCAGCAAACAGCGGATTCTGAAGGGCACGCTGCTGTGGCGATTCGACACCGAATATCGCTATCGGCTCTGGCAGCAGAAGCGCGAGTTGGCCGAGCTCGATGGGGAACTGGAACGCGCCCGCAGCTACGAGGCGCGCGTGCTGGAGGCACGCGTACAGATGCCGCTGCGACTGTCAGAGTATGCGCACCGAATCGCGATGCTCGCGCCACGGCTCGATTCGATGCAGACGCGCATCACGCTGGCGCTCGGAGAGCAGGAAGACCAGCTTGCGGTGGTGGTTGCCGGCGAGCTCGAGGCGCAGAAGTCGCGCCTCGCCAGCTACCGGGTACAGGCGCGGTTCGCGCTGGCGACGATCTACGACCAGGCGACCGTCGTGTCCAATCAGGATGTCGGGGGTGACCCGTGAACGTCGGTGTGCTGGCCACGGTGTACGGCATCACCCTGATGGGTGGCCTGTGGCCGTTCGGCAGCGACAACCGGCCCGAAGATACGCAGGCGACGATCGGCAGCCTCGCCGCGCACGAGATCGACTTGCAGACGACGCCGGTCGTGCCGGGTGGCGCCGCGGCGGCGCGCGATCAATATCGCGAGTTCCTGGCGATCTCGAAGGATAACCCGGCTCTGCAGAGGGAAGCGATGCGGCGTCTCGGCGATCTGAACCTCGCGGCGGGCGAGGATGAGGAGATCGAGCTCGGCCCCGAGGCCGCGGCCGGCTATTACGCCGAGGCCGTGCAGTTGTATACGGCGTTGCTCGCAGCGAATCCCGATCATCCCGACACCGACAAGATTTTGTATCAACTGGCGCGTGCGTACGAGACGATCGGCGCGGCGGACAAGGCGCTGGACATCCTCGATCGACTGGTGGCCGGCTATGCCGACAGCCGGTTTTTCGACGAGGCGCAGTTTCGGCGCGGCGAGATTCTGTTCGTCCGCAAGGATTTCCCGGCGTCCGCGGTGGCCTATGCCGCCGTGGTTGCCAGCGGCGCCGGTTCGACTTATTACCAGCAGTCGCTATACAAGCACGGCTGGGCGATGTTCAAGCGCAGCCGCTACGAGGCGAGTTTGAATTCGTTCATGACCTTGCTCGATGTCCGTCTTGGCGATGCTGCGGACGCCGGCGCGGCACTGCAGGCTATGTCGCGCGCGGAGCGTGAGTTACTGGATGATGCGTTTCGGGTGCTGGCGATCTCGTTGGCTTATCTCGATGGCCACACCTCTTTGAATGGATTGCTTGACCAATGGGGACTCGACCGGCGGGGAGCCGAGCTGCGTGGCCCGGATGAACGTGCACCGGCTGGGCGCGGTGACCCGGCTTACGTGGGTCTGCTGTACGCGGCGCTTGGCGACCTCTACCTCGACCAGGAACGCTATCAGGATGCCGCCAATACCTATGCCGCGTTCGTCGCACGCATGCCGACCGACGCGCGCGCGCCGGCAATGCAGGTGCGGGTTATCGAGGCCCTGACGCTGGCAAAATTTCCGAGCCTCGTGCTGGAGGTGAAGCGCGATTACATCGACCTGTATGGGTTGCACAGCGCATTCTGGGCCGGCCGGATGGTGGCGGACTGGAGCGGCGTCGTCGACCAGTTGAAGATGCATCTGACCGATCTGGCCAGCTATGATCACGCGCAAGCGCAGGCCGATGATAATGCGGCGGCCTATGCGCGTGCGGCCGACTGGTACCACCGGTTTATTGCCTATTTTCCGGATGATCCGGATTCTGCAGCGCGAAACTATCTGCTCGCCGACATCTGGTTCGAGCTCGAGCGATATGGCCAGGCGAACACCGAGTACCTGCGCACGGCCTACGACTATGGCCCGCACGAGCAGGCGGCGGCGGCCGGCTTCGCGGCATTGCTGTCGGCCGAACACCATGCAGAGATGCTCGAGGGCGCGGCGCTGGTCGTATGGCATACGCAGTCGCTCGATAATGCGTTGCGTTTCGCACGCACGTTCCCCGGGCACGAGCAGGCAGCATCGGTGTTGACCCATGCCGCCGAGGAATTTTTCCGCAGCGGCGCGACCGAGCGCGCGATCGAGGTGGCCGGCCGGGTCGTCACGTTACAGCCGCCGGCGTCAATGCAGCTCGAACGCACGGCATGGACCGTGATCGCGCACGCAAATTTCGACCTCGCCCGATTCGCACCGGCCGAGCGAGCGTATGAGCGTCTGTTGCTGATGCCGCTGGCCGCGGGCATCGAGCGTTCGGACTATGCGGAACGCGTTGCGGCCACTGTCTATCGTCAGGCCGAGCAGGCGCAGGCTGCGGGCGATGTCGATCTTGCCGTCGCCCAGTTTCTGCGGGTTGCGATGGTTCAGCCAACGTCACCATTCGTCGCGAACGCCCTGTACGACGCCGGCACACTGTTGCTTGCGAATCAGCGTTGGGGTGAAGCGGTCGATGTTCTTGAGCGGTTCCGTGCTGCTTTCCCGGCACACCGGTTTAACGACGACGTCACGCAGAAACTGGCTGTCGCGTATCAGTCATCCGGCCAGCACGGCCGTGCCGCAGCCGAATACGAACGCGTCGCGAGCTTTGCCGACGCGGATCCGGAACTGCATCGCGAGGCCCTGTGGCAGGCGGCCGACCTGTACGAGCTACAGGGTTCGCGCGCGGATCAGCGTCGTGTCTATGCACAGATCGTTGCCCGCTTCCCGACCCCGTTCGGTGAGTCGCTGGAGGCGCAATACAAGCTGGCCAATCTGGCCAGGGAGTCGAACGACTGGGCCGATCGGCAGCAATGGCTGGCCGCAATCGTCGCGGCTGACGCCGGGGCCGGCGCGGCCCGCAGTGCGCGCAGCCGGACGCTGGCAGCACAGGCCAGGCTCGAACTCGCAGCCCCGGCGCGTGACGCCTTCCGGACGGTCAAGCTGACGATTCCGCTGAAGAGCAGTCTGAAGCTTAAAAAAGCCCGCATGGAGGCTGCGCTGGCCGCCTACGGCCAGGCAGCCGACTACGGTATCGCCGCGGTGACGACCGCGGCGAGCTTCGAGATTGCCGATTTGTACTACGTGCTGAGCCAGGACCTGATGAACTCGGAGCGGCCGAAGGAGTTGTCCGCGGACGAACTCGAGCAGTATGACATTCTGCTCGAGGAGCAGGCGTTCCCGTTCGAGGAGCAGGCGATCGATATTTTCAAATCCAACGCGTCGCGGGCCAGCGACGGTGTGTACGACGAATGGGTAAAGAGGAGTTTTGCGCGGCTGGCAGAGTTGCTGCCGTTCCGTTACGCGAAATCCGAGAGGAGCGAGCGCTTTGTTGCGGCACTGGATTAATCAGCTCGGTTCGCGGCGGGTCGTCCTGGTCATGGCGTTGGCGATCGGCGCGCTGGCCGGCTGTGGCGGATCGCAGCCGCAGACCAGGGCCGCCGGCGGGGCCGTCGTTGTCGAGTATCCCGCCGATGCAAGCACACGCTATGCGCGCGCACTCGGGTTCATGGATTCGGGCGCGGACGAGCGCGCCGTGATCGAATTCGAGCGAGTCATCGGCACTTATCCGGACTATGCGGGGCCACACGTCAACCTCGCCATTATCCACGCACGCAGCGGTCGGCCGGATGCGGCCATGCTTTCGTTACAGCGTGCCATAGCAGTGTGTTCGGACTGCGCGGCGGCCTACAACCAACTCGGTATCTGGCAGCGTCAGCGCGGCTTGTTCGCGGCGGCCGAACAGTCGTACCTCACGGCGATCGAGTCGAATCCGGATTATGCACTCGCCTATTTTAATCTTGGCGTGCTGTACGACCTGTACCAGGATCGACCGGATCTCGCGCTGCAGTACTACGAAGGATTTGCCCAGCGGCGTCGACCCGGCGCGATCGATAAGCAGGACGTCGTCGACAAATGGATCATCGATCTGCGCCGCCGCGTGGGCGAGCCGCAGCGCGCGGCGTTCACAATGCACAGGCAGGTCGGGCCATGAGTATCGCCGGGCGAGCAGCCTTCGTGAGCCTGGTCCTGTTGCTGTCCGGCGGACTGCGCGCCGGGGAGATCGTACCCGCATGGCCGGAAGTGGATGCGGCGCCGGCAGCGGAGGAACCGGTCGAGCGCCCGGAGGCCACCGGGCAGCGCTACCTGACGGACCGGATGGAGCTCGAGACGACATTGATCCGCGGCAACCAGGAGCTGCCCCGGGTGCTGTACATCGTGCCCTGGAAAGATCCGTCACTCGGCAGTCTCGCCGGAAAACCGGTCAACAGCCTGATCGATGAGGTGCTGGCACCTCTGGACCGTGACGTATTCCTGAGACAAACGAAGTATTTCGATCAATTGTATGGCGCTCCCGAGAGAGAGGTTCGGGAGTAATGCGAACACGGCTGCTGCGTGTTCGATTATGTAAAGACATTGTTGTTTAGTCTGGCGTTCGGAGGAGGGCGGCGGTTATGGATATGTTTGCAAGCGCGATTGGATTTTTTCAGAACGGCGGGTTTTTCATGTATCCCATCGTGGTGGTATTGGCCGTCGGGCTGGCGATATCGCTCGAGCGGTATTTCTATCTGAGCAAGACCAGCGTGACCAACCGGATGGTCTGGAACAAGATCACGCCGTATATCAAGGCGGGAAAGTTTCAGGAAGCTGCGTCGGTTACCGAGAAGTCGAAGAGCGCGGTCGGCCAGATCCTGAGCTACGGCCTGTATCGCATCAAGGGCGCCGCGCGCCGTGATGATATCGAGAAGGCAATGGAAGAGAGCCTGATGGAGGTCATGCCGCGTCTCGAGAAACGCACGCATTACCTCGCGACGTTCGCGAACATCGCTACCTTGCTCGGCCTGCTCGGCACGATTATCGGCCTGATTCGTGCGTTCACGGCCGTGTCGGCTGCGAACCCGGCCGAGAAAGCCGACCTGTTGTCGGCCAGTATCTCGGTCGCGATGAACACGACGGCATTTGGCCTGATGGTGGCGATTCCGTTGCTGCTGATGCACACCGTGTTACAGAGCAAGACCACGGAGATCGTCGACAGTCTCGAGATGGTTGCCGTCAAGTTCCTGAATGCCGTCGACGAGTGCCGTCGCGGCGCGCAGAAGACCGCATGAGACGCCAGTGGCGCAGGCGCCACCGTCCCGAGGCGGTGGAGCTCAATATCACCGCCTTCATGAATTTGATGGTGATACTGGTGCCGTTTCTGCTGATCACGGCGGTGTTCTCGCAGGTCGCGATCCTGGAGCTGACGCTGCCGTCCGCCAACGATCAGCCCGGGGTCGACGATCCTCTGACCCTGCAGCTCGAGGTCATTGTGCGCCCGACCCGACTCGAAGTCGGTGAGCGTAACCGTGGCCTGCTGACCAGTCTGCCGATGACCGAAGACGGCCAATACGACTACGCAGCGCTGCGCGACACCCTGAAGCGGATCAAGGCGAAATATCCGGACAAGCTCGACGCCAGCATCCTGCTCGAGCCGGACATCGAATACGACGTACTCGTGCAGGTCATGGATACCGTCCGGCTCTACGAGGCGGTCGACGCCGGCGCCGGGGTCATCAAGGCAGAACTGTTCCCGGAAATTTCGATCGGCGATGCGCCGGTGCTGGCGCAGGAAGGCTAACGATGCTGATGTCGCAACGCGCCAGGCGCATGCAGCGTCGCAATGACAAGGGCAAAAAGGCAGTTGCCCTGAATCTCGTGTCGCTGATGGATATTTTCACCATCCTCGTATTCTTCCTGCTGGTGAATTCGGGGCAGGTCGAAGTGCTGCCGAACGCGAAGGACATTACGTTGCCACAATCGGTGGCCGAGCAGAAAGCGCGTGAGACCGTCATCATTACCGTGACCGGTGATGACATTCTCGTGCAGGGCCGGGCCGTGGCCCGCGTCAGTGACGTGCTGGCGCAGCCGGACATGGTCATCGCGGGCCTCGAAGCCGCGCTGCGCAGCCAGAGCGACCGCGTTTTGCGAGCAGACACGCTCAGCAAAATCGAGGACCGCGAAGTCACGATCATGGGTGACAAGGCATTGCCCTATAAATTATTGAAACGCGTCATGGCGACCTGCATGGCGGCGGACTATGGGCAGATCTCGCTGGCGGTCATGCGCAGGTCCGATTCGATGCAGGCAGCGGCCGCCACGCTTGGGGCGCAGGGCTAGGCATGGCAGCGGTTATTCAATATCGAACCTATGCACTGGCCTGGGATTTCGCCCGGGAAGATGGCGATCGATTGCGCAGGATCACCAGGAAGGTATTCACCGCAACGTTCGTCCTCACGGTGCTGCTGTCGCTGTTGCCGATTCCCGAAGTGGATCACACCGACG
Source organism: Gammaproteobacteria bacterium (assembly GCA_004357495.1). Classification (GTDB taxonomy): domain Bacteria; phylum Pseudomonadota; class Gammaproteobacteria; order Steroidobacterales; genus SMWD01. Next base: position 29,814 of record SMWD01000003.1, read on the forward strand.
CGGACCGCATTCCGCCGCGCTTCGCCCGGCTGATTCTGGACCAGCCAAAGCCGCCGCCACCGCCGCCGGTCGTGCAGGCGACGCCCGAGGAGCCCAGGCTCGTCGAGCAGAAGAAGCCTGAACCCCTCGTCAAGAAAAAGCCCGAGCCGAAACCGATCGACAAGACGAAGGAGGCGCGCAAGAAGGCCTCCGTCGCGGGCCTGCTGCCGTTCGCCGACGACCTGGCGGAGCTGCGCGATAACCGGGCCATCGCGAGCGTCAAGACCGATCGCGAGCTCGCGGGCGCGGCCGGCGAGGCGCAGCGGGCCGAGCGCTCGATGATTACTTCGAAGGCAGGCAAGGGCAGCGGCGGCATCAACACGGCCGCGATGAGCCGGGACACCGGCGGCGCGGGCCTGGATACCGATATGGCGACGACGGCCGTATCGAGTACGGTCGCCGGCCTTCAAGCCGCATCGACGCTCAGGCGACCCGACGCGATCGGGGCGCCGGCCCGCAGTCGCGAAGAGATCGAGATGATCTTCGATCAGAACAAGGGTGCGATCTACGCGTTGTACAACCGCGCGCTGCGTCGCGATCCGACCCTGCAGGGCAAGATGGTCCTGAGGCTGACGATCGAGCCGTCGGGCGCGGTCTCGATGTGCGAGGTCGTGTCGAGCGAGATCGAAGACGAGGAAATGCAACGCAAGCTGATCAAGCGCATCAAGCTGTTCCGATTCGAGCAGAAGGACGTCGCGCGAATCACCACGACAAAGCCGATCGACTTCTTCCCGGCGTAAATCCATATACGGCCGCACCAGACCGAGGTTTGTCCTGAAGATAAGTTGATAAACTTGATATAAATGATTGATTATTCTCAATATTATTTTTCCTAATAAGGCAGTCTTTGACATGGACAGCCAAAGGCGCTAATTTATTACCACGCCCTTCCAACCGATGACGCAATCTCGATTAGATCGGCGCTATAAAAACTAGTAAATCGAATTGGCGAGGCGATGCGTTCGCGCTCATTAGCCTTCGCATGATTAAGGGGGATTCCGCCGATGATTAATTCTTCGCCGCCAGAGCGACTGGCAATCGCATTTGTGGCCATGATCGCGCTGCTTGCTTTCGGGACGGTTAATGCTGCGACCGTGACGCTGAACTTTGACACCAGTTTCGGGGACCCGCTTGATACGGAGACCCAAGCGCCGGAGGGGCCGACGCCGTGGTTCACGGCGGAATTCGTCGATTCAGCCCCAGGGGAGGTCGAGTTGGTGATGACGGTATCGGGGGCGGTCGGCGTCGCCGACGTGACGGATATATATTTCAATCTCGATCCCGTTATGGATGCGACCGATCTGACGTTCACGCGCACCGGCGGAACGGGACCAACCGCGGCAGACACGGCGATCAGTACGGGTACCGACGCTTTTCAGGCGGATTCAGACGGACTCTACGACATTCTGTTCGACCTTCCGCCACCACCGGGTAGCAACTCAAAGAGGTTTAATGCGGGCGAGACGCTCGAGTACACGATCATCGGTGCAGCATCTGCTGCTGCATTGACGGCGAGTTCATTCAATTTCCTGTCGACGCCCCAGGATCCACCGAATGACAACGGACCGTTCCTGGCCGCGGCGAAATTTGGTTCTACCGGCACCGCCGGTAACTGCCTGGGTGGAGAGGGCGCGTGTAGTGACTGGATCGCAGCGACGCCGATACCGATTCCCGCGGCGGCGTGGCTGTTCGGCAGTGCCTTGGGGCTGCTTGTCTGGACGCGTCGGCGCCGCAGCGCCTGAAACGCATTCTTCCGACGGGGCCCACCCCACGGAACAAAAAACCCGGCCTGATGGCCGGGTTTTTTGCTACAGCTCGCTGCACGAGGAACCGAACGCAAAACAAGTGTAGCAGCGGTGATGGCGCATCCGGACGCGCCGGCCCTGTGCCTCGGCCAGCGTGGCGCCGAGGTCGTACTCCGGATCGTCATCCACGAGCGTGCAGGCGTAAACCCGCATCTGGCCGTTCTTCTTGATGACCATCTTGCTGAACGCGCACATGAATTGCCTGCGTGTGTCCTCGGTCTGGTAGCGCGTCATGCAGCTTTCGGTGACGTCGGGCACGTCACGATGCGCGGCCGGCACGTCAAAGTCCGGGAAGGCTACGATCCGGGTGTTGCCGGGCAGGCCGTAAGTTCGCAACAACTCGCGGTATTGATCATCGACCGATCCGCTGTCCTCGTCGGCTTCCATCTGCCGGGCGAGCGATACGTTAAAGCCCATTGTGTGCAGCGCACGCATGCCCTGGAACGCCTTGACGAAGTTGCCGGCGCCGCGGCCTGCATCGTGGCGGTCCGGATCGGGCCAGTCGATGCTGATGCGGAACGAGATCGGGTATTTCGACCCTCGGAGCGTCTCGATATGGTGCAGGCGCTTGAGCACCGGGTCCGTACCGTTGGTCAATACCAGGCAAGGGCGCAGACTCGATGCGTAATGCAAAATGTTGACGAAATCCTTCACGATGAAAGGTTCGCCGCCGGTGAACGAGAATTGTTTTACTCCGTGCGTGACG
>SMWD01000016.1 GCA_004357495.1 Gammaproteobacteria bacterium
CTGATCGAGCAGTTCGGCGCCGATACGGTGCGCATGTTCATCATGTTCGCGGCACCCCCCGAGCAATCGCTGGAGTGGTCCGACGACGGCGTGCAGGGTGCTGCGCGTTTCCTGCGTCGGCTGTGGCGGATCACGCAAGAGCATGCGGCCGGTGGTTCGACGGTCAGGCTGGCGGCCGGCGAATTGAACGACGCGCAGCGCGAACTGCGTCGTGCCGTGCACCGCACGCTCGAGAAAGTCAGCGACGATATCGGCCGCCGCTACACGTTCAACACGGCGATCGCCGCTACCATGGAGTTGCTGAACCGCATATCGAAATACACCGGTACCGACGATGCTGACGAGCAGGACCGCGCCATGATTCAGGAGGCGCTCGACATGGTGGTGCGGGTCCTGTCACCGATCGTGCCGCATATCTGTCACCGGCTCTGGCATGTACTGGGTCACGAGACTTCCGTCGTCGATGAGGCCTGGCCCGTGGTCGACCCTGACGCGTTGCAGGCCGACCAGATGCAGATCATCGTGCAGGTGAACGGCAAGCTGCGCGCGCGGCTGCAGTTGCCGGCCGCCGCATCGAACGAGCAGATCGAGGCGGCGGCGCTGGCCGACGAAAACGTGCAGCGATTCGTTGCGGAAAAGCCGATTCGCAACGTCATTGTTGTGCCGGGGAAGCTGGTTAATGTCGTGGTATAGAAATTTCGTTCCCCTCTTCGCGGCCCTGTTACTGACCGGCTGTGGCTTTCATATCCGTAGCGCGGCGGATTTTCCGCCGGGCATGTCGTCCGTGTACATCGATACATCGAATCGGCACAGCCCGTTTTATCGTGAATTGACGACGACGATCCGTGATTCAGGTCTCGAACTCGAGGCTGGGCCGGAGAAGGCAGATACAATAATCAAAGTGCTGAACGACGACACCGGCCGCAGGCCGCTGACGGTTTCCGCGCGCAATGTTCCACGCGAGTATGAAATCTATTATTTGATCAATTACTCGGTCTCGATCGATGGTCGGCAAGCTCTGTCGCCGCAACGCCTCTTGCTGACCCGTGACTACACCTACGATGAGACCCAGGTACTCGGCAAGGCGCGCCAGGAAGACGTGTTGCGCGAGTCGCTTGCCGCCGATCTCGTCGGCTTGCTGGTCCACCGGATCAGCGCGATCAAGTGAAGACTCAGGGCAGGAATCGCGGCTGTTGCTGCAGAATCTTTACAGCTTGGTTGGATTCGGCGCATCCGGGTAGATCTCATCCGGATCGAATACTTTTTCGGTTTCCGTAAACGTCAGCTCGAGCGGGCGGGCGGGCGGGTTGGCGATTTCGGTGCCGAACGGCACTGTCCGGTAGAAGCATGACCGGTAGCCGACGTGGCAGCTTGCACCGCCGGTGACATCGACGCGCATCCAGATGCAGTCCTGATCGTCGTCGATTCGCAGTTCGCGGACTTTCTGGGTCAGGCCGCTGGTGGCGCCCTTGTGCCAGATTGCCTGGCGGCTGCGGCTGAAGTAGTGGGCCTCGCCGGTTTCGATGGTTTTCGTCAGCGCCTCGGCATTCATATAGCCGTGCATCAGCAATTCGCCCGATTTGAAATCGGTGGTGACGGCGGGTATCAGGCCGTTCGCGTCGAACTTCGGGGCCAGTTCAGTCCCCTCTTCGACCTGCTCGACGGTCTTGCGCTCGCCAAAGATTGTTGAGGACTCCAATTCCTGTTCTCCGGGTCGGGCCGCCATGGTGATGTCCGGGCGACTGAATTGCTATTATAACCGGCTTGTCCGGCGATCCAGAAGTCATGATCCGGAGCGAAGAACCCAGAGCGAATGACGATCCATCTATACAACACGCTGACCCGGGCCAAAGAGGCTTTCGTACCACGCCCGCACAACGGTGGCGACCCCGCACCGGTGACGATGTATGTCTGCGGGCCGACGGTTTACAGCGCGCCGCATATCGGCAATGCGCGCCCGGCCGTCGTTTTCGATACGCTGGCCCGGCTGCTGCGTAGCCGCTACACGCTGATCTACGCGCGCAACGTGACGGATGTCGATGACAAGATAAACGCCTCGGCGGCCACGGCCGGGGTTGATATCAGCGAGATTGCCGCCGAGAATCTGCTGCGCTATCATGACGACATGCGCGCGCTGGGCGTTCTGCCGCCGGACCTCGAACCGCACGCGACCGATCATATCGACCTCATGATCGACATGATCGGCCGACTGATCGCAGGGGGGTACGCGTACGAGGCCAGCGGTCATGTGCTGTTTCGGGTGTCATCGTTCGACGCTTACGGTGCGTTGTCGAAGCGCGACCCGCGCGAGTTACTGGCTGGAGCGCGCGTCGAGGTGGCCGCCTATAAAGAAGCGCCGGGCGACTTCGTGCTGTGGAAGCCGTCGACACCCGAATTGCCGGGCTGGGAAAGCCCGTGGGGCCGCGGCCGGCCCGGCTGGCACATCGAGTGTTCGGTCATGGCGGCGAAACACCTCGGGCGCACGATCGATATTCACGGTGGCGGTGTCGACCTGATCTTTCCGCATCACGAGAACGAGATTGCCCAGAGCACATGCGCGCATGGCGGTGAACCGTTTGCCCGCTACTGGCTGCATAATGGCTACGTCAATGTCGACCACACGAAGATGTCGAAGTCGCGGGGTAACATCCTGCTGGTTCGTGACCTCGTCAAGCTGGCGCCCGGCGAGGCGATCCGGCTCGCATTGCTGAACGCGCATTACCGCCAGCCGCTGGACTGGACGCAGCAGGCGCTGACCGAGGCCCGGCGCAAGCTGGATCGGTTGTATGGTACGTTACGCGATATCGCCGGCTGGCAGGCGCTGTGGCCAGAAGCGGCGCCCGACGAAACCTTCATTGCCGCGCTCGAAGACGACTTGAACACACCCAAAGCACTGGCTGCGTTGTTCGATCTGTCACGCAAGGCAAATCGCAGCGCCTCGGCCGAGCAGGGCGCGCGAGTGGCTGCCATACTGCGGGCCAGCGCCGAGTTCCTCGGGTTGCTCGGCGCCGATCCGGAGCAGTGGTTTACGCAGACCGGGGCCGAGGGGTCAGCTGGCGAAGAACTCGACAGCGATGCGATCGGCCAGATGATCGCGCAGCGCAAGGCCGCGCGTGCCGGCAAGGATTTTGCGACCGCTGATCGCATTCGTGATGACCTGGCCGCGCGCGGCATCCAGATAGAGGACGGTGCGGACGGCACGCGCTGGCGCCGCGTTTGAATCTGCTGGTCACGGATACGTATTGAAATGAATCACCAGCGAACCGAAATCGAGCAGGTACAGGGCGAGTTAATCGAGGAGTTCGAGTTATTTGACGACTGGGTCGATCGTTATCAGTACATCATCGATCTTGGCAAGAATCTGCCCGAGTTCCCGCAAGACTGGCGCACCGAGGGCAACCGCATTCACGGCTGTCAGTCGCAAGTCTGGCTGAAGACGACGGTCCGCGGTGACCGCCTCGACTTCCAGGCCATCAGTGATTCTGCGATCGTTTCCGGCCTGATCGCCATCCTGATGCGGGTCTATGCCGGGCAGGTGGCCAGCGAGATTGCGGTGGCCGAGACGCCTGCCTTCATTCACGCGATTGGCCTCGACGAGCACCTGAGTCCGACGCGCAGCAACGGCCTGAGTTCGATGATTCAGGTAATTCAGGCCGCGGCACGGGATTGTGTCCACTCCTGAGCCAGCCAGGGTTTCGCTGGGCGCGGCACTCGTGGCCCGGATCATCCGTGGCTATCAGTTGCTGATATCCCCGGTCCTCGGGCCGCGTTGCCGGTTTTACCCGACCTGCTCGGCTTATGCACACGAGGCGATCGGGCGCTTTGGCCTGCTGCGCGGCGGCTGGCTGGCCAGCAGGCGGATTATCCGTTGCCACCCATTCTGCGCTGGTGGCGTCGACCCGGTGCCGGAGATCTTCGGCGGGTCCGGTCGCGGCGCCCATGGTCACGACGATGGGTCCGAATAGTCTGCTATATTGGCTGCAGAAAAACTCGGAACCGCCCGCGCCACAATGGATACAAAGCATCTGGATATGATCGTATGCCCGGTCACGAAAAGCCCGCTGCAGCACCTCGACAGCGAGCGTCTCGCGCAGATGAATACGGCAATCGACGCGGGCGGCGTACACAACCACGCCGAGCAAAGCGTTTCGGAATCTCTGGGCGAAGCACTCGTGACCCACGATGGCCGAGTGATTTACCCGATCGTCGACGGCATCCCGATACTTCTGGAAGAGGAGTCTATCGACTGGAATCAGATAGTCGAATAGCGCGTACGAGTCAATGTTGTGGGCTGAACTAAATTCGTGAGGCTGAATCCTCAGCAGCTGGACTCGCATCTGTCGTCGGGCATCGCGCCCGTCTACCTGATTTCCGGCGATGAGCCGTTGCTCGTCGATGAAGCGCTGGATGCGTTGCGCGCAGCCGCGGCCGGGCAGGGATACAGCGAGCGTGAGGCGCATATGGCCGAGCGCGGTTTTGACTGGGAGGGACTGGGCGCGGGTGTGCAAAATATGTCGCTGTTCGCGACGCGCCGGCTCGTCGAGGTGCGTCTGCCGACCGGCAAGCCGGGCGATAAGGGCGGCAAGTTTCTGACCCGCCTGGCGGCCGCGCCTGTACCGGACATTGTGTTCGTTATCATCACGCCGGGTCTCGACAATAAGACGCAGAAGACGAAGTGGGCATCCAGCCTGGCGCGCGAAGGCGTATGGCTGAACCTGAAAGCACCGGACCATGCGAGTCTGCCGCGCTGGATCGCCGGCCGCCTGCAGCGCGCCGGTCTGACGGGCGAGCCTGCGGCAATTGAACTGCTGGCCGCGCAGGTCGAGGGTAATCTGCTGGCCGCGAAACAGGAGATAGATCAGCTCGTGCTGCTGGCTGAGGGGGATTACGTTACGGTCGACACGGTGCGCGAGTCTGTGGCCAATGGCGCGCGCTACGACGTATTTCAGCTGAGCGATGCCGCGCTGGCCGGCGACGCGGGGCGTGCCGTCCGTATCCTCGGCGGGCTTGAACGTGAGGGCATCGCGGCGCCACTGGTGATGTGGAGTCTCGCACGCGAGATCGGCACGGTTGCCGATGTGGTCTACCGGATCGCCGGAGGCGCCGCGCCGGGCAAGGCGATGGCCGATGCGCACGTGTGGCAGGCGCGCCAGTCGCTGATCGGGCGTGCGACGCGCGCGCGTTCACCAGCCGCCGCGCGCGCGTTGCTCAGGCGCGCGGCGCGCACCGAGCGTATCGTCAAGGGCAAATTGCGGGGCCAGCCCTGGAATGCGTTGCTTGAACTGACATTGTCGCTGGCGGGGCACTATCGGCTTGCGGCGGAGATTGTCTGAGTCAACTCATGACGAGGGCCACCCTTTCTCGATGACAGCGATCGGCATATTCGGCGGGACATTCGACCCGATCCATGTCGGCCATTTGCGAACAGCGACCGAGTTGCTCGAGCAACTCGGGTTAGCGGAAGTTCGTTTCGTTCCGTGTCGCGTGCCCCCGCACGACAAGTCGCCGACGGCGAGCGCGGAAGTGCGGCTGTGCATGTTGCATGCTGCGCTTGACGATGTGCCCGGGTTCATCATCGACGAGCGAGAATTACGCCGCGCCGGTCCATCGTATTCGGTCGATACCGTGGAATCGATGCGGTCCGAATTTCCGGATCGCCCCCTGGCATGGATCGTCGGCATGGATGCGTTCGCTACGCTGGCAACCTGGCACCGCTGGGAAGACTTGCTGGGCCTCACACATATCATCGTCGTTCATCGTCCGGGCGCCGATGTGCCGGGTACGGGTGCGCTTGGCGCATTGCTCGACGAGCGACGGGTGCACGATGCTGCCGAGCTTGATCGCTCGCCGGCAGGGGGCATTCTGCTGCACGCAGTGACGCAACTCGACGTTTCGTCGACGGACATCAGGGACATGATCGGTCGCGGCGTGAGTCCGCGATACCTCGTGACCGAGCCGGTGGTCGACATCATCGCGGCGACCGGTTGCTACGACCACAAGGAGCGGGCTATCAGATGAGATATGAAGGAGGTGCTTGCGGGTGCGCAGCAAAGAATTAGTCGAACGGGTCGAGGACGCCGTGGATGATCTGAAGGGCGTGGATGTGCGAACGCTGAAGGTTAGCAAGTTGACGACGATCACAGATTACATGGTCATTGCCAGTGGCACGTCAGGCCGGCATGTGCGGTCGATCGCCGACCGGGTGATCGAGCGGGCCAGGGAGGCCGGCGCCACGGTACTTGGCGTCGAAGGACATGAGTACGGTGAGTGGGTGCTGGTCGATCTGGACGTCGTCGTCGTGCATATCATGCAGCCCCGGACTCGTGACTTTTATAAACTCGAGAATCTCTGGAACATGGCTGATAAAGGCGGGTTCTCGATCGCAGCTTCGGATGCCGAGGCGGCGAACTGACCGCCGGCGATGCGCATTACCATCCTTGCGGTCGGCACCCGCATGCCTGGCTGGGTCGCTGGTGGTGTCGAGACCTACCGAAAACGCATGCCGCCGCATATCCAGGTCGATGTCATCGAAATTCCGTCAGGTCACAGATCGGCACGCGGTTCCGTTGCTGTGGCCCGGCAGAAAGAGGCGACGGCGCTGCGCAAGCACGCTTCGCGATGTGACGTCGTTGTTGCACTGGATGAAACCGGTCAGGCATGGAGTTCGACCGCGCTGGCCGAGCAGATGCGCGGCTGGCTGGACGGTGGCGCCCATGTCGCCCTGTTGATTGGTGGCCCCGACGGTCTGACCGATGCGTGTCGCCGGGAAGCCCATGCGATCTGGTCGCTGTCGCGGCTGACCCTGCCGCATGGCTTGGTGCGGGTCGTGTTGGCCGAGCAGCTGTATCGTGCCTGGACCATCCTCCAGGGGCACCCCTATCACCGTGAATGAGGCCGTCTTGAATTATGCGTGCTGACCGCCAGCCGCCTGCATTCTTGTATCTTGCATCGGCATCGCCGCGCCGGAGTGAACTGTTGCGCCAGCTTGGCATCGAAGTCAGGGTGACGCCCGCACAGGTCGATGAGGCCATCCGGCCGGGCGAGGCGGCCGAGGCGTACGTGGCGCGGCTGGCCCTGGAGAAGTCTCGTGCGGCGCTGCAGGTACTGGAAGCTGCGGGCGCGCCGCTGCGTGCTGCCGTGCTCGCCGCCGATACGGCCGTGGTGGTCGACGAGCTGATCCTGGGCAAGCCGAGCGACGCGGCGGATGCGGCGCAGATGCTGAACCTGCTGTCGGGACGAGATCACGAGGTTCTGACGTCGGTTGCGGTGTGCGATTCCGTGCGCGCAATGGTCGTTGTTAACCGGACCGGTGTGCGGTTTCGTGAACTCGAGGCCGACGAGATTACCGCCTACTGGCACAGCGGCGAGCCGGCCGGCAAAGCCGGTGGTTACGCGATTCAGGGCATGGGCACGATCTTTATCGAGGAGATTCGCGGCAGCTATTCGGGGGTCATGGGGCTGCCGCTGTTCGAAACCGCGCGCTTGCTGCGTGACTTCGGTTATCGTTTGCTGCCACCGTTTTGAAACCCGGTATTTATCGATTGTCAACGTCATGTCTGAAGAGATTCTGATCAACTCGACGCCCCGCGAGATTCGCGTGGCCCTGATCGAGGACGGCGTATTGCAGGATTTCATGATCGAGCGCGCCTCGCGGCTCGGACTGACCGGCAACCTGTACATCGGCCGGGTGTCGCGGGTGCTGCCCGGCATGCAGGCTGCGTTCGTCGATATCGGTATCGAGCGGACCGCGTTCCTGCATGCGTCCGATATCCGCCCGGCGGGTGTCGATGGTGGGGCGCACCAGCAGAACGGCAACGGCGATGAGCCTGTCATTGGCAAGCTGCTGCATGAGGGCCAGCAACTGCTCGTGCAGGTCATGAAAGACCCGATCGGCACGAAGGGCGCGCGCCTGACGACGAATATCACGATTCCGTCGCGCTACCTGGTCAAACTTCCGAACGCCGGCAAGGTCGGCATCTCGGCGCGCATCGAGGACGAAGATGAGCGCGCGCGGCTCAAAGGCATCATGGAACAGATCTTGCCGGCTGACCGGTCGCCCGGCTACATCGTGCGCACGGTTGCAGAAGGTGCGACGCTCGAAGCACTGCGCGCGGACATGCTGTTCCTCGATCAGCTCTGGTCCAGTATTTACGCCGCTGCGGAAGCCGGCGAAGCCGGCACGCTGGTGCACGAGGATCCGTCGCTGGCCATACGGGTCATCCGTGATCTCGCGAGTTCTGATGTCGCCCGGATCCTGGTCAGCTCGGAGCCGGCTTACCGGAAGCTGAAGTCGTTCGCCGAGAGCTTCATTGCCGACATTGCGCCGGCCATCGAGTTGTACACGGGGCGCCGTCCGATCCTCGATCTGTACGGTATCGAGGATGAGATCGAAAAAGCACTCAATCGAAAAGTTGCGCTGAAGTCGGGGGGTTACCTGATCTTCGATCAGACGGAGGCCATGACGACCATCGATGTAAATACCGGCGGCTACGTCGGCTACCGTAACCTCGAGGACACTATTTTTCGCACCAACCTCGAGGCGGCCGTGACCATTGCCAGGCAGCTGCGGCTGCGGAATCTCGGTGGCATCATCATCATCGACTTCATCGACATGGACGAGGCTACGCATCGCACGCAAGTGCTCGAAGCGCTCGAGGGCGCACTGGCCAACGACTATGCGCGCACGCAGATCAGCGAGCACTCGGCGCTGGGTCTCGTTGAAATGACCCGCAAGCGCACGCGTGAGAGTCTCGAACACATCATGTGCGGCGCCTGTCCGACCTGTGAGGGAAGCGGTTCGGTCAAGACACCGGAGACGGTCAGCTACGAAATTTTCCGCGAGATTCTGCGCCAGCATCGTCAGTTCAAATTCAACGAACTGGTCGTGCTCGCACACCAGGACGTCATCGAGCTGTTGCTCGATGAGGAATCGGCGGGCCTGGCTGAACTCGAGGAACTGACCGGCAAGCCGATCAGTCTGCAGGCCGAAGCGATGTTCGAGCAGGGGCGCTTCGACGTCATCCTGATGTAGGTGCGACACCGGATGGGCGCAATTCTTGGCAAGCTGTTTAAATGGCTCGTATACGCTGCGGCGGCGAGCGTCATGGTGCTGGCACTGCTGGTTGGCATCGCGCGTCTGTTGCTGCCGCTCGTACCGGACTATCAGGACGATATCCGGCGCTGGGCCGGTGCGGCAACCGGGTTCGACGTGCAGTTCGAGCGGATCAGTGCGAGTTGGCCGTTCGCCGGCCCCGAGATCCAGTTTTTCGACGTCACGATCTCATCGAGCGACGATGGCCAGCCAATCCTGATTGCCGACCGGCTAACGGTCGGCATCAGTTTGTGGAGACTGGTGCGCGATCAGCAGCTTACGGTTGACCAGGTGGGTGTCAGCGGTACCCGGATCGAGATTCAGCGCGATGCGGAGGGTATTTTCTACCTGCAGGGGCGGCCGCTTGATGAGTTGCTGGCAATCGTACCCGAGCCCGATCAGCCGGTGCAATTGCCGGACCTGACGGTTGAGCTGACCGATATCGGGATAGCGTTTCGCGACCGCGTGCGCGGTGATGCGTTTCTCGAGTTCAATATCGAGCAATTGGACATCCGGCTTACCCCGACCGGTCTGGCGCTGGATGGCGATATCGGGCTGCCAGCAGACCTCGGCCGGCGTCTGACTGTGTCCGCCGACGTGCCGGCCGACCTTCTGCCGGGCCGCGCTGCCGCCGATAGCGCAGACCACGATGCCCGCCCGGCGTGGAACGCTTATGTTGCTGCCAGCGAGCTGGACATCGCGAAAATTCTCGAGCTTGGGCTCGGAATGCCGACCCCGCTTGCCAGCGCGCACGGCGATCTGGTCGTCTGGGCGAGCTTTGCCGGCGCTGAAGCTCGCGGCGTCACGGTGGACGTCGATCTTTATGACCTGTCCCTGCGCCGTTCGGCCGGTGCAGTCGATGCGTACAGCGCGCTCAGCGGCCAGATCGAATGGGTGAGCGATGGCGCCGGCTGGGTGCTGGGCGGCACCGATATCCGCGTGACCCGGGCTAGCGGGAGATCGCCGTCGAGCCAGTTTTCGGTCACGTTCGGACCAAACAGCGAAACCGGAGTGCAGCAGCTGCGTGCAAAAGCCCGTTTCCTGCGGCTGCACGACTGGTATCCGATCGTGCGCGCGATCGCGACCGAGGAGATTCGCGCGGTGCTGCTGGTGGATGATCTGCGCGGCGATCTGCGCGATCTGGACCTGGAGCTGCGGCTGCCGGACGGTCAGCCACTCGAGTTCGATGTCGAGCTGGCGTTTGATGACGTCGCCGTCCTGGGTTGGCGAAATGGCGAATCGATCAGCGGTATCAGCGGCAGGGTCGTCGCCGATCAGGCCGGCGGTCGATTGCAGATCGACAGTCGCGGCGCAGCCATCGACCTGCCGCTGATTTTCAAGCAGCCGATCGATATGGAATCTGTCGAAGGGTTCATGGTCTGGCGCGTTACGCGCGATGGTATCCGTATACTCAGCGACAATATCGAGGTGCGCACGTCGATTGCGCAGGCCAGCTCGAGATTCGAGCTGAGCATTCCGGGCAATGGGGAATCGCCGTATCTCGATCTGACCGCGTATGCCGAGTCCAGTGATGTGAAGGGCGCACTGAATTACCTGCCGATGCGCAGGTTCTCGCCGAAGCTGGCCGGCTGGCTCGAGCGGGCGGTCGTCGGCGGCCGCGTGACCAGCGCCGAGATCGAGGTGCGCGGGCCCTTGCGCGAGTTTCCGCTCGCTCGGGATGCGGGTATCTTCCGCATCGAGATCGAAGTGGCCGATGGCGTGCTGGACATCGCACGCGATTGGCCGCGCATCGAGAACGTCGATGGCGAGCTCGTGTTCGACGGTCAGGGCCTGTATTCGCGTCATAACCGTGGTTCATTCGGCGGCGTGCCGTTCGTCGATGCCGATGTGCAGATCGCCAACCTGCGCAACGGCATCCTCGAGGTCCGGGCGCGGCAGTCCGTCGGCTTCGAGGCGGGCCTTGGCCTCTTGCGGGCGAGTCCGATTGCCCGGGCTGTGGGTCCGACGATCGAGCGGATCGAGGGCCGCGGCCAATTCGAAAGCGACCTGCGCCTGACGATGCCGATCAAGCAACCGAAGGATTACGAGCTGACGATCGACTTGTCGATGGACGATGTAGACGTCACGCTGTCACGGCTCGGCTTCGGTTTGACCCGGCTGGCGGGTTCATTGCGAATCGAGAACACGAAGTTCTATGCCGACGATCTGACCGCAATGCTGCTTGATGAGCCGGTGTCGATCACGCTGCAACCGTCCGGTAATCCGGACGGGCTGTTTGCACAGTCCGCGACCGTGTCCGGCGAGACTGCCGTGCAGAGCTGGATGGGGGCGCTGAATCTGCCGCTCGCGGAGCACTTCAGCGGCGCAATGAGCTGGAAGGCGATGGCTTTGTTCCCGATGCGGCGGGCGGATGGCGAACGTAATCCATTGCACGTACTCGTGCGTTCGGATCTGCTCGGGGTCGGCAGTGAACTGCCCGCGCCGCTGTCCAGGTCGGCGGACACCGCGAGTGCGCTCGAACTCGACATCGTGTTTCCGTCCGATGACGTACTCGAAGTCACTGGCCGCCTGGCCCGCGAGCTGACCTGGGCGCTGCGGTTCGAGGCCGAGGCGGGCCCCGCAGGCGGGCGATGGGTTATCGAACGGGGCACCGTGCATGCCGGTGCCGCCGCGGCGTTGCTGCCGCTCGAGCCCGGGATCGAATTGTCCGGCCACCTCGGATTTCTGCGCTTCGACGATTGGCTTGCGCTCGGCGACGGCGATGGCGAGTCCAACTGGAGCGAGATGTATACCGGCGCCAGCGTGCAGGTCGATCGTTTGTCATTGCTGGGTCAGTATTTTCCGGACGTCCACATTGATGCGCGCCGGGGATCGATCGACTGGGAGCTTGCGTTCGCCGGCCCAAATCTTGCCGGCACGGCACGCATTCCTGTCGACCCGGGCAACCGCCGGCCGATGACCATCGACCTGGAGCGCCTCTGGATACTGGAGGCGGATCCCACCGATCAGGGCGAAAGCGACCCGCTGGCGGCCCCGTCTGCAACCGTCAGCATCGTCGACTTCGTGCTCGGCGACATGCACTTCGGCCGCCTTGACGCGGTACTCAAGGCCACGTCGTCAGGTCTCGTCATCGAACCGATCAGCATGCAGTCCGAGACGTTCAGCATTAACGGTGACGCCGCGTGGCTCGTACATCCGAACGACGAATCCTTGCAGCAGAGCAAGATGCATCTCAGTCTGCAGGGCACCGACATCAGGGTAATGCTGACGAGTCTTGGCTATGACCCGGTGATCGAGGGTGAGCGTGTACAGGCGACCGCGGACCTGACGTGGCTTGGCCCGCCCGCCGCGGATTTCCTGACGCGTGCGGATGGCACCATCGGCATGCAGATGGAGCACGGCGCCGTGTTGTCTCTCGAACCGGGCGGTGGCCGGTTGCTGGGTATCCTCAGTGTCACGGCGTTGCCGCGACGTCTCGCGCTGGATTTCCGTGATGTGGTCAACGAAGGCCTGAGTTTCGACCGGCTGCACGGTGATTTCACGGTCGACGACGGTCATGTTTACACCTGCAACCTGGGCCTCGAGGGCTCGGTCGCAGACATGGGTGTCGTCGGTCGCACCGGCATCGAGGCCGAGGACTACGACCAGATTGCGGTGGTCCGACCGCATGTTTCGAATCTGCTTGCGATCGGCGGCGTGGTCGTTGCGGGGCCTGTGGTCGGCGCGGCGATGCTGTTGTTCTCGCAAATCTTCCGCGAGCCATTGAGCCAGCTCGGCGTATCGTACTACCGCATCACCGGCGGCTGGGACGACCCGCTCGTCGAACAGATTCAGCGCAGCGAGCTCGACGAGACGCCGTTGAAAAACTGCGAGGAAAATCTGGCGCTGGCGGTGACGGAATCGCTGAAGGAATGATTGCCCGCGATCCAGATAAACCATCGATTCGCCGTGGGGCGGGCTCGCGATCGCCGTATGCTATGATCTGCGCTTCCCCGAGATGCGCCGCTACCTGGCCGATCCGCAGTTCGGTATGCTGGCGTTGCCCGCGGCATTCACTCATGCGACGGGGGCGCGCATCGGCGTTTTCAGATTGACGAACCGGACTGATGACAGTGAGTGAACCTACCGACAGCAACCCGATCCAGATTGCCAGGCAGTCGCTGCTGGCACCGACC
Source organism: Gammaproteobacteria bacterium (assembly GCA_004357495.1). Taxonomy (GTDB): domain Bacteria; phylum Pseudomonadota; class Gammaproteobacteria; order Steroidobacterales; genus SMWD01. Next base: position 13,228 of record SMWD01000016.1, read on the forward strand.
GGGCTGGAAGATTTCCACCTCGAACGCGCTTTGAACGCGCTGATGCGCGGCGGCGTCGATCACGCCGATCTGTATTTTCAGGTGTCGCGCCACGAGTCGTGGTCGCTCGAGGACGGGATCGTCAAGGGGGGCAGCTATAGTCTGGACCAGGGCGTCGGAGTTCGGGCGATGGCCGGAGAGAAGACGGGTTTTGCCTACTCCGACGAACTCGTGCTGCCGGCGCTGATGCAGGCCTCTGAAGCTGCCAGCGCGATTGCGCGCAGCGGTGCGGACGGGCGCGTGCAGGTGGCCGTGCCCCGCAGCGGCCATCAGTTGTACACGCCGGTCGATCCGATCGCGGGTGTGGCGGACAGCGATAAAGTTGGCCTGCTGCAGGACATCGATGCGGCCACCCGCAAGCTCGATCCGCTGGTCAAACAGGTCATGGTCAGTCTCGTCGGCGTACACGAAATTATCCTGGTCTGCTCCAGCGATGGTGTGTTTGCCGCCGATGTTCGCCCGCTGGTGCGCCTGAATGTGTCGGTTATCGTCGAGAAGAACGGTAACCGCGAGCAGGGGTACAGCGGCGGTGGCGGCCGCTTCGGTTATGAGTACTTCATCGATTCCGACCGGCCGATGGAATACGCGCGCGAAGCCGTACGCCAGGCGCTGGTAAATCTCGATGCGATACCGGCGCCGGCAGGCGAGATGATTGTCGTCCTCGGACCCGGCTGGCCCGGTGTGTTATTGCACGAGGCGATCGGCCACGGCCTCGAGGGTGATTTCAACCGCAAGGGGACGTCGGCATTCGCAGGCAGGATGGGCGAGAAGGTGGCTTCAGAGCAATGCACCATCGTCGACGACGGCACGATGGAGGGGCGGCGCGGTTCTCTGAATATCGATGACGAGGGGGTGCCGACGCAAAATACCGTGTTGATCGATCGTGGCAAGCTGGCTGGTTATATGCACGATCGCTTCAACGCCAGGCTCATGGGCGTCGAGTCCACGGGCAACGGGCGGCGCCAGTCGTTCGCGCATATGCCGCTGCCGCGGATGACGAATACCTACATGCTGCCCGGCAAGTATGCCCATGACGACATCATCGCGTCTGTCGACAAGGGGCTGTATGCGGCGAACTTCGGTGGCGGTCAGGTGGATATCACCTCCGGCAAGTTCGTGTTTTCCACGAACGAGAGTTACCTGATCGAGAACGGCAAGATCGGTGCGGCGGTCAAGGGCGCAACGCTGATCGGCGA
>SMWD01000017.1 GCA_004357495.1 Gammaproteobacteria bacterium
AATCGGTCAGTTCGCAGACCAGTGGCGTCGTCTTGCCTGCCACGCTGTCACACGCCACTTGTGCCTTCTCCATGGTACGGCCAGTACCAATGACATGGGCGCCATGGGCCGCAAAAGTGCGCATCGATTCATAGCCGAGCCCGGAGTTACAGCCGGTAATCAGCACGGTCTTGCCGGCCAGATCAGAACCTGCGGCCACTTCGTCGCAGGTGGTCGCGAATCCATAGGCACTGCGAGCGATGTCTTCGCGCTGCAGGTCTCCTGCCGTCAGCGAGCGCGGCAGCATGGACGCGGCCGCGAACGCAGACCCCGCACGCAGTACAAAGCGACGATCTATCTTGCTGGTCATGTGGCGCATCCCTCCGGGTTTTTTATGGTGACTTAGCGTCGGACGCCAGTGTGGGCTGAAAGTTCCCCGGAAACCAGATACGGCGGGCACTCTTCCACAGAGTGGAGGCACGCTGCTTTCCCACAAGCCGCAAAGCAGCAACCCACACCAGCAACAAGCTGCTCCCCGCCGGCGGCGGTATCTCGGTCTGTTAGGGGTATATACGGATACGCACACCCGTCCGGCCGGTAGGGACTGGATTTCCATCTGCATCTACGCAAATTTGTAACCAATGAGGCTCTGAGAATGGCTGCTGTACTCGATATCAATCCCGCTGAAGATCCACTGATGCCGGTGCAGGTGCGGGACAACTTCTACCAGTCAAGCGCTTTTTTCCCGATGCCATTCGCCCTGATTACGAGCAAGAATGAGCAAGGCATCACCCGCATCGGCCCGTATTCCCTCGTCTTTCCACTGGACATCTGCGAAGAGTATTCGATGATGCTGGTGAGTCGTTCGAGTTCCAACACCGCCACAAATTTACGTCGTGTCGGCAAGTGTGCGCTGAACTACATCGGGTTCGACCGGGAACTGCTGAAGTCGGTCGTCGAGCTGGGCTATCCGGGTGTCCCGGCGGAAGAGAAAATGCGCGATATTCCCTTCGAACTCATCGAATCGCCCACGCCGGCCTTCCGGGATGATCCTGACTGCCCGTTGCTCGTAAAAGGCGCATTCCAGGTATTTGAATGCGAGGTCGGAGGCACTTTCGACTATCGCCCGCACCGCGACGCGCCGCGCTCACTGATCGAGAGTAAGATAGACCGGAAACTGGTGTGTGTTGCCTGACGTTCGCCGCTCACGGGTCCACGTTCGGCCAAGCGAGGTCAGAGAATGAGTGCCCAGAGCAAGAACGTCTTCAACCGCCTGTACCGATCGGCCGAACACGCCGAAGATCTGCCGTGGCATGAAGCCGAGCCGCCCGAGCTGCTGGCAAAGGCGCTCGACCAGCGCAGTGCGCCCGGCACCGCGCTGGATGTCGGCTGCGGTGCCGGTACCTACTCCTTGTATATGGCCGGTCGCGGCTACCGTGTGACGGCGATCGATTTCATGCCCCAGGCCATTGCCATGCTGCAAGCGCGGCTCCGGGACACGGAACTCGACATCACGGCCGTGCAGGACGACATCGGCACCTGGTCCGCCGACCGGCAATTCGATGTCGTACTGGACATCGGCTGTCTGCACACACCCGGTACGATAGACCGGCATCTGTACAAGCAGCAGTTGCTGAAGTGGCTGGCGCCGGGTGGCGATTTCATCCTGCTGCATTTCGGCCGACGCGGCTGGTGGGACAAGTGGCCGATCGGCCCCGGCCGGGTCTCGGCAAACGTGATCACCGACCTGTTCCAACCCGAACTCAAGCTGCTGGAGTATCAGCCGCAACTGCGAGGAGGGATGCCGTGGTTCATGGGTCGCTCGGCCCTGATCGGGCGCTACTGGTTCCAGCGACCTGGTTGAGGGATCGCGGCTAGCGTTGCCCGAGCCGGATATCGCCGAACCAGGTGACGGTGGATTCGCCCGTGTCATCGGTATCCGTTGCGATGACAATCCCGGTGATATCCAGGGGCTCTTCGCCGAACGCCCGCTGAAAATCTGCGTAGACATCGCGTGACTCGAAAACCCATTCATTGAGCTTGTCGCCGCCGGACTGCACCACGATCATGCGGATACGATCCGTATAAGCATTGGCTACGATTGTATCGACCGGTGCATTGCCATCCCAGACGTAGCAAAGCGCGGCTGCCGGAACGGCGTCGCCATAAAACAGGCGCGCGATGCGCAGCTTCGTTCGCACGAACCAACCGAGCCTTTTCAGATCATAATCGAATGTGACGTAGACCCGCGCCGGGTAGTCATCGCCGGCCTTACGGGTGATGTCGGCCGCCCGGATCAGGCGCTCGGTCTTCCAGCGCCAATTGATCATCGGGTACTCACGGGGATCGGCCTGAAGATCGTACACCAGGGCCGCGGCCGCGGCTGTGGAGTCGGCTCTGATGACAGCGGTGCCGTGTTCATCGGTCACCAGGCTGAAACGCGTTCTCGGTTGCTTGCGCAGGCCGGTCTCACGCCAGGGCGCGAAACCGGGCTCCGCGGCCATGGCAGAGAAACGAGCGACCTCAACCGCGATGCCCTCGGCGGGCAGCGTCAGCTGCAGGACAATGACAATGCGCAGTAATAATGTTTTCACGTGCGCCTCACGGGGCGTTCAGGCGCCAGTCATAAGCATATCTGACCGGCCCGGCATAGTTCCGCAGCCACATTGCCAGCTCCGGGTCCGCAAAACTCGCCACATGCCCGATCACTCCCGCTTCGTCGTCACCGAAGTCCTCTGCAAACCAATAATAGATTTTTGACAGCGAGAGTCGCCCGTTGACGAAGCTGGCGCCGCGCGGATGATTGACATAGGCTCGACCGCCCTGACTGAGCAAGGCATCGACGTTGCGCCCGGTATACGCCTGCGCAGCCAGGTTCGGACATCCAAGGCTGGCGCAGTTGAGACTGTAATGAATGCGCGGATCCGCATATATCGGGCGGAGAATACGGTGCTCGATGTCGTTCAAGGTGAGCGGATGCCCGGCTATTTCAACCAGCACCCGGTTCCAGGGGCCAAGGCGGATAATCCCGCCGTAGACATCCCGAATCGATTTTACCGGATACTTCTGCAGAACCACGTCTATGGTCAGGGCGTTGTAGAGATTGATCCAGTACGCCAGTTGCTCCCTGCGATTGTATTGACGCGGATCCAGTGACGCCAGCCTATCGATATAGGCACGCAAGTCTGCCTGGCCGGATTCCTTCGCACCGCTGTAGTCGAAGCGGTGAATCCCCGACGGATCCTGCGTGGCAAGATAGGTGTCGAGCAACGCCTGCCAGGCACTGTGATCGATAACCGCATCATTGCTCTGGTCCGCCAGATCCCAGAGCGCCCACAGATCCGCTGTCGGTATGAACAGCTTCGCCTCGCTGATGCCTGGCAGGGTCGTCGCCAGAAACAGCCCACAAACAGATCGCCGGGTCAGTTGCATGCCGGTTCGGATCAGCGGACGGCTTGAAAAAACCGGCGGCCGATAATCGGCAAATGCAGCTCATGGCACGCCATGATCAACGCACAGCGCAGCAGACTGCGCCAGACACCCATCTGTTCGAATTTTCTCGAATCGGTGATGACGTAGCGGTTGACGAGAAACGACTCTGTATGCTGCAGAAGCTTTTCCGACAAGCCCACGTCTTCGAGCATGCCCCATTCCGGAAATCCGCCGGCAGTGCGGAACAGCGCGCGCGAAACGAACACGGCCTGATCGCCGTAGAAGACACCGGTGCGCCGACAGCGCCAGTTATGCAGCCGCGAAATCAGCCGCAGCCCCCGGTGCATCCCGGAAAATTGTTGTCCGAAACCGCCGAATTGCGCACCCTCTTGCGCCACTGCCTCCTCGAGAAACATCAGGCTATCGTCCGGAAGCCGGGTATCGGCGTGCAGAAACAACAGCAGGCCGCCCCGCGCCCGGGCAGCGCCGGCATTCATTTGCAGCGCCCGGCCGCGCGCAGCGCTGATGGCCAGCACCCTGGAATCGGCGCGGGCAATACTCAGCGTCGCATCATCGCTGCCGCCATCGACCAGGATGACTTCAAAGTCGCCGCGCTGACGAAATAGTTTATCCAGCGTACCCGGCAGTGCCTTGGCTTCGTTCAGCGCTGGAATGATGACTGAAATCATTAGTGTGTCTCGTGCAGCCAGGCCGGAATCGTGGCGCGTAATGCGGCCAGATAATCGCCGCGCTCGACTTCCAGTATTTCGAAAGGCTCGTGGAATGTCGCCAGTAATTCGTGTGCCTGCTCGAATAACCCGGCACTGAGCGCCAGCAAGCGACGCGTGATCGCCGGCTCCTTCTGACGCGCCTGCTCGACCATCTTGATGCCGAAGTGATGATGCTCTGCTTCCTGACTCAGAATCAGGCGTCGCACTCCGGCAAGCCGGTTGACGCCATGCTGCATTATCCCACGTTCCAGATCCTGCAAAAGGATATGCCCCAGGCCCTCGAGGAAAACCTGCTGGATCAGGACCGAGGTCGGGAAATCATTGGCCCTGACGGCGTCGCGTGTCTGCGATTGCCAGCACAGGAGTTCTCTCGGCATTGCCGTCGGACGAACGGTGCCTCCGGAAATCCAGCGCCCGGCGGTCTCGAAAATACGGGCATGGAATCGCTCGTGGCGCGCCTGGACGCGCAGGAACTTGCGCGACTCCCGCGTCGGCGCGATAGTCGCCTGCAGGCGGGCCCCCTCCATCGCGATAGATTCACCCTGCGCCATGACATTCAGCAAGTCGGTCAACGCACTGCTTTTGCGGGGCGTGAGCCTCAGGCCCGCAGGGATCGGCACCGCGAGTCGCCCCGCCGACCGTACCTCCACATCGCCTTGCTTGGAATTCTGATTCACCGCTCTGATATATCTTTTTGCTGTGCCGGCCCCACTATGGACCGCAGCGAGCAAGCGATAGTTCCGGAACATTATGCATGAAGCCGGCACACTCGCATGTGGCGGCTGGTGCGGGCGCGGCTGGCGCGGGTGCGGCTGGACGCACAAGCCCTGCCCTTCCCGGAGCAGACATAGGTATATTTACGGATATAAACTGTCTTGAATTTGATCGACGAACACTCAATAACCGAAGTATGTATCGCATAATAATCATTCAGAGGTAACCCACTGATGTCTGACAGCAACATAGTCATATTACCGATCGATTTTTCGGACTTTTCCCTGGCTGCCGTGCCGTGGGCCCGGCGCATGGCCGCGATGACCAGCGGGTATATTCACTGCATCTACGCGGTCGAACCGCCACAGATCTATGCGGCGCTGGACCTGGCGCCCGCCATGGTGCTGCCGACGACGGACGAGCTGATCGAGAATGCAAAAAAACAGATCGCCGCGTTCGCCGAGGAACATCTGGCCGGCGTTGATGCCAGGACCGAGGTCCTGACCGGTAAGCCGGCGGAGCAAATCGTCGCGTATGCAAAACAGGTCGATGCCGCGCTGATCGTCATGACGACACATGGTTACAGCGGCCTGGAACACGTCCTGCTCGGCAGCACGACCGAAGCCGTGCTGCGCAAGGCCAGCTGCCCGGTTCTGTCCGTACGCAACGAATGAGCCGCCGCATCTCGCCATGATCGAATCGCGGCTGGAAGCCGCTCCTACGGGTGGGTGCGGTCCGGGCGGGCGGGTCAGGCTCTATGTGTTTCGTGTATCACCCGTTTTCATGCGCACCCCGATGGCCCAGATGAGCATGCAGCCATTCAGCAGGGCCATGAAATAAAACGGCACCTGGTAGCCGAGGTTGTCGAACAAAAGACCGGAGACTTTGTTGGTCATGATGATGCCGACCGCACCGCAGCTCGCCGCGACCCCGATGATTGCACCGCGGAACTTTTCGGGCGCCTCCTGCCCGATTAACACGGGGACCGAAATCAGCATGACGGCCTCGCCGATACCGGCCAGTATCACGACCGCGTAGATCCACCCCGAATGAAAAGGATCTGGCGCAACACCCAGCGCGAGATAGCCGATCGCCGCCAGGCCCATGGAAATACACAGCGTCGTGACGCGATCCAGACGGTCGGCCATGATGGCGACGACCGGCATGGAAAACAGCATGGCGATTTGCACCAGCCCGAACAGTTTGCCGGCGGTTGCCGCCGCCGCCACCGACTCCATGCCCTGGTCGGCCCCGGTTTTCTGAATCCACAGGGCGAAGAACGTAGCCAGTACCGTCAGGTCGCCCCTGGATAACGCGGTTGCACCACACGCCAGCTGCAGCCGCGCGCTCTTGCGTATTTCCCGCAGGCCCACCTTGGCATTTTCCATGAATGGGAGCCGGTCACCAACGGTGCCGATCCGCCCCTTCCTGATGCCGGAGAAGGTAATCAGGGCAGTCAGAAAAGCCAGCCCGCTGCCGATCCACAGCGTCATCGTGCTCGCTTCGATCGGGGACGAACCCATCGATGTGAATACCCTGGGCAATTGCGTCAGGCCGGCGCCGATGACGATAACCCCGACGGCGGAACAAACCCCATTGATGCCGATAAACTTGCCGCGTGCCGCGTTTTGCGGGTAGTCGGCGATGAGCGACGCGATCATCGTGGTACAACAGGCGATTCCCGCAGACGTGATCATCCGGTAGAGCAGCAGTTCGGTGCCCGTGCTCGCCGTGGGAATCAGGATCAGGCCCAGGCAGATGATCACGAATCCGCTGGTAAAGATCGGGCGCCGGCCGATCAGGTCGGAAAGGTTCGCCAGCGGGGCGGCCACCGCCAGCGTGATCAGTTCCAGGGCGATGTAGAGATTGGCGGTAAAGTCACCCTCACCCTCGGTCATGCCGAGCTGTTCCTGCAACAGCAATGGCTGGATCAGGTTCACCAGGTTGATGAAGCCGATCGCCATCGCCCCGGAATAAAACAGGGTGAGCGCGTTCCGGGGCAGAATGCCGGGGCTCAGCCAGACCGGGCCGAGCCTGCGTTGCGATTTATCTATTGCGAGGGAGCGATGATCCGACATCCTGCATCAACCTGCATTCTGTGGTAATGCAGCATTGTGAAGGAATCGGGGTCGGACTTCATTTTTTGTTCTGCAAGAAAGCGGCGGTGTTCACGGACTGACGTGTCGGCCGCTACCCGCGACTGGCTATAAGTTAACGCCAGCACTTGCTCTCCTGCCCCGCAAGCGGGTACGATCGTTCACGCTTCGGCGGAATACCAGTCAATCGGTGGGGTTACGAAAGAGACATTATTGCTGTCGACCGAGGTTCGTGCAGACCGCAACAATCGTTGGTTGTCGATTGAACTATTCGGCCCGGAGAATACCTAAGCAAGACATTGAGCGGACGTGCCTCCCGACTCACCCAAGTGATTTGTATCGGGGAACAGGATGATGTCAACTTTTTTATTGCGCCGCATTGCAAGCCGCACCGTCATTGCGACACTCTGGGTTCTGCTTGGCACCGCCACTCCGCTTGTCGAACTCGCGGCGGCGACCTTCACGACCGGCTTCGAGTCGCCCGAGACGGCACCCATCACGGTCGGTATTTCCCCCATCTCACTGACGATCTCGGCAGGGCAAGCACAGACCCTCGGCCAGGAGGACAAGTACCACAGCGGTGACTTTGCCCTGCACATACGCCCGGGCGAGACGTCGACCGGTACGTTCGAGACCGATGCCAGCGCGGTGAGTTTCTGGGTGCTCAGCGCGGGACCCGGTGCCACCGGTACGATTCGGATATTCGACGAGAACAACGCCGAATTGCTGAACGAAATGCCGACCGGGATATACGTGCAACACAGCGTCATCCGCACACCGGGCGTCGCGACCCTGATCCGGAGCTTCGAAATCGCGAATACCGGGACCGAAGACATCGTCGTCGACGACCTGTCGTTCACGGCGGAAGTGGTGGCACCCCCATCGCCGTTCGATCCGGACGATCCCATCCCGGCTGGCATCGCGACCGGCACTGTCGACATCATTCTGACGGAGATTGCGTCCGGTCTTGCCGCGCCCGTGTACGGCAGCGCAGCGCCCGGCGATACGGAACGCTTGTTCATCGTCGATCAGTCGGGACAGATCGTCGCGATCGATCTTGCGACCGAGGCGCAATCGACATTCCTCGACCTGTCCGGATTGCTGGTACCGCTCGGCGCGTTCGGCCCCGACACCTACGACGAACGCGGGCTGCTCGGGCTGGCATTCCACCCGGACTACGCGACCAATGGTCTGCTGTACACCTATACGTCGGAGGCGGTCGGCGGACCGGCGGATTACTCGACGATACCGATGGGCCAGGTGCCGGATCACCAATCGGTGGTTCGTGAGTTTCGGACCCCCGACCCCGGCGACCCGGCCAGCACGCCGAACGCTGCCATGAGCCGCGTGCTGCTGCGCCTGGACCAACCGCAGTTCAACCATAACGGCGGCGCGCTGGCATTCGACGCGAACAGCCACCTGTATATCGCGGTCGGCGACGGCGGCGGCGCCGATGACGAGGGCACCGGCCACGGCGCGACCGGCAACGGACAGGACACGAGCAACCCGTTCGGTGCCATCCTGCGCATCGATCCTCTGGGCAACGACTCCGCGAACGGGCAGTACGGCGTACCCGCGACCAACCCCTTCAAGGGCCAGCCTGGCCAGGCGGAGGAGATCTTCGCCTGGGGCTTTCGCAACCCGTTCCGCATTGCGTTCGATCTGCAGACCGGCGACCTGTACGCCGCGGACGTCGGCCAGAATGACATCGAGGAGATCGACGTCGTTACGCTCGGCGGCAACTACGGCTGGAACCTGAAGGAAGGCTCGTTCTTCTTCGCAGGCAACGGCGCGAACGACGGCTCGGTCTCGGATACCGACCCGGGCGTGCCGGCGAACCTGATCGACCCGATCGCCGAATATGATCACGACGAGGGCATCGCCATCATCGGCGGGTTCGTTTATCGCGGCAGCGCGCTCGCCGCATTGGCCGGTCGCTACCTGTTCGGCGATTTTGGCAGTTTTGCCGCGGACGACGGCCACCTGTTCTATCTCGACGCCAATAATGAGCCCCGGGCATTCGACGTCGGCGCGCTGCCGCTCGCGATCCTCGGGTTTGCCCAGGACGCCGACGGCGAAATCTACGTGCTGACCAGCACGACCGGCGCACCCTTCGGCACGACCGGTACCGTGCTGCGCATCGGCCCGCCCGCGGCACCTCCGCCGGCACCTGCGCCCGCACCGGCACCGGCACCATCAGGCGACGGCGGTGGCGGCGGCGGTTGCTTCATCGCGACGGCGGCCTACGGCTCATACCTGGCGCCCGAAGTCGAAGTGCTGCGACGGTTCCGTGACCGCTATCTGCTGACCAACGCGCCGGGCCGCTGGTTGGTCGCCTTGTATTACCGCACGTCACCACCGCTCGCCGATGCGCTCGCCGCGAGCGACGCCGCCCGCTGGATCACGCGGCTGGCGCTGACCCCGCTGGTCTACGGCGTCAAATACCCGGTGGCAGCCTTACTGTTACTGACCGTCGGGCTGATGCGTATGCGAAGAAGGCAGGGCTAACGCGATTTAGACCTCGCCGGCAGGTTAAGCTAACCGATCACGATGTCGGTCAAGACATCTCGAATCACCTGCGTGGCGATCTCGATCAACACCACCCGGCCGTCGACGATCACGCGCTCGTAGCCCTTCGGCGCAGGTGGCAATGCGGCCACCAGGCCGGTCGGTAACTGCTGTTTGGCGATACCGGGTGGCAAGGCCTTGCCCCGTTGCAGGTTCTTGGCGATGCCGGGTGGCAGTCCCTTGCTACCGTTTTTCTGGTGGCCCTTTTGATGCTTGCCATAGTGTGACAGCGCGTCATCGCGCTTGTAGTAGCCGCTGATAATCTTGATTTCGCCTTCGGAAAATACGACCCCGACACCGAACTCGTCGGCATGCACGGTCGGACCAAGACTCAAGAACAGAGCGATTGGGACATACAGGAGATAGCGATTCATCGGCTTGACCCGCTGCAGCGAAAAACACCTTAATGTACCGCCGACATGGCCGGGCAGAGTGTGACCGGCTTCGCAGATCGCACCCGCAGCGAGGCCCTCGTATTCGGGGGCTCGACCGCTTGATCGGACCGGGCGTGCTATCTTTCCCCAATGAACCGGGGGAAGGGGGCATCGGCCAGGCTGCGTCGTTCGCGATACGCCGGCATCTTCATCGCGCTGTGCGTCGTGCACGGCGGTCCCGCGGTCGCGCAATCGGCCTACTTCGATGCCGCGAACGTGCAGCGCTGGGCATCCGGCCGCTATGCCTATATTTCCACCCGCACGGGCGAACAGAACGGCGACGAAGACTGGTTGCTGACCGTGCATGCCGATGGCAGTCGCACGCTGCAATCGACGAACAGCTATAACGACCACACCAAGACATGGCGCAACGTCGTGCTGCGCGTCGCGCCCGACTTTCGTCCGGTCGAGGCGCACCTGACATTCTGGGTCGATGGCGCGTGGCGCGGCTCGGGCTGGTTTACGGTCGACGGCAACGAGTTGCGCGGCCAGGTCTCCGGGCCCGGCGGTCGCATCGAACAGACACTGGCGGTACCGGAGCACTTCTCTCTGGTCCCCCACCCCATCGCCACCGATAGCTGGCCGACGTGGTACTACGATTACGCGCGCGGCGGGCTGCAGAAGGTCACGCTGTATGCCTTCGACGGCCAAGCGCTCGGCCCGGACAGTATGCTCGGCAAATTGAATGAGACCGAGATCGAATACCGCGGCAAGCAGACCATCGAGATTCCCGCCGGCACATTCGAGACCGAGCATTTCGTGTTCGCCGGCGGTGACCCGCAGCTCTACCTGGTCGGAGAAGACCGGATCATCGCGAAAATGACCTGGCAGCGTGCCGAGGTAGAGTACGTCCTGACGGCGTATGCAAGCGGGCCCTGATCGGCCTGTATATAAGGAGAAAGAGAATGCGACGCATCGGCGCCCTGATCCTGACCCTTACGTGTGTCGGTGCGCAAGCGCAGGCACCGGCGGTCGGCGATGACTGCCTGGAAACCGACTATGACTGCCAGCCGACGACGATTACCGAGGGGCAATACGACGACATGGCGCAGAGTGTGCCGATCGGCCGCGGGGACCTGCCCGCGCTGGTGGAACTCGATCCGCTCGACCCGCCCGATGCACTGATCCAGCGCTTCATGCTGAACGCACGCGGCATCATGGGCCGGGAGGTGCCGATCCCGGCTTCGGCCGGCCAGTTCTGCACGCTCAGCGATGCGACGCACCTCTCGCTGAAATATTTCCCCGAGTCGGGCTTGTGGGTCTTCATTATCGACTTCGCGCCCGCGGCCGAGTTGCTGGCCGGCGGCCTCGCGACCTGCGGGCGGCTCGGCGGGGAGGCAGGCTGATGCGTCAATTCACAAGACTGAGCGCGGCGTTATTGCTTGCGCTGATGGCCATCGTCAACCCGGCAGCGGCCGCCGACCCGGGCAAGGGCACGGTGTTCTACGCGGGCGCGACCGGCAGTATCGGCCGGATCGCTGTCGGCCTCTTGCGCGAGCAAGGCTACAGCGTTCGCGGGCTGACCCGGAACCCGGCGCGGGCCGAACGCCTGTACGGCGAAGGCGTCGAATGGGTGCGCGGCGACGTCCGGGAACCGGCGCGGATGACGGAGCTGATGCGCGGCGCCGACGTCGTCGTCTGCTCCATCAGCTATACCGAGTTCGAAGGCCCGAACAGCCCGCAGTTCGTGGATTACATGGGCGTGCGCAACCTCGTCGATGCGGCGAAGGCGAACGGCGTGCGACAACTCGTGCTGGTCTCCGCCGGAAGCGCCGGGCCGTGGCGCGATCACACCCGCAACCCGCGCTTCGGTTACGTGGCCTACTGGAAGACCAAGGGTGAGGATTACCTGAAGCAAAGCGGCGTACCGTTCACGATCATCGGTCCGACCGGCTTCGTCGACGGCGCCGGTGACGAACTCGGGATTCGCCTG